>JAXIYS010000031.1:0-49537 GCA_036304385.1 Collinsella sp. | reverse complement strand
CCGTCCTCCGATCTCCCGGGGCCGGCCGATCCGGCCCTCAGGGTATCGGGTTCCCACATTCATCCGCACATGTGCGGATGAATGTGGGAGGTGTTCGGATAAAGTCGATAATCAAGGTCGCACAGGCACACAGGGCCATCGAACATCCGCTCAACCGTATAAGGAACAAACTCACCCTCCGACAGCAAGCGACGATGTAGAGCCGTTGCAACCGCCTCGTTAAAGGGCCGTTGGTCGTCCATGCCGCACCCCTTGACCAGAACGCGAACACCGTTGCGAATCATCCACGATTTAGGAAGCTCGCCCTCGGATGTGTTGTCGGGATTTTTAAGACCGATGCCCTCCAGCCAACCCGAACGCTCTTCGGGCGCCGATCGCTCAAATTCGTTCTCAAAGTAATTGATGTTTTGCCATTTGAGTTCGCCGCAATCGGCCGGCCGCAGCCAATAACAATCCGAAAGCGAGAGACCCAGACACTGAACCGGCACCTCAGTGCCGTTGACAATCCCCAGCTCGCGGTAGCGCGAGATAAGCCCGGGGCGAACATCGGGTACCGACCGATGCCCCCACCACGCGTTGAGCTCCCGTTTATTCACCGTAGGAGAAGAGCTCGAGCACGTGCCAAACGGCATCCTCTGCGCATCGAGTACCTCGGCGATTTCGAAGGAAAACTCGCGCGTCGGATCAAACGAAACACGTGCAACCTCGTAATCGGCGGACATCAGCGTAAACTTGCGCCCCACATCGGCCGCAGGACGGCGTCCACGTTTGCGGACCTTTTGATAAGCGACCGCAGAATCATACTCAACCATCTTCCGTCCGCCCACAATATCGCACGCGAGCGTTCCCGATGCGGCAAGCTGAGATATGCGGGCTTTCGTAACGCCCAACAGGCGGGCAGCATCACCCATAGACAAGTACTCAGATGTATCCATACGCCGCATCACCTCGTTAAGTATTCTAAACGTAAAGTTAATTAGCTACATACAGCATAATACTAAACAGACTGAAGCGAAAAAAGGCCCGAGCAATCGGGCCTTAGAGCAATTGGTCAACAGAGTCGCAAGCTGCTCCCCTAGCGCTGTACGTAGGCGCGGACGAGCTCGTAGGTGTTGCGCACGCCGTCCATGTGGCTGCGCTCGTAGTTGTGGCTCGCATACACGCCGGGGCCGATCAGGCCGTGACGGATGTCGTAGCCGGCCGAGAGCGTGGCCTCAACGTCCGAGCCGTAGTGCGGATACACATCGATGGCGTAATCGAGCTCCAGCTCGCGCGCGATGTTGGACAGCGTGGTCACCAGGTCGTAGTTGTACGGACCGCCCGAATCCTTGGCGCAAATCGAAACCATGCGCTCGGTGCAGCCCAGGTCGTCGCCCACGCAGCCCATGTCCACGCTGATCATCTCGCGCGTGTCGGCCGGCACAAAGGCACCGCCATGGCCGACCTCCTCGTACACGGTAAAGAGCAATGACACTTTGCGCGAAAGCGTCACCTCGCCAGCGGCGACGGCGCGGGCGAGACCCAGCAGAATCGACGCGGACAGCTTGTCGTCAAGGAAGCGACTCTTGATGAAGCCGCTCTCCGTTACCGTGGTGCGCGGATCCATAGCGATGATGTCGCCGGTTTGAATACCCAGCTCGAGCACATCGTCCTTGCTGTCGACGTTCTCGTCGAGCAGGATCTCCATGTTCTTCTCGATGGTCTTGACCGGCTCGTCGGCCACGTGCGCCGAAGGCTCGGTGTTAAGAACCACGCCCGTGTAGACATTGCCGTCGCGCGTGTAGACGGTGCAGTTCTCGCCATCGGCCGTAGACCACTGATGCCCACCGAGCGTCGTGGGGCGCAGGCGGCCATTGTCCTTAATGGAACGCACCATGGCGCCTAGGGTATCGACATGGCTCGCCAGTACGAGCGGCTCGCCCTCGCCGCCAAGCTCAACGAGCACGTTACCCTTATTAGAACGCTCAGGCCCAAACCCCATATCGCGCAGGGTCTCCATCAGATAATCAGTCGCCGCACGAGTAAACCCCGTAGGCGAAGCGATAGAAGTCAGCGTCTTAAGCTGTCCTGCGATATAGGAGAGCGTCTCCTCTAGAGAAGCATCAATATTAGAAGTCATATGCATCCTTCCAAGTAAAACTAAGACCGAGTCCCGATTTTAACCGTTCTGCACGTGCAATGCCCCAGGAGCCGAGCCGCCTCCAGACGTCCCCGCACCGGTTTTGTGCACGTGCACGGTTTACAATCTCAATCTTGCATAAATCCTATTGGTATTTGCATAGAAATGAGGCATCTTTTTGCTTCGTCTCAGGGTGCCCCACCTTGGACCGTGCAAAAAACGGAGTATTCAGCACCGTGGGCCCCAACGGCCCCATCACGAACGACAAAACGACGCGGTTACAGCAGTGTTGCAGGTCGTCGCAAAGCAGAAACTCAGTAACAACCCCCTCCACTCATCGATAGCCCGCCCACAATGGCTGTCGATGGGCGCCTGCGGATCACTACCGCCCATTCACAACGTTATGCATTTTTAAGAGCTTGTTGAATACTCCCAAAAATGCACGCAGGGAAGTGCACCACCTATCCGCAGCGGGCAGTACGCCTTGGTTTTGTCCGTCTCAGGGCATCGACGCAGCACAAAAAGCCCCGCCGTGCGTAGCACGGCGGGGCCAGCGGCACGTCAAAAGACCATACACCTACGGGCGAAGGACCACCAAACTGGGCTAGGCAGCCGGGCAGATCTTCTTGAAGAGCTCGATGACGTCGTCGAGCGTTGCCTCGCGCGGGTTACCCGGGAAACAAGCGTCGGCCATGGCGTCCTTGGCCAGGACCTCGATCTCGTCAGCCTTCATGGCCTCGCAGACGTGCGGGATATTCACGTCGGCGGAAAGCTGCTTGACGGCGGCGATAGCGGCGTCGGCAGCCTCGTCGGTGCTCATGCCCGTGGTGTCAACGCCCATGGCGACGGCAACCTTGGCCAGACGCTCGGCGCAAACCGGCTTGTTGAACTCCATGGCGATCGGCAGCAGCATGGCGCAAGCGACGCCGTGCGGGGTGTCGTAGTGAGCGGACAGGGTGTGAGCCATGGCGTGGTCGATGCCCAGGCCAACATTGGAGAAGCCCATGCCGGCGACATACTGGCCAAGGGCCATGCCCTCGCGGCCGGAGCCGGGCTGGCCGGACTTGGCCTCGGCAACGGAGTCGCGTAGGTTCTCGCTGATCAGCTTGATGGCCTCAAAGTGGAACATGTCGGAGAGCTCCCAAGCGCCCTTGGTGGTATAGCCCTCGATGGCGTGGGTCAGAGCGTCCATGCCGGTGGAGGCGGTCAGGCCGGCGGGCATGGAAGCCATCATGTCGGGGTCGACGACGGCGACCTCGGGGGCGTCGTTGGTGTCGACGCACACGAACTTGCGGACCTTCTCGGGGTCGGTGATGACGTAGTTGATGGTCACCTCGGCAGCGGTACCGGCGGTCGTCGGCACGGCGATGGTGAACACGGCGTGGTTCTTAGTGGGAGCAACGCCCTCGAGGCTGCGGACATCGGCGAACTCGGGGTTGTTGATGATGATGCCGATGGCCTTGGCGGTGTCCATGGAGGAGCCGCCACCGATGGTCACGATAGCGTCAGCCTCGGCGGCCTTGAAGGCCTCGACGCCGTCCTTGACGTTCTGAATCGTGGGGTTGGGCTTGATCTCGGAGTAGAGGCTCCAAGCGATGCCGGCGGCGTCGAGCTCGTCGGTCACCTTAGCGGTAACGCCAAACTTGACCAGATCGGGGTCGGAGCAGACGAAGATCTTCTTGTAGCCGCGACGCTGGAGCTCGCCGGGGATCTCCTTGATGGCGCCGGAACCATGATAAGAGATGGTATTGAGAACGAAACGATTAGCCATTGATAGCCTCCCATCGTGTGCGGGGCATCCATTACGCCCCACGCTATGAGTCCCATCCTAACGCTTTTGAAACAAAAAACGCGTGAGAACGTCAAACTATTTAAAGCGTTTCAACAGACGATGAAAAATATTGCGGCAAAGGGACAGCCCCTTTGCCGCATTCGGTTACTTTCGGCAGCCCTCTTTCCAAGCCTCGGCCGCAACCTTCCAGCGTAAGCGCAAGTCGCGCTCGCGGTCGATGAACATGATGGCAAACGCGACAAACAGCAGCAAGCTCGCCACGACGATGGCGTGCAGGCCCATGCGCTCAATGCACCAGTTGCCCAACACGGCGCCAAACACAAAGGTAAAGATCACGCCAAAATACAGTAGGCCGTTTTCCAAAAAGCCGCGCCTGTGGGTGATGATGTAATCGTCCACGTTTTGCAGCGCGTTGCGCAAGTTGCCGATGCACATGGTCGTAGCGATGCCGTGACCGTGGATCTTGCGGAAGCTCTCTACCTGCATACCGCAGGCAAACGAAGTGAGGCAGTTGGCGAGCAGATTGAAATTGCCGCCCGGGATAAAGCTCACGCCCAGCAAGATGACAGCTTCAAAGAACACCGTTACCTGGCGCCAGTGAATCACGCTGCCAAACCGCTCATGCACCAGGTCGGCAAGCATAATGCCCACGGCAAACGACACCACGGGGAAGAAATAGCGTTCCGCAAGTGCCCAGTTGCCCTCCGAGATGCTCACGCCCACGAGCAGGATGTTGCCTGTCTGCGCGTTGGCGAAAACATGATCGCGCCCAATGTACGAATAGACGTCCATAAAGCCACCGGCGAGCGCCAAGATAATGCCCAGCTCGATGGACTCCGATATCTGTTTGGCACGCTGCATCGTCGTGCATCCTCCTTGTTGACGACTCTCTCGTGCGTTGGCGGAAACATAGCCGCCGTTCATACTGTAACCCATTGACAACATGGCGTGCGCGCGAGACGGCTCCTTCGACGCAGGGATACACAGTCTGGAAACAAACGGCGGGCGCGGCGACGCTCCCACTCACTAGCCCATGTACTCCCCCAGTCTTTTTAGCTCCGTCCCAAAAAGACTGGTTACAATTACGTGCAGCATACAGACACCGGGAGGGATCGTGGCAAAAAAGCCTCAGCACGCTCAGAACAACCAGCGCAGTCAGCAGGGCAAACAGGGCCAGCAGCAAAAGCGCGGCGGCAAGGCGCAGGCCACGGTCGCCCGCGCCAAGCATTCCCAAGCGACGCCCGCCCGCCCCTGGCGCCCGGGCCGCGATAAATTCCTCCCCGTCAGTCGAGCCGACATGGATGCACGCGGCTGGGACCAGTGCGACTTTGTCTACATCTGCGGCGACGCCTATGTGGACCATCCCAGCTTTGGCATGGCCATCATCAGCCGCGTACTCGACGCGCACGGCTACAAGGTGGGCATCATCTGCCAACCCAACTGGACCGACCCCGCCAGCATCACCGTGCTCGGCGAGCCGCGCTTGGGCTTTCTCGTCAGTGCCGGCAACATGGACTCCATGGTCAACCACTATTCGGTGACCAAGCATCGCCGCCACACCGACGCCTACACGCCCGGCGGCGAGGAGGGGCGCCGTCCCAATCGCGCCGTCACGGTCTACGGCAACCTCATCCGCCAGACGTTTAAGGACGCTCCCATCATCATCGGCGGCATCGAGGCGAGCCTGCGCCGTCTGGCCCACTACGACTACTGGCAGGACAAGCTTAAGCGCTCGGTACTGCTCGACTCGGGCGCCGACATCCTCATCTACGGCATGGGCGAGCACGCGATTGTCGAGATCGCCGACGCGCTCGACGCGGGGCTGCCCGTCGATCAGATCACCTATATCAATGGCACCGTTTACCGCACGGGCTCGCTCGACGAGGTCTACGACTACGACCTGCTGCCCAGCTGGGACGACCTTACCGCCGACAAGCTCAACTACGCGCGCAGCTTTAACGTGCAACAGCAGAATATGGACCCCATCACCGGACATCGTCTGGTAGAGCCCTACCCCAACAGCGTCTATGTGGTGCAGAACCCGCCGTCGGCGACGCTCACCACCGATGAGATGGACGAGGTGGCCGAGCTCCCCTACGCACGCGATTGGCATCCCGACTACGACGCGGCAGGCGGCGTGCCGGCCTTTGCCGAGATCAAGTTTTCCATTAGCTCAAACCGTGGCTGTTTTGGCGAGTGCTCGTTTTGCGCCCTCACCTTCCACCAGGGTCGCGTACTGCAGATGCGCAGCCACGATTCGATCATGCGCGAAGCCGAGCTGCTCACGCGCGACCCGGAGTTTAAGGGCTACATCAACGACGTGGGTGGACCGACGGCAAACTTTAGCCGCCCTGCCTGCGACAAACAGCTCAAGCACGGCGTGTGCAAGAACAAGCGCTGCCTGTGGCCGAGCGTGTGCAAGAACATGGTGGTCGACGAGAGCGGCTACACGCAGCTGCTGCGCGACCTGCGCCAGCTGCCGGGCGTCAAGAAGGTCTTCGTCCGCAGCGGTATCCGCTTTGACTACACCATGGCCGACGCCTCGGACGAGTTTTTGCGTGAGCTGCTGGAGCACCATGTCTCGGGCCAGCTGCGCGTGGCACCCGAGCACGTGAGCGACGCGGTGCTGTCCGTGATGGGCAAGCCGAGCCGCGCCGTCTACGACGCGTTCTGCCGTAAATTTGAACGCCTGAACCGCGAATACGGACTCAAGCAGTACGTGGTGCCATACCTAATCTCGAGTCATCCCGGCTCGACGATGAAGGAAGCAGTGGACCTTGCCGAGGCCGTGCGCGACATGGGCTACATGCCCGAACAGGTGCAGGACTTCTACCCCACCCCGTCCACCATGTCGACGTGCATGTACTACACCGGCGTGGACCCGCGCACCATGGAGCCGATCTATGTGGCGCGCGACCCGCACGAAAAGGCCATGCAGCGCGCGCTCATCCAGTATCGCAAGCCCGAGAACTACAAGCTCGTGCGCGAGGCGCTGGAAAAAGCCGGCCGCCGCGATCTGATTGGCTACACCAAGCATTGCCTGATTCGCCCCGTGCCGCCACGCCCAGGCGAGACATCGGCCAGCGGCGGACACGGTACTGGCAAGAAGGGCGGCAAGGCCCACGGTGGCGCCGCCGGCAAGGGGCCCAAGGGCAGCAAGGGCCACGGCGGCATGTCGCGCGCACAAAACACTGCCGGTCGCAATCGCGCGGCCCAGGGACGACAGGGCGCCAACGGAGGCGGCAGGCGCAACTAGCGTGGCGAGGGCCGGCCGGTGTCTCTTGGCCAGTCGGCGTCTCCTCATCGGCCAAGCGTGTTTTCCTTAGGGGAATCACGCTTGCTGGTAGGGACGATCCATCTGGCACGTCAGTTTGAGCGACCGCATCGCCTCTACCAGCACAAAGCCGGCGATGGCAACCGTGATCACTACGTCGAGCGGCGTGTTCACAAACCACAGCAGGCCCATGAGGTATGACCCTGCATTAAAGGCAAAGTGCAGCAGGATCGTGTAGCGGAGCTTTCCGGTGGTCACGAACACCCAACCAAAAATGAGGCCGGCAGCGCCCGCATAGCAGCCCTGCACCCAGTTCATGTGCATAAAACCGAAGACCGCCGCCTGCAGCACGATTGCCGCGGCGACGCCCCGGGTACTCGGGGCCGCCCAGGGCACTATGGCGCCGTCCTGCGCGTTCGCGCGGCGCCGGCGCTTCCAGAACGAACGGCACTGTGGATTAAACGCACGCAGCGAAAACTCAAAGATGATGCCGCGCACCAGCAGTTCCTCGCAAAACGGCGCGCCGAGCACCGTGGTCAGGACGGCAAGAAGGCTGGTATCGCCCATGCCCGTTTCCTCGACGAGCTCGCTATAGTCTGCCGCGACCTCGGGCAGCAGCGACAGCACGCCGTCGCATAGGTAGCTAATGACCACCTGCATGGATAGGCCTATCACGACAACGCAGGCAATGCGCTTCCATGCCGCGTTTGCTCCCCCACCGAGCGGACGCTCGCCTTGCCGGCGCGCCATGAAGGAGCGGGGCCACAGATAACGCCACCACAGCAGCGCCATCAAAAATGACGCCGTCTGAGCGGCAGCCTGGAACCATTGAATATCGAGGTTGTCGATCGGGAAGCCCGTCAGCACCGACACGATGTCCAGCGCGGAGAACAAAACCATGCTCAAGGCAATATCGGCAGCAACAACACCAAAACAGGCAAGTGCCCAAACCAGCGCATTGAGCATGCCAACCTCCTCAAAACCCGGCACTTGGGGACGTTCCTTAACTGCCGGCAGAAAAGGAACGTCCCCAAGTGCCGGCAGTTTGGGACAGTCATTGTTGATGAGAATCGGGCGCAGCGCCAAAAGCCCCGCTCGACGAAATGTCGAACGGAAAGGTGCCGCAGCGATTGAACGCGGCGATAAACATGCGGATAGCGTTGGACGGCGTGGTGCCCACGAGCTGGGTTGCCGCCGCGAAGGCCGCCTTTTCCTCGGGCAAGACCTTCGCGACAACCGGGGTCATGTGTTCTGCCATGGCGCTTCCTTTTTGAAACGACGGTGGTGCGGATGGATGCGGGCCACGCGGCTGGGCGACGGGCCGTGAAGGCAACCCGATTGGCCCGCATCTGGAGTTTGTTCTACGGCATTGGTATTACTTGGTATTCCTAAGTATTACCCCGCAGATAGAATACCATACCCGACCCCATGGGGACGGAGAAAAAACGGATCAATTTGTTGCTGAGTAAGTCTTTAGAGCGTGATGATGTCCGAGATATTGAGGGCCCGAGCGTCAGCGGAATCGTGCGTGGCAAGCAACAGCATACGGCCGTCGAGCAAGTCGAGCACGACCTCGGTGCATGCGTCGCGCGCAGCGATGTCTAGACCGGTAAAGGGCTCGTCCAGAATCACTGCGCCGCCCGGACACAGCAGGGCTCGGGCAATCTCGACGCGACGGCGCTGCCCGCCCGAGAGCTCGGCCACGCGGGCATGCACATCGATCCCCGGTACCAGCAGGCGCAACAAGGCAGCGGCACTCGAGGCATTCACGCGTGCATCGGCGCACACCAGCACGTTATCCAAAGCAGAAGCGTCCTCAACCAGGCGCGTATCCTGAAACACCATCGAGCACGGCGCGCACTCCCCCGCTGTCAACGAAAGCAGCGTCGACTTGCCCACGCCTGAAGCGCCCATCACGCAGATACGCCCGCCCGCGGGCACGTTGAGCACCAGACCATCCAGCGCCGGAGCCCAGGGTGCCCGGTCGCCCACGGCGAGCGCAAGCTCCGCCGCAGCCCCGCCACCAGCAGAGCCGCCCGCACGCCCGCGCAGTCCATGCCCATGTGCCCGCACGGCCGCGCGCCACGCCACGGGTCCCGAAACCCGCAGCAGCCACACCAGCACGCGCTCGCATGCCCACGATGCCGCCACGACCAGCACGGTCCACGCCAGCAGATCAGCCGTCTCGATGAGCAGCTTCACCTGATAGATGCGCTCGCCCACGGTGCCCGTCGCCATGCCGATGAGCTCCGCCGCCACGCCGGCCTTCCAGCTTATGCCGATCACAGCGCGGGCGCACGAAAGCACAAACGGCAGGACTTCGCGCCAGGTGTGGGCGCAAAACAGTCGCCAGCCCCGCACGCCATGCAGACGAAACATCTGCTCCAGCGGTTTATCCGCTTGCGCCAAGCCCTCGACCAGTGAGAAATACACACCCGGCAGCGACATCAAAAAGACCGCCGCAATGCTCACGCGCGCCGACCCCAGCCAAATGAGCAGCAGGACCACTACGCAGGCAACCGGTGTCGCCTTAACAAACGAAAGCGCCGGCGCCACCAGGCGGGCAAACGTCAGCGATCGCACCGAGGCTCCCGCCAGTACGCCGCCGCACACCGCGGCAAGCGCCAGCCCGCCCAGTATCCGCGCACCCGAGCCCACCAGAATCGCCCACGTGCCGGCATCGCACACCAGCCGCAGCAACGCCACCACGACAGCGCCCGGACCCGGCAAAATCAGCGGCTGTGCCACCAACGCCGCCGCGAAGACCCACACGGCAAGCCAAAAGGCGGCAACGGCACCTGCTGCCGCCACCGCCTTCATACGCTCTGTCATTTGTCGAGCAAACGCACGCACGGGCTACTCCATGTAGTAGAAATCGTCAGCCGGGAGCTTGCCGCCCACGGCGCTCGCGTCCGCATCGGCCAGCACCTGCAGGTACCCACCGAGCGCCGCCTTCATATCCTTCCCCGTCTGGCACACAAGCATGCACCCGGGAATCGCCTTTTCGGCAATCGTAGCGTTATCCACGATGCCCGCATTGACCACGGCCTGTGCCCAGTCTGCCGGCGCCGCGTTGACGGCCTCGACGCTCGCCGCATGGCAGCTCAGGAATTCCGCCACGGCCTCGGGATGCTCCTCAGCAAAGGCTCGGCGCACCACGGTCACGCCCGTCAGCAAACGGGAGCCCGTGTCACCCGCCAGTTCGTCCCACGCATCGGTCAGGCTCACCGGCGCCGACAGCTTGCCCTCGCTCTTTGCGATGGCAGCGGTCTTGAACGGCTCGGGCAGCACGCCCACGGCAGACGGGTCGGCAAGCAGCGCCGAGAGCACCTCGGTGGGCTCGCTCTTAAACTCAAGCGCCACCTGGCCGGTCAGGCCCGCGCGCTCCAGCAGATAGTTCATGACGTACTCTGGCGTGGTGCCCTTGCCCGTCATGTAGACGGTGCGACCCGCCAGGTCACCAAACGAGGCCACGCTCGCGTCGCCCGTCAGCACGCCCAGCGTGTTGATGTCAATGACCTGCACCGCACCCTCGGTCTTGTTGTAGAGAACGCTCGCCACGTTGGCGGGTACCAGGGCAATGTCGACATCGCCCTGAATCACCTTGGGCACGATTTCATCGGCTGCGGCGCTGATCGCAAAGTCGAACTCATTGTCCGTCTCACCATCGGCCGCCTGGTCCATAAACTGCACCAGGCCAATCGAGGTCGGCCCCTTGAGCGAGGCGACGTGCACCTCGACCGGCTCGACAGCGGCACCGTCAGCGGCAGACCCGGCAGCCGAGCCCGCGGCGGACCCCGCCCCCGCAGCTCCGCCGCCACAGCCAGCCAGCGCGAGCGACAACGCGCCCGCGGCAAGCACCGAGGCAAATCCTCGGCGCGACAGCTCAACATTAAACGCGCGCATCGTTAGCACACCCCCTCGTTGGGCATCGACCAGGCGTGATGGTCGGTATGCAGCAGCTCCTCGGCCAGCGGCGAGAGCGGCGCGCCCAAGAACTCGCGATAGCATGCCTGAACATCGGGGTTCTCGTGCGAGAAGCGAATCTCGGCGTTCGCATCGAGGCCCCAGAGCACCTGGCCACGCTCGGCCGCCAGCTCGCAGCCGTCGTGGATGGGCTGACCGCCGCCGCCGACGCAGCCGCCCGGGCACGCCATGACCTCGACGAAGTCATAGCTCACACGGCCGTCGCGAATCGCGTCGAGCAGACGGGCGGCGTTGCCCAGCCCGTACGCCACGGCGACGCGCACCTTGGTACCGTCGATATCGGCCACGGCCTCCTTCCAGCCCTCGAGTCCGCGCACGTCAGTGAAGAAGTCGGCATCCGGGTTCTTGCCCGTCACCAGGTAATATGCCGAGCGCACGGCGGCCTCCATCACGCCGCCCGTGGCGCCAAAGATCACACCCGCGCCCGTGCCAAAGCCCAACGGCGTATCGAGCGGCTCCTCGACCAGCGTGTCAACGCTCACGTGGCTCGCGCGGATCATGCGCACCATCTCGCGCACCGTCAGCGCAACGTCCACGTCGGGCGCGCCGCCCTCGCCCATCATGCTCGGCAGCGCACACTCGGCCTTCTTGGCCGTGCACGGCATAACGGACACCACGAACAGACGCTCGGGCTCCACGCCCAGCACCTTGGCGTAGTAGGTCTTGGCGATAGCGCCGAACATCTGCTGCGGCGACTTTGACGTGGACAGGCTGTCGACAAACTCGGGGTAACGTGCCTTCACAAAGCGCACCCAGCCCGGGCAGCAGCTCGTAAACATGGGCCAGCCGCGGCTGTCGCCCTCACCCTTAGCGGCGGCGCCCAGGCGCTCGAGCAGCTCGGAGCCCTCCTCCATAATGGTGAGGTCGGCCGAGAAATCGGTATCGAACACGTACTCAAAGCCCACGCGGCGCAGCGCGCAAGCCAGACGCTCGACGGTTGCCTCCTCGCGCGGAATGCCGAGCTCCTCGCCCCAAGCACTACGCACGGCCGGCGCGATCTGCACCAGCACGATCTTGTCGGGATTAGCGAGCGCGTCAAACACGGTCTCGGTGTCGTCGCGCTCGCGCAGCGCGCCCGTCGGGCAATGCGTGATGCACTGGCCGCACGCGACGCAATCGGTCTTGCCGATCGGCACGCGCCCGCGGGTGCCCACGGCGGTATGCGTGGCGCGGTTGGTCAGGTCCCAAATCCCTAGGCCCTGTACGCTCTCGCACACCTTGATGCAGCGCATGCATTTAATGCACTTGTCGTTTTCGCGGATGATGGGGAAATCGAAATCCCAACCCTCGCCCGCCAAATGCCTTTGATACGGCAGATAGAAAATGCCCAGGTCGTTGGCGATGGTCTGCAGGTTGCAGTTGCCGCTGCGCACGCAGCTCGTGCACTGCGAATCGTGCTGGGACAGCAGCAGCTGCACGTTGGTGCGACGGGCCTCGCGGGCCTTGGGGCTGTTGGTGTGGACCACCATGCCGTCGAGCACGTAGTTGTTGCAGGCGGCAACCAGCTGGTCGCAGCCCGCAACCTCGACCACGCACACGCGGCAGCCACCGATCTCGTTCAGATCGCGCAGATAGCACAGGGTGGGAATCTGGATGCCGACGGACTTGGCCGCATCCAGGATCGTGGTATGCTCGGGAACCACGACCTCGCAATTATCGATAGTGAGCTTGACCATGTTGTGCGCTCCGTTTTCGCTGTTGTCGCCGACGGTGGTTTTGTTGAGCTCTACCATTCCAGGTTCCTCCCTCCGCGGAACGCGCCAAAGCCAAAGTGGTCGCAGCGCAGGCAGCGGCTCGCCTCCTGGCGCGCCTCCTGCTCGGTGAGACCCTGCTCGACCAGATTCCAATCGTGAATGCGCTCGCCGGCCTCGCGCTCGCCCAGCTCGCAGCGGCCGCACTCGTGCTTGCCCTTAAACTGCACGGTCGGCAGCTCCACGTCGAGCTTGATCTTGTGGTCAAAGCCCAGGTAGCGGTCGATGTTTGCCGAAGCCACGCGGCCGGCGTTGATGGCACGGATGACGGTGGCGGGACCGGTCTGGCAGTCGCCGCCGCTAAAGAGGCCATCGAAGTTGGGCACGGCGCCGTCCGAATCGGTAACGACGCGACCCCACTTACAGGCGATGCCCATGTCCTCAAACGGCTTGGAATCGATGTCCTGGCCAATGGCCACAAACACGCGCTCGCAGGGAATGACGTGCTCGGGCGTGGCTGCGGCACGCGGGGCCGGACGCCCACGGCGAGGCTCGCCGATAATCTGCGGTTGCACGCGCAGGCCGCTCACGCGACCATCTTCGCCCGTCTCGATGGCGAGCGGGGCGGTCAACTCCAGCACCTCGCAGCCCTCGGCCTGGGCGCCGGCGATCTCGGCGTCCTGGGCCGTCATGTCGCAGATGCGACGGCGGTAGACGATGCTCACCTTTTCGGCACCGCAGCGCACAGCAGAGCGAGCCACGTCCATGGCCACGTTGCCGCCGCCGATGACGCACACGCGCTGGCCACTCAGGTCGGGCAGCTCGTCGTCACCGATGGCGCGCAGCATCTTGACGGCCGATTCCACGCCGGGCACCTCTTCGCCCGGAAGGCCGAGCTTCTTGTCGCTGTGGGCACCGATGGCCAGGTAGACGGCATCGGACTCGTCGCGCAGACGGGCGAGCTCCTCACCGTTCACGGAGTGGTCGAGCTCCACGTCGATGCCGGCGCTCAAGATCCAGTCGATCTCGGCCTGAAGACGCTCGCGCGGCAGACGATAGCTGGGGATGCCGTAGCGCAGCATGCCGCCCAAGTGGTGGCGCTGCTCAAAGATGGTCACTTTGTGGCCCATCACGGCCAGGTAGAAGGCGCAGGAAAGGCCGGCCGGGCCGCCGCCAATCACGGCGATGCGCTTGCCGGTGTTGTCAGCCACGTTGGGCTTGTAATCGTTGAGGTCGCTGTGCTCAACGGCAAAACGCTTGAGGGCGAGAATGTTCATGGGGTCATCGACCATGCCACGACGGCAGTGCATCTCGCAGGGATGCTCGCACACCAGGCCGCAAACGAGCGGCAGCGGGTTGTTCTTGCGGATGACCTTGACGGCATCGGCATAGCGGCCGGCCTCGACCAGCGAAATGTAACCGGGAATGTCGACGTGCGCCGGGCAGCCCGAGACGCACGGGACGCGGGCCTCGCGGTCAAAGCCACAGGAGTGCTCGCGGATGTGGTGCTCAAAATCGTCACGGAAACCGCGGATAGCCGTAAGCGCCATGGCGCCGGCCTCGTAACCGATGGCGCAATCGCTCGAAAGATAGATGGTGCGGGCGGTGCGCTCAATCAAGTTGAGCGTGGACTCGTCGGCGCGGCCCTCGAGCACATCGGCGAGCAGATCGCTCAGCGCGCTCAGGCCCACGCGGCAGGGCGTGCACTTGCCGCAGCTCTGGGTGGAGCACAGGTTGACGAGCGCTGCCGTAAACTCAACGGGACACGGGGCGAGCGAACTCACCGCCAGACGACGTCCGAGCGCATCGTGCAGGTCGTCCATGACGGCCTGAGCGTGGCTGCGTTCCATTACGTGCAGTCGAGCCATAAGATCCCCTCTCACATGGCAGCCCGGAGGCGAGGCCGGGCGAAATTGCTACACGCACAACACTGACCTAAAAAGTTGTGAGGTCTCCATACGGTTCGGCAGGCGGTATAAAATGTCACCCTCAGCGGTGAAATAGAACATTACCGCAGATAAATGCCATATTTGATAAAACGCGTTACCAAATTGCAATATTCAATGTGAAAAAGAGCGCCTTACTATTTTTCCTTTTTGATCCGTTTTCCTCCGTCCCCTTCGGATCACATGATCCCTTGGGAACGGAGGAAAACGGATCGTTTTTGGTGCAAAAGGGCCAGGTTTGTTTGCACCAATCTCACTTGCGCTAGATAAAGAGCTCGCATTCCTTCCGCACGACGCAAACCTTGCTCAGCATCTGGGAAACAGCGGATAGTTTGTTGGGATCAAGCTTGCGAGCGCCTCGCGGACATACGGCGATGCAGCGCATGCAGGAGATGCACGCCTCGCCAGCTGCTCGCTTGGGGTCGCCTTTGTCGATAGCACCAACGGGGCACGCCGCGGCGCATGCACCGCAGGAGACGCAATCCTCTGTTGCCTCGGGTGCCATGCGGTGACCCCCAGCTTGTTTATAAGGACGATTGCCGGGGATAGAGGGCTCGGATGTATCCTCGGCCAACAGCTTTTGCTGAATTTGCTGCGCAAACTCTGCGAGCTGCGCCGCATCCTGCGCATCCGGACGACCGGCAGCAAACTGTCGTGCAATGGAATGTTCTGCAATGGCTGCAACTGCCGCGATCACCCGGAATCCCGCATGCTTTGCAACGTCCTCCAGCTCTACGAGCGTGTCCTCAAACGCGCGGTTTCCGTATACACAAACCAAAACAGCCCGAACCCCGTTGCCGCGCACCATGCCCAACCGGTCAGCCACCACAGCCGGGATTCTACCGGCATACGCCGGCACAGAGATTACGGCCACGTCGTCCTCAGTCATCGAGACAGCGCTGAAATCTAGCCCGCTATCGGTCAGATCGACGGTAACGGTATTCTTGCCCAGTGCCCCGGCCACAAGGCCAGACACCTTCCGCGTTCCACCCGTCGGACTAAACACAATTTCGAATACGCTCATCGAGGCACCCTCCCCTACGCCTGGCAACGCGTCAAGCCGCTTTCACATCCAGCCAGAGTATACGGCACGTGGGGTCCCCGTTTTGATGCACCAAGCACCCCAATGCACCCACCCTACGCTGTCTGCCTCTTCGTTTTGTATAAATTACGGTACAGATTGTATATATTTACGGGATACCGCTGTGTTCTCCTGAGGTACCCCATCCTGGCCCGTGCAAAAAACGGAGTATTCTGCAACGTAACCACGCCAGCACCGCCGCGGGTGGGCAAAACTGTAGGGCGCCGTATCATTCTAAGTCCCGACATGGCGAGAATGACGCGCCCCTGCTCCGGAAAACGGCGAAATCTGACTCAGAACGCTCATAAGGGATATCTGAAGGCCACCGTTGGCAATACCGAATCGTATGCAGCCAACTAGAGCTGCTGAATACTCCAAAAAATGCACGGCGCACCCCATGGGACCCATTGCCGCATGGCAGGAAACAAGCCCTCGGCGTCCTCTAGATGCATTCCCGAGGAAATCACATTTGAACTAGCGATCGGATACGGCAAACAAAAAGGGCCCCGAACGTAGTTGCTCGGGGCCTTGGTTCACCTCGCTCTAGCGGGCGATGCGTATGTTACTTGCGCTTGCCGCCGCCGTCACCGGGGCGACGGGAGCTGCCGCCGCGCTTGCCGCCACGGCTGTTGCCATAGCTGCCACGGTTATCGCGACCGCCGGCGCGGCCGCCACGAGAGCCGGCCTGGTTGCCGCCACGCCCGCCACGATAGCCGCCACGACGCTCCTCGCGGGTATCGTCGTAGTTGCGCCAATCATCGCGACGATCGCGGCTGGCACGCGGGTCACGACGATCGCGTGACTCGTTAGAACGACCAGCGCCGCCGCGGCCACCGTTGCCACGAGCGCCCTCGCGACGCTCGCCGCCGCGGCTACCGCGCTCTTCAAAGCGCTTGCCGCCACGGGACTCACCGCCACGGGCACCTCGCTCACCGCGGCTCTCGCCGCCGCGACGCTCATCACGGCCACCGCGCTCGTCATCACGACCGGAACGACGGCGGTCGCCCGAACCGCGCTTGCCACCGCGCGAACCGCGGCCCTCGTCCTCGCGCTCAACACGGCGACGACCGCCGCGGTCCTCGTCCTCGCGGCGACGACGATGCGCCTCGCCCTGGAACTGCTTGGCGCGGCGCTCGGCACGGTTGCCACGCGGGGCCTGCTTGACGGCGTCAGCACCGCCGCGCTCCTCGGCAGCCACCTCGCGAGCCACACTCTCCACGGCCTCGTCCACGCGAGCCTGAACGCCCTCGCGCACGCGGGTCTTGCCGCCGCGCTTGGGACGGCTCGGGCGCTCGCCGTCGCTGCGGCGCTCGTCGCGACCGCGGTTGGAACGACCGGCCACATCGCCGTAATCGTCGCCGTTGCGCTTGCCGTCGCGACGTGCCTGCTCAAGCTTCTTCTTGCTCTTGGACTTGCCGCGCTTGGTCTTCTTCTTCACCTTAAAGGCCGCAGGGTCGCGCTCGGGGTCAACCGCGGGCGGATTGGGGCCCACATGCAGGTCGCCGGCGTCATAAATGTCGGCCGTCTTGTCCATGAGCTTCTCGATCTCGTAGAACTCATCGACGTCCTGCTCAGTCACAAACGTAATGGCCCAGCCCAGCTCGCCGGCACGGCCCGTGCGGCCGATGCGGTGGATGTAGTCGGTCGGCTCGGCCGGCACGTCAAAGTTCACAACGTAGCGCACATCGCTAATGTCGATGCCGCGGGCGAGGACATCGGTTGCCACCAGCACGTCGACGGTGCCATCGCGGAAGGCCGAAAGCGCGCGCTCGCGCTGGGCCTGGCTGCGGTTGCCGTGAATCGCGGCGGCCTTGATGCCCTTGCGCTCCAGACGACGGCAGCAGCTGTCGGCGCGGTGCTTGGTGCGCATAAAGACGATAGTGCGCTCCGGGCCCTCCTTCTTGAGAAACTCGGGCAGCAGGTTGTTCTTGGCCTCGATGGACACCGGGAACACAAACTGGTCGACGGTGTCGGCGGTCGACGTGGCGGGCGCGATCTCCACGCGGGCCGGGTCGCTCACCAGGTCGGTGATCTCGCCCACGGCCTCCTCGTCGAGCGTGGCCGAGAACAGCAGCGTCTGGCGCTCGGCCGGCGTTTCGCGCACAATACGGCGAACGGCGGGCAAAAAGCCCATGTCGAGCATGCGGTCGGCCTCGTCGAGCACCAGCACCTTGACCCGTCCAGGTGGCAAGCGCCCTGCTCGATCAGATCGACCAGACGGCCCGGCGTGGCGACCAGGATGTCGCAGCCGTACTTGAGCGCCGCGGTCTGCGGCTTGTAGCTCACGCCGCCCACGACGGTCACGGCAACATGGCCGGTGACGTCGGCGATCTTGCCGGCGACCTCGTCGATCTGCTGTGCGAGCTCGCGCGTGGGGGTGATGACGAGCATCACGGGGCCGCGGCCGTTGCCCTCGGGCTTCTTGGCACCGCGACGGCGGTTGCGGCCGCCACGCTCGCGCACGGGCTTGGGCGGAGCAATGTGCTCCAGGTTGTTCATGGTCGGCAGCAAGAAGGCGGCCGTCTTGCCGGTGCCGGTCTGAGCGGCGGCGAGCAGGTCGCGGCCCTCGAGCACCACGGGGATCGAGCCGGCCTGGACAGGCGTGGGCGCCGTGTAGCCCAGGTTCTCGATGGCACGAAGCATCTCGTCCGAAAGTCCCAGCTCGTCAAAGGCGGGCAGGTTCTCGGTCGCGGACTCGACGGTCTCGGCGGCGCTGGCCTCGTCGGCAGCATCGAAGGCAGCCTGGGTCATGGCCTCGCGGGTCTCGTCCAGAATCTCGGCGTCCGTGACGTCGGATACAGAATTACGCATATGTTGTTGTTCCTTATCTGCACGCGTTATGGGCACGGCATGCGGCCGCGCGAGCGTGCTTGGTAGTGCGCTAATACATACAAAAACAGGTGCGCACAGAGAGGACGTTGCTCAGCACGCTGGCGATCGCTTTGGCAGCCCTATCACGCGCCGTCCAGACGCAGCAGCTCTAAGCGATGGAGCAGATTCGCCGCCGGTTAGTATACCCGCGCTTCGCATGCCCCCACGTAAACCACAGATGACAGGGCGGACGGGGCGGGTCTGGGTCGATTGTCTCAATCTGCAACAGCTGCTCAGCAAAAACCGGCCGAACCGTTACAGATCAAGACAGAACTCAGCCACGCAAAACAAAATCTCGATTTGTAACAGTTAGAGGTCATTTTCCCTGTTAGATGTTACAGGTTGAGATTTTTGGCAGGGACTTACAACGATTGAGCAGCCACCCTCATCTGTAACGAAATGTCATACATTTTCATCTCCACTGGACACCCCCAGGGGGTATGGGTGTATAGTATCGGAAGGTTAACAATTACAACACCGAACTACAGAAAGGAGAAGCCATGGCTCAAGATAAGTTTGACGTGGGCGGCATGACGTGCGCTGCTTGCCAGGCACACGTGGACCGCGCCGTGAGCAAGCTCGACGGCGTCCAAAGCGTCGCGGTCAACCTGCTCGCCGGCTCCATGTTGGTGGACTACGACCCCGCGCAGGTCTCCCCCGACGACATCTGCACCGCCGTCGATCGCGCGGGCTATTCGGCCTCGCCCGTCAGTACGGGCACCGACGCCGCCAGCTCAAGCGGCAGCGCGCAAGCCAGGTCCGGCGCCGCCCATATGGAGTCGCCGACCAAAAAGTTGGAGGCCACTGCCTCCGCCATGCGCACCCGTCTCATCATCTCAATCATCTTTCTCATTCCGCTGTTCTACATAGGCATGGGACACATGCTCGGCTGGCCGCTGCCCAGCGTCTTCACCGACCACACCCACAGCATGACGCTCGCCCTCACCGAGCTTGTCCTGCTCACCCCCATCGTCTACATCAACGACGCGTACTTTATCAACGGCTTCAAGTCGCTCGTGCACGGCGCACCCACCATGGACGCTCTCATCGCCGTCGGTGCCACCGCGTCGATCGCCTGGTCGCTGTACGCTATGTTCATCATGGCCGACCAGCTGGCCGCCGGGCAGGTCCACGAGGCCATGATGACGGGCATGGACAACCTGTACTTTGAGAGCGCCGGCACCATCCTGTCGCTCGTCACCGTGGGCAAATACCTCGAGACGCGCAGCAAGTCCAAGACCGGCGGCGCTATCGAGGCGCTCATCGACCTAGCACCCAAGACCGCGACCGTCGTTGCCGATGACGGCACCGAAACCACCGTGGACGTCGACAGCATCCTTCCCGGCCAGGTGCTGCGTGTGCGCCCCGGCGAGTCCATCCCTGTCGACGGCGTAGTGCTCGAGGGCGCGTCGGCCGTGGACGAGAGTGCGCTCACCGGCGAGTCCATCCCCGTGGAAAAGACCGCCGGCGACACCGTTAACGCCGCCACGGTCAACCGCACCGGATCGTTTACCTTCCGCGCCACGCGCGTGGGCGCCGACACGTCGCTTGCCAAGATCATCCAGCTCGTCGAGGACGCCAACGCCACCAAGGCGCCCATCGCCCGCATGGCCGATAAGGTCGCCGGTGTGTTTGTGCCCGTGGTGTTTGCGATCTCGGCCGTGACCTTTGCGGTGTGGATGGCGCTGACCGGCAGCGCGAACGAGGCGCTCACCTCCGCCGTGGCCGTGTTGGTGATCAGCTGCCCGTGCGCGCTGGGCCTAGCCACGCCCGTCGCCATTATGGTTGGCACCGGCAAGGGCGCCGAGATGGGCATTCTGTTTAAGAGCGCCGAGGCGCTGGAGAATCTGCGCAACGTGGGCACCGTGGTGCTCGATAAGACCGGCACCGTCACCCGCGGCAAGCCGGCCGTGACCGATATCGTGGTGGCCACGCGCGCCGACGGCTCGCCCGCCATGAGTGAAAAGGCGCTGCTCAAGTTGGCCGCCGCGTTAGAGCGCTCGAGCGAGCACCCGCTGGCCGAGGCGATTATGGCCGAGTGCGAGTCGCGCGGAATCGTCGCACGCATGGTCGAGGACTTTGCCGCCGTGCCCGGTCGTGGCGTTACGGCACGCGAGGGGCAGAATATCATCGCGGCCGGCAACGTGCGCTTCATGGGCGAGTTGGGCGCTGCCGTGCCTACGGACCTTGCCGAGCAATTTGCCACCGAGGGCAAAACGCCGCTGTTCTTTGCCAAGAACAGCGAGCTCGTCGGCACCATCGCCGTGGCCGACGAGGTCAAAGAGACGAGCGCCGGGGCCATCGCCGCACTGCGTTCGCTCGGCGTCGATGTGCGCATGCTCACCGGCGACAACCGCGTGACGGCCGAGGCCATCGCCCGCCGCGTGGGGCTGAGCAGCGAACAGGTCATCGCCGACGTCCTCCCCGCCGACAAGGAACGCCACGTGCGCGAACTGCAGGATGCGGGCGGCAAGGTCGCCATGGTGGGCGACGGCATCAATGACTCCCCCGCCCTGGCGCGCGCCGACGTGGGCCTTGCTATCGGCACCGGCGCCGATATCGCCAAGGAGGGTGCCGACGTGGTGCTCATGCGCAGCGACCTTATGGATGTTGCGCGGGCCATCGAGCTGTCGCGCGCCACGATCCGCAACATCAAACAGGACCTGTTCTGGGCGTTGTTCTACAACGGCATCGGCATTCCGCTGGCGGCGGGCGTGTTCTTCCCGCTCACCGGATGGCAGCTCTCGCCGATGTTTGGCGCCGCGGCCATGAGCCTGTCGAGCGTGTGCGTCGTAAGCAATGCGCTGCGCCTGCGAACCTTTAAGCCATCAGTTGCGGTGAAATAAGGCGTAACATGCTTAGCTAAACCGCTATTTAGTCCATATTCCACCGCAACTTTAAGTACTCAACGAAAAGGAGATAATCATGAACTACATCGTTAAAACGTCTGGCCTTATGTGCGGCCACTGCGACGCTACTGTCGAGACCGCGCTGCTCAACGTAGCCGGCGTGACCGATGCCGATGCCGATCACGAGACCCAAACCGTCCAGGTGGAGTGCGCCGACACCGTGACCGCCGAGCAGCTCGCTGCCGCCGTCGAGGGCGCCGGCGAGAAGTTCCACGCCCTGTCCGTGATCGCCGCGTAGCAGCTACAAGAGGCATTCGATCCCATCGACCAGAAACGAGGACCCGCCATGATGGCAGACCATAAATCGGTGACCCGCATGCTCAAAACGGCACGCGGGCAAATCGACGGCATCCTGCGGATGGTGGAGGAGGACCGCTACTGCGTCGATATTTCCACGCAGCTCATGGCCACGCAGGCGCTCATCGCCCGCATCAACGCCGACGTGCTCAAGGCGCATATCGAGGGCTGCGTCGCCTCGGCCATCGAATCGGGCGACGAAGACCTCAAGGCCGCCAAGCTCGCCGAGATCGAACGCGTCGTCGACAAGCTCGCCAAGTAATTGGTGCAAGGGGGACAGGTACGTTTGCACCACCTTGGTGCAGATTAACCTGTCCCCAATGCACCAAAAGGGGTATAAAGGCGTGCAGCATATCGAACGAAAGGCAATTCGCATGAATGACTTTATGAAGGGTCGCAACGGCGCCGATGAGCTCACCATCGTGATGGGCTTCGCAGGCATTATCATCGCGATAATCGGTTCGATGGCTCGTATCCAGTGGCTCAGCTGGGTCGCCATCGCCGTGATCGTGCTCGGCGTGCTGCGCGGCCTGTCCAAAAACATCGACGCGCGCCGCAAGGAGAACGATGCCTTTGTCGCGGCGACCGCAAACGTCCCCGGCCTCGGCAAGTTCGTCGCCAGCCTGGGCGGCGGGACTGCGGCTGCCAACGCCTCGCGCGCGGCCGGCACCAGTAAGGAAGACTTTGAGCGTGCCAAGCGCACGGCCAAGAAGATGTGGAAGGGTCGCAAGACCACGGCCTACCTCAAGTGCCCCAACTGCGGCCAGATGCTGTCCGTCCCCAAGGGCAAGGGCAAGATCCGCGTCACCTGCCCCAAGTGCCACGCCAAGATGGAAACCCGCTCCTAGCCGCTACACCATAGGACAAAATAAAAGCCGAGGCCTCGTGTTGAGACCTCGGCTTTTTGCATGGGTCGACATCATTCGATGAAGCCGTCGCACCTGCGCCTAAGCTACGCCGTCGCGGGCGAGCTCCTCGGCCAGCGCCTCTGCCGGCATGGCCATAATCGCGTCGAGCTCCGCGTCAACCTCGGGAATGCGCTTCACCTTGAGCTTGCGCACCAGATCGCCACGGCACATCACATGCATCGGCTCACGCAGAGCGCATAGGTCATCGAGCGGATTCTTGCGCGTCACCAGGATATCGGCGGCCTTGCCGCACTCGATCGTACCGGTCGCGTCACCCAGGCCCAGTAGCTCAGCATTGACCTGCGTGGCCGTGTGCAGTGCAAAGGCATTGCTCACGCCCACGTACTTGGCAAAATAGGCCACCTCGCGCCACATGTCGTACTGCGTCACGAACGGGCAGCTCGAGTCCGTGCCCAGGCCTACCTTGACACCGGCTTCCAGCGCCGCACGAGCGCTCTCGATAATGCCCGAGCACACGATGTCGCCGTTCTTCTTCTGCGTATCGGTCGAATGGGTCTTTTCCGGATCGAGCAACACAAACGGCAGTGCGGGGCTGATCGTGCAGGTCGCGCTTGGCGCGCGTCCCTCGAGCTGAGTTCCCGCGGCGCCGTGGTACAGCTCCAGAATCTCAGGCGTCAGCGGAGCGCCGTGCTCGATTGTGTCGACCCCGGCCTGAAGCGCGGCCTTCACACCTTCGGTGCTCTCGACATGGGCCATGACCGGAAGGCCGACCTCGTGCGCCGCCCTGCACGCCGCAGCGGCAACCTCGACCGGCATGCGCAGCACGCCCGGCTCGCCCACCTCGGTCGCGTCGAACACGCCACCCGTCACGAACAGCTTGATGACGTCGGCACCGCGCGCATACAGGTCGCGCACCTGCTGGGCTGCCTCTGCGGGAGTATTGGCCACCTGCGCAAAGAGGCCCGCACCGTGGCCACCCGGCACCGTGACACCCGTTCCCGGTGTCACCAGACGCGGACCCTGATACTTACCGGCGTCGATGGCGTTGCGCACGGCGATGTCGGCAAACAGCGGGTCGCCTGCACCGCGCACCGTAGTCACGCCGCTTGCCAGCTGCTGCTGAGCGCTGCCCTTGAGGATATGGCGCACGATGGCGCGGCCCACGGGATTGTCGAGCTTCTTCATCAGCGCGCCGGCATCTCCCGCCGAGACCGGTTTGCCCGAACCGCACAGATGCACGTGCATATTGATGAGACCCGGCATGAGATACGCACCTGCCAGGTCGATGACCTCGGCACCCGCCGGAGCTTGGGCCACGGCGCTCGGTCCCATCCAGGTGATGATGCCACGCTCGACAGCCACGGCCATATCGGGCTGCGGCTCCATATGTTCCGAACCATCCAGGACGGTCGCATTGATAAACAATGTGGGACGATCGGCAGACGCCATATCGAGCTCCTCCCTCGCGATTAACTTGAACATTTGTCCATTATCACCCAGCGCGGCAGGATTGCTGCGGACATATCGGCTAACGGAGGGACGAGAGAGATGTGAGGGCAAACGGAGACAGCGCGGCGATGTTCCGGTCGTTCCAGCAAAACGTCTTGATTTGTAACAGGTAGACCGTCTTTAACCTTCCAAGTGTTACAGATCGAGATTTTTCGGTACCGCGTCCAACCTTTGTCTCAATCTGTAACATGTAGACCGGTTTTTGGCCGTTAGATGTTACAGATCGAGATATTCTCCAGCCCCGTCGCCAAACGTCTAAATCTGTAACAGTTACGAGGCCAAACGGCCCCTTGTTGTTACAGGTCGAGACAAACTCGGCAGGAACAACCACATCCGCGTCAGTCGCACCCCTCAGTGTCCATACCACTGCCGTCTCCATTCCTCAGCCAAATCGGCCCGTCGCGGAATACCCGCCAGCCTCATTTTCTCGACCAGCTTCCCCGGGTCTTTGAGTTCGTTAAACGTAAACCGAAGCACCTTGTGCCCGAGCATTGTCAGATGGGACTCCCGTTGACGTTCTGCCACGAATGGGTCGACCGACTCACGGCCCTCGCCGTTCTGCAAGGTGTACTTCCCCTTTCCGTCGAGCTCGCCGATGACACACGTCCCGTCCTCGAGCCGCCAAAAATAGTCGACGCGAAACACCTGGCTCGGATCGAGCGGGTCGCGAAACTCCACCTGCAGCTCCGGAACCGGAAAGCCGTACGCAATAAAGAACGCTCGGAACCGAGACTCGCCACCGTTTTCGGACAGCCCGTCCGCATACGACGCGATCACCTGCGCTCTGCGATACCCGTGCTTGCCTTCACAATCTATACGAAGCTGCTCACAAAAGTCATCGCGCGATACGCCCTTTGTCCGCAACGCAGAATCGGCAATCGCCAGGCCATACGAAAACGGCGCGCGCAGCAGGCAATCCTCTACCGTGCGCCAAAACGGCGTCGCCCGCACGCCGTCGGCTTGTTCAAGCGCACCCGCCGTCCGCGGACGCAACAGCCGGCATCCTGCACTCAGCGGCACCGAGCAACCTGTCTTAACAAGAAATCGCGGCCCAAGCAGATCATTCGGCACCTCCAGACCCCACAAAAGTGCCGCGTCATAACCCCAAAACGCCCAATCGGGATGAAACTCCGCAAGCCCTCTGATGGTACGTAGTGCTCGCTCCGTCGGCGTCAACGCATCCCAATCATGTTGAAAGCAGAACAGATACGACTCGGGCTCCGCAATATCATCGGTTCCCACATGACGCCGCAGCCACATGAGCTCGGCATTGTCGTGCGTCACAAGCAGCACGCCTTGTTCAGCCGCCTTCGCGAGCCTGGCAAGCATCCTATTCCGCGCCAAGGTGTTACGTGTTGCATGCTTGTGTTTGAAAACGGTATTAGACACTTCCATCACCACCACATCGGACAAATGGACCATTGTCACCGTCGCCTCTGTCGACAAACGTCTCGATCTGTAACAGGAAGACAGTCTTTGAGCCTCTAGTTGTTGTTACAGATCGAGATTTTCAGTCGCGCGTCCAGCCTTTGTCTCAATCTGTAACAGTTAGACCGATTTTTGGCCCCTTCCCGTTACAGATCGAGATCTTTCGGCAGGTGCCAACCTTCCGTCTTGATCTGTAACAGTTAGACGTTCTCCAGGCCCCAAACGTTACAGATTTAGACAAACCAGCGGCGTCCAACCTTTGTCTCGATCTGTAACAGGTAGACCGGTTTTTTGTCCCTAAACGTTACAGATCGAGACGAATAGACAGGCGGCGGCGCGACTGCCCATCCCCTACTCCCATTCCTGCTCGTAGATGTTGAGCGACTTCACGTACCGCCCCCGGGCGCCCATGATGTCGCGGACCAGGCGCAAAAAGAAACTGATGCACGAGGTGTCGAAACCATCTTCCAGGTCCTCGGGATGCACCGCGCCCGGCCCGTCGACCGCCGTGTCGCTCAGGCGCGCGATGTCATACAGGTAGAGCTGCCCCGCCGTTAGCCAGACGTCGTCGACGCACGCGATGCGCACCGCAATAGCACCGTCATTCCAATGCTCCTTTTGCACGATATGTGGGTCGTAGGCGTCAAAGCGACGGTCGGTGCGCGTGTCCTTCAGCACGACCATGCCGGTCGCGGGATCCTTGTCCAAAATGCCAAAGCGCGAGAAATACTGCGTGTCACGCACCTGCTTAAGACGCCCGAGCGAAGCAGGAGAAATTGACGCTGGCGGCTCGTCCGCATACAGTTCCAACAGCGTCTTGCCGTGGTAATAGGGGCGCTCAAACAGCAGCCAATCGGTAAACGCCATGTTGTAGGCCATGATTTCGTTTTGAGAAGGTTCCTCACAATAGCTGAGCCACGGATCGACGATAATCTCGAACTGCTCGCGCGCCGGCTCCAGGAATTGAAACTTCCGCAGCATCCAAAAGTGAGCCATGTCGGCAATATCGTTGCCGACGGCTTCGGCCAGCTGCGCTCGGTCAAAAACTTGGTCAGTCATGGCATCCTCCTCAAACTGATGGACCTCAATTTGAGCTTACGAGGAGGGCGAGCAACCGAGGCAAGCGCGGGCAAAATAGGCCTTCGGCTGCAAACCAGATGCTGACCAAACACTTGACGGGACACTTGACCGAATGAGCGCACCGCAAAGAAACGGCAGGTAGGCATAGACAACCGACCCGCCATTTTGAGCCAAACACCCGCTGCCACCACAGAAACAGCAGAGAGCCACAGCCCCAAACGTCAACAAATGAACACCCGTACGTCGACAAACGAGCAAATCACTCGCAAAGAATGTCCCCAACGACTAGACAAAAAATGACTAGTCATTGGGGACGTTCTTAAATGACTACTTTACAGCTCCAGCGCCTCGGCGACTTCGGCTGCGCAGGCCAGGGCATCGGCCATGGCGTTCACAACGAGCGAGCTGCCGTTGCGGGCATCACCCGCCACATACACCGGCGCGGCATCCACGGCGACACCCTCCGTGCGCGCCGCGAGGTGCGAGCCCTCGGCAGCCATCACCGGCAGCGGACGACCAGCGGTGGCAACAGGCACGCTCACCGCATCGAACACGCCATGCTCGGGACCCGTAAAGCCGCAGGCGATAAGCACCAGCTGCGCCGGGACCTCGTGCTCGGAGCCCGCGATGCGCTCGGGCTTTCCCGCCGACCAGTCCAGATCGACCACGCGCAGACCCGCAGCCGCGCCCTTCTTGTCCAGCAGCACCTCGAGCGTATCCACGCCCCAGGCGCGCATCTCGCCACCCATCGCAGCGATAGCCTCCTGCTGGCCGTAGTCGGTCTTCTTAACGTTGGGCCACTGCGGCCAGGGGTTGCTCGCCGCGCGCTTATCGGGCGCGGCCGGCAAGAACTCAAACTGGCGCACGCTGCGCGCACCCTGGCGCACCGCGGTACCCACGCAGTCGTTGCCGGTATCGCCACCGCCAATGACCACGACGTCCAGACCGTGCGCGTTCACCGCGGGCTCGCCACCATCGAGCACCGAGATGGTCGAAGCCGTCAGGTAGTCCACCGCGTACACCACGCCTGGGGCATCAATGTTCGCAGCCGAAAGCCCACGCGGAGCACGGGCGCCGGCAGCCACCACGACGGCGTCAAAGCCATTGAGCTTGGCCGCTACCGCAGGATCCGTCACATCGGCGCTCAACTCAAACACAATGCCCAGCTCGCGCATGAGCGCCACGCGACGCTCGACCACGGACTTCTCGAGCTTCATGTTGGGAATGCCGTACATGAGCAGGCCGCCCGGGCGGTCGTCACGCTCAAACACCGTCACGCGGGCGCCACGACGCGCAAGCTCCCATGCAGCCACCAGACCAGCAGGACCGGAGCCTACCACGGCAACCGAGGGCGCATCCTCCCCCGCCGGCTCAAAGCGACGCGGACCGCCATTTGCCCATTCGTGGTCGCTGATCGCACGCTCGTTGTCGTGAATCGTCGTGGGCTGGCCATCGACCGAACCCAGGTTGCACGCGGCCTCGCACAGCGCCGGGCACACGCGACTCGTGAACTCGGGCATGGGCGAGGTGAGCGACAGGCGCTCGGCAGCCTCGTCCCAGCGGCCGCGGTACACCAGCTCGTTCCACTCGGGAATCAAGTTATGCAGCGGGCAGCCGCTCGGGCGCGCCTTGCCAAAGCTCGCGCCCATCTGACAAAACGCCACGCCGCACATCATGCAGCGGCTCGCCTGGGCGCGACGTGCATCGTCATCGAGCTCCACGTACAGCGGATCGAAATCGCGGCTGCGCTCCTCCACGGGGCGAAGCTCGTGGGTCACGCGATCGATATCAAGAAAAGCACCGGGCTTACCCATGGCACTTACGCCTCCTTCTTGGTCGAAGCAACAGAGCTGGCAGCCACGGACGCAGCGTCCGCGGCACCGCCCGCGACATCAAAGCGAGCGACATCCGCGGCACTCGCGCGACCGGTCACAATGTCAAACGCCAGCTCCTCTGCCTGCGCATGCGTTTTGCCGGCAGCCTCGCCCGCAGCGACAATCGCCAGCACGCGCTCGTACTCGGTCGGAATGACCTTCACAAAGTGCTTGCTCATCGTCTCAAAGCTGTAGAGCAGCTTAATGCCGCGCGGGCTCTGCGTCGCGCCCACGTGCTCTTGGATGAGCTCGCGAATCTGCGCCAGTTCGCCGGCCGTCGGGGCCTTGAGCTCAACGCTCTCGTGGTTCACGCGGGCATCGAGCGTGCCGTACTGGTCAAAGACGTAGGCCACGCCGCCTGTCATGCCGGCGGCAAAGTTCTGCCCGACCTCGCCCAGGATGAGCGCCAGACCGCCCGTCATGTACTCGCAGCCATGGTTGCCGCAGCCCTCGACCACCACGGTGGCACCGGAGTTGCGCACGGCAAAACGCTGGCCGGCAAGACCGTTAATGAAGCCGCGGCCGCTCGTGGCGCCAAAGAACGCAACGTTGCCTACGATGATGTTCTCGTCGAACTTGTAGGTCGCATGCGGGTTGGGGCGCACCGACACCTCGCCGCCCGAAAGGCCCTTGCCAAAGTAGTCGTTGGCGTCGCCGCACACGTTGAGCGTAATGCCGCGCGGCAGGAAGGCGCCAAAGCTTTGACCGGCCGAACCATCGCAATCGATGGTGATGGAGCCGGCGGGCAGGCCCTCGGGATGTGCCTTGGTCACCGCGTTGCCCAGGATGGTGCCCACGCAGCGGTTGACGTTGGCGATGTCGGCGCGGAAGCGAATCGGGCGCAGGTGCGCACGGGCATCGGCCGTATAGGGCACAAACAACGTGGAGTCGAGCGTCTTGTCGAGCTCGCTGTCCGCGGCCATCTGGGGCAGGAAGTGACGGCCGTCGGCACCCGGGATGTGGGCACCGAACTCGCAGGCCGCGCTCGCCAGCACGGGCGACAGATCGAGCAGGTTGGCCTTGCGGTTGCCCGGGACCTCGATCTGGCGCAAGCACTCGGGATGGCCGACCATCTCGTCGACGGTGCGGAAGCCCAGGCTCGCCATGATCTCGCGCAGCTGCTCGGCCACAAAGAGCATAAAGTGCTCAACGTGCTCGGGCTTACCGCGGAAGCCGTGACGCAGGCGGCAGTTTTGCGTCGCGATGCCGGCCGGGCAGGTGTCCTGCTGGCAGTCGCGCTGCATGAGGCAGCCCATGGAGATGAGCGGCATGGTCGCAAAGCCAAACTCCTCGGCACCCAGCAGGCAGGCGACGGCAACATCGGTGCCGTCCATGAGCTTGCCGTCGGCCTCGAGCACCACGCGTGAGCGCAGGCCGTTTTGCAGCAGCGTCTGCTGGGCCTCGGCAAGGCCAAGCTCCAGCGGCAGACCCGCATGCCAGATAGAGTCGCGCGCAGCGGCACCCGAGCCGCCATTGTGGCCGCTGATCAAAATCTTATCGGCAGCACCCTTGGCCACACCGGTGGCGATGGTGCCGACGCCGGCCTCACTGACCAGCTTGACCGACACGCGCGCACCGGGGTTGGCGTTCTTAAGGTCAAAGATCAGCTCTGCCAGGTCCTCGATAGAGTAAATATCGTGGTGAGGCGGAGGCGAGATCAGGCCGATGCCGGGCGTGGACTGACGGACCTCGGCGATCCAGGGGTAGACCTTCTTGCCAGGCAGGTGGCCACCCTCGCCGGGCTTGGCGCCCTGGGCCATCTTGATCTGAATCTCGAAGGCGCTGCACAGGTAACGGCTCGTCACGCCAAAGCGCGCACTTGCCACCTGCTTGATGGCGGAGTTCTTGGAGTCGCCGTTGGCCAGCGGGGTCTCGCGACGCGGGTCCTCGCCGCCCTCGCCGGAGTTGGAGCGGCCGTGCAGGCGGTTCATGGCGATGGCCATGCACTCGTGTGCCTCTTTGCTGATGGAGCCATACGACATGGCGCCGGTGTTAAAGCGGCGGACGATGTTGAGCGCGGGCTCGACCTCGTCGAGTGCCACCGGAGTGCGGCCGCTGGCATCAAAGTTGAGCAAGTCGCGCAGGCGCACGGCACGGCCGGTGCGGTGCAGGCGGGCGCTGTACTCCTTAAAGGTGTCGTAGCTGTCCTCATGGCAGGCGGTCTGCAGCAAGTAGACGGTCTGAGGGTCGATCAGGTGATCCTCGCCGCCGAGCGGGCGCCACTTGGTCAGACCCAGCGTGGGCAGCTGATCGGGAGCCGGGCTCTTAAGGATGGCGAGCGCGGCGTCGTAGCGCTCGTTTTGCTCGCGCTCGACGTCCTCGACACCCATACCGCCCACACGGCTCACCGTGCCGGCGAAGTACGCGTTGACGAACTCCGGCGTAAAGCCCACGGCCTCGAAGATCTGCGCCGAATGGTAGCTCTGCACCGTGGAGATGCCCATCTTGGACATGATGGAGACGATGCCCGCCGTCGCAGCCTTGTTGTAGTTGGCGATGCCCTGCTCGGCCGTCACGTCCAGATCGCCGTGCGCCGCCAAGTCGCGAATGCACGCATGCGCGTTGTACGGATAGATGCCGCTCGCGGAGTAGCCCACCAGCGCCGCAAAGTCATGCGGGGACACGGCGTCGCCACACTCCACCACGATGTCGGCAAAGGTACGCACGCCGGCGCGGATCAGGTGGTTGTGCACGCAGCCCACGGCGAGCAGCGACGGCACGGGCACCTCACCCGCAGCAGCGCGGTCGCTCAGCACCACGATGTTCACGCCGTCGCGGACCGCAGCCTCAACGTCCTCTGCAAGCTGCTTGAGCGCAGCCTGCAGCGCGCCCTCGCCGGCATCGCGGCGGTACACGGCACGGAAACGGCGGGTCTTAAAGCCCACGCGGTCGATGGCGCAGATACGCTCGAACTCCTCCTCGTTGAGCAGCGGGCGCTCCAGGCGCACCAGCTGGCAGGCCGTACGGGAGTCCTCGAGCAGGTTGCCGTGGTTGCCCAGGTAGAGCGTGGTCGAGGTGATGACCATATGCTCGCGCAGGGCGTCGATGGGCGGGTTCGTGACCTGAGCGAACAGCTGATAGAAATAGTCGAAGAAGGAGCGCGTCTTCTTGGACAGGCAGGCCAGCGGCGCATCGATGCCCATCGAGGCGAGCGGTGCCTTACCCTGCTGGGCCATGGGACGCACGACCTCGTCAACATCATCCCAGTGATACCCGAGCTTAGCCATGCGCACGGCGGCGGGCACCTCGGCGTCCTCGACGGGCGTTGCCGCGGCAGGCCTGTCGAGCGCGTCAACGGTCAGCGTCTCCTCGGCAATCCAATCACGGTAGGGCTTTTCTTTGGCGTAACGAGCGCGCAGCTCGTCGTTGTAGATGACGCGCCCGCGGGCAAAGTCGACCTCGAGCATCTGGCCCGGTCCCAGACAGCCGCTCGTCAGGATGTTCTCGGGGCTCACCTCGATGGTGCCCACCTCGCTTGCCAGCATAAAGCGACCGTCGCGCGTCACATAGCAGCGGGCGGGACGCAGACCGTTACGGTCGAGGGCAGCGCCCAGCGTGCGACCGTCGGTAAAGGCGATGGCTGCCGGGCCATCCCACGGCTCCATGAGCATGGACTGGTAGGCGTCGTAGGCGCGGCGCTCCTCACTCAGGCTGTTGTTGTGGTCCCACGGCTCGGGCAGCAACATGGACGCGGCACGCGTGAGCGGGCGACCGTTCATAACCAAAAACTCAAGCACGTTGTCCAGAATTGCGGAGTCGGAGCCCTCGCGGTTGATGATGGGCATCACGCGCTCAAGATCGTGCTGCAGCACGGGGCTGTACAGGTTGGGTTCGCGGGCACGAATCCAGTTGACGTTGCCCTTGAGGGTGTTGATCTCGCCGTTGTGGATGATAAAGCGGTTGGGGTGCGCGCGCTCCCAGCTGGGCGTGGTGTTGGTGGAGTAGCGCGAGTGGACGAGCGCCACGGCCGTCTTGACGGCGGCGTCGTTGAGATCGATGAAGAAGCGGCGCATCTGCGTGGCGACCAGCATGCCCTTGTACACGATAGTGCGCGAGCTCATGGAGCACACATAGAAGATCTTGTCGCGCAGGGCAAACTCGGCGTCGGCCTTCTTTTCGATGGTGCGGCGGCACACGTACAGGCGGCGCTCAAAGGCATCGCCGGCAGGTGTGTCGTCCGGACGGCCCAGGAAGGCCTGCAGGATAGTAGGCATGCAGGCGCGGGCCGTCTCGCCCAGGTCGTGCGGGTCGACGGGCACCTCGCGCCAAAAGAGCAGCGGCACGCCGGCCTCGGCGCAGCCCTCCTCAAACACGCGGCGGGCATCCTCTACGCCCTTGTCCTCCTGCGGGAAGAACAGCATGGCCACGCCATAGTCGCCCTCTGCCGGCAGAATCTGGCCGCACTTTTGAGCCTCTTTACGGAAAAAGTGATGCGGAACCTGGAACAAAATGCCAGCGCCGTCGCCGGTGCTCTTCTCGAGTCCCGTGCCGCCGCGGTGCTCCAAGTTGACCAGAATGGACAGTGCGTCGTCCAGAATCTGGTGATGACGCTCATCGTTGATATCGGCAAGCGCGCCGATGCCACATGCATCGTGGTCGAATTCGGGGCGATAAAGGCCCTGCTGCTGAGCGGAATCTGCCTGCATCGCGATCCTCCCCTAGATATTTTGACAGTCAGTTGAATAGGCATACTAGGAGCATCGCCGATCCGTTGTGTTTCCCGCCCGTTTCGAAACAATCGCGTAACGCACGCCCTACGAGTGAGTGCCGCCGAGCTCAAAGGCGACAACAAGGGCCCCAGGTTCGGCCCGTAAGCTCACCGCTTCAAACATCTCAATCTGTAACAGGAGGAGCCGATTTTGGCGCCTAGATGTTACAGATTGAGATTTTCTGCAGGACGGTTTTGGTTTGTCTCGATCTGTAACACGACGGGCCGGTTTTGGCGGTTAGCTGTTACAGATTGAGATTTTCCATAGGACCATTTCTTCCTGTCTCGATCTGTAACACCTAGGCCCAATTTCCATCCCTAGTTGTTACAGATCGAGACATTTCGGCAGCCCCCTTTCACCATCCTATTCAAATACAACAATTTTGTTAGTCTTGGTTAACTTTTGAGCCTAAAACGGGTATCCTTTGCGGCGTCAAACAAACGGCACGCAGGAGCTCACCATGCTCAACCATCTCAAACATCATTTTGGCTCCCGGCGCACCGGTGGTCACGGAGGCCTAGACATTGCGCGGCATATCGGCCCCGGGCTGCTCGTGACCGTCGGCTTTATCGACCCGGGCAACTGGGCCTCCAATATGGCCGCCGGCTCGCAGTTTGGCTACGCGCTGCTGTGGATCGTCACGCTGTCCACGATCATGCTCATTGTGCTGCAGCACAACGCGGCACACCTGGGTATCGCCACGGGCGCCTGTCTTGCCGAGGCCACGACACGTTACCTCCCCCGCCTCGTCGGGCGTGCGATACTCGGCAGCGCATATCTAGCCACGATCGCCACCGCCATGGCCGAAGTCCTGGGTGGTGCGATTGCCCTTCAAATGCTCTTTGGGCTGCCCGTGCGCGCGGGCTGCGTCATCGTGGCGGCAGCATCGATGGCGATGCTCATGACGAACTCCTACAAGCGAGCCGAACGCTGGATCATCGCCTTCGTCGGCGTGGTAGGACTCTCTTTTTTGGCCGAGCTTGCGCTGGTCAAGGTCGACTGGCCGCAGGCCGCCGCAAGCTGGATCACGCCCAGTGTGCCCACCGGCTCAGCCGCGATTATCGTGAGTGTCCTGGGTGCGGTCGTTATGCCCCACAACCTCTTCCTGCACTCCGAGGTCATCCAATCCATGCACTTCGAAGGCCAAGGCGAGCAGGTTATCGAAGAACGTCTGCGCTACGAGCTCTTTGACACGCTCTTTTCGATGGGCGTGGGCTGGGCAATCAACTCGGCCATGGTCATCCTGGCCGCAACGACCTTCTTTGCGCACGGCATGGTCGTAGACGACCTCGCTGTCGCAGCGGCCACGCTCTCCCCCATCTTGGGCCCGGCAAGCTCGACCATCTTTGCCGTGGCGCTGCTGTTTGCGGGCCTCTCGAGTAGTGTGACGGCGGGCATGGCGGCGGGCACCATCACCGCGGGCATGTTCGACGAGGAATACGACATCCACGACCGGCATTCCTCGATCGGGGTAGCGGCCTGTTTCGTCGGCGCTGTGGCGGCCTGTTTGGTCGTCCCAAATCCTTTTGAAGGTCTCATCTGGAGTCAGGCGCTGCTGTCGCTCCAGCTGCCGGTTACGGTCTTTGTGCTCATACGACTCACCAGCTCACGCCGCGTCATGGGCAAATACGCCAACTCGCGCCCGCTCAACGCGCTGCTCGTAGGGATCGGTGTCGTCGTAACGGCGCTCGACATCGTGCTGCTAACGGGGATGTGATCGGACGGGGCACCTACCCAGGCAAGCGTCTCGATCTGTAACATCTAGACCCGCTTTTGATGTCTAGATGTTACAGATCGAGATCATTCCGAGGGGCAGCTCCGTTTGTCTCAATCTGTAACAGATAGACCCGTTTTGAGCCGCCACATGTTACAGATTGAGACAAACGGTCGGCCGGACTCACAACAGACAGGATCGGCTAACAGCAGCCGCGATCCCTTGGGGACGGAAGAAAAGGGCCCCGGCCGAGAATTCGACCGGGGCCCTTGGACAGAGCTATATGTTGCTGCAAGTCGTGTGTCTACGAGCTACTCCTCGACAAGCTCAAACTGATCGGGACCAACGCCGCACACCGGGCACACGTAGTCCTCGGGCAGCTCGGGCGTGTCGACCTCAACCTCGTAACCGCAAACGATGCACACAAACTTATACGTCTTCTTCTCCTCAGCCATGATGTTCTCCTCTCGAACGCGACTGGTGATGTACTTCGCTTATTAGTATATGTTCTCAATAAAATAATGCAAGTGTTTTTACAACAATTCTAGCCTTGATAGGACGAGGCCTTCGGAGGCGTCTTGCCCTTCAGGACCTTGTGGTAGTAGTCGTAGGTGAGCGGCGTCTCGTCGCTCAGGCGCTCGGCATCCTCGACCTCGCCGATAAACAGTAGATGCGTGCCCACATCCACAGTGTCGATCAAACGGCAGCTAAACAGGGCCGCCGCGTGCTCGGGCACATAGGGCATGCCCAGAGCCGTCTCGCGGGTCTCGTATTTGGCAAACTTGTCATAGTCGCTGCTGGTGCGGAACCCAAAGTTACCGATGTAGAGCATGTCGGCGGTCTGATCAATCACGGTCAGCGCGAACGCTTTGGCCGATGCGATGACGCACGAGGTGACGTTGTCCTTGTTCACGGCAACCGAAATGCGCGGCGGCATGGACGTCACCTGCACCGCCGTGTTGATGACGCAGCCGGCGCGCAGCCCGTCTGCCGCGGCGCTCACCACGTACAGACCGCTCGGCATGGTAAAGAACGCAGTTTTGTCCATAACGATCACTCCCCTAACCCGGGTTGGAACCTCATGGATGTATGTACCCACAAAAAAGGCGACGCCCATAACGGACACCGCCTTTGAGACATATGTGTCAAAACAGTATAAGCAAGATGAGACGCCCGCAGTTGCGGTGAAATAGGGACTGAATAGCCCCTCAAACAGGCAAAACAGTCCGTATTCCACCGCAACTTATACAGAGCGCCTAGCGGTTGCGCTCCTTGAGGGCGCGGTCGATCTCGCGCTGAACGTCGCGCTTGGCCATATCCTCGCGCTTGTCGTAAAGCTTCTTACCGCGGCCTAGGCCCAGCAGCAGCTTTACACGGCCGTCGGTATTAAAGTAGAGCTCCAGCGGCACCAGGGCATAGCCACGGTTGCGAAGTTTGCCGTCAAGAAAGTCAATCTCCTTGCGGTGCAGCAGCAGACGACGACGGCGATCAGGGTCGCGGTTCCACACGCCGCCATGGCTATAAGGGTGAATATGCAGGCCCACGAGCCAGCACTCGCCGCCACGAATCAGTGCAAAGGTGTCGGTGATCTGGCACGCACGTTCGCGAATCGACTTGACCTCGGTACCGCTCAGTTCGATGCCGCACTCAAAGGTCTCATCGATAAAGTACTCGTGATGCGCCGAGCGATTCTTGGAGATGAGCTTACGCTCGCGCTTACTGGGCATCGCCGACCTCCTTGGCTCCATCGGCGTTTGAGCCCGCGGCGTCGCGCTTTGCCTTGCGCTCGGCATTGAGCTCGGCGTCGCTCTCGCGCACCAGTTTAATAATCGCCGCGCAGGCCTCCTCGCCCACCAAGTCGCGAGCACGCACTGTCAGGCGCGTCGCCTCCTGCTTGTCGCCGTCGCTTGCAGCATCGGTGGCGCACATAATCAGGCAGATGGCAATCTCGGCCGAAGGCGAGGTCGGCACGCCCTGCAGGGCCAATTCACCCATCACGTGGTCGTCGCTCTCATCGGCGGCATCGGGATAGGCAGTATGAATCTTGTTGAGCAGGCGCGTCGTATGTGCATCGCCAGGGGCCAAGCGCAGTGCCAGACGCGCGCAACCCACGGCCGCCGAGATGTTCTCGGTCTCGGGCTCCAAGAAGTACTGACCTAGATTGGCGTAAGCGCGGGCGGCGCACTTGCCGTCGCTCGCGCGCTCCAGCACCGAGAACGAAAGCGATGCCCATTCCTGCTTGTCCTCGAGTGCGCGGAACAGCTCGGCCAAGTCCAAGCGATAGTTGCAGTTCATGGGGTCCCAACGCACAGCCTGCATCAGAGCATTACGAGCGCTCACATAATCCTGCTGGCGAATGTAGGCAAACGCCATGTCAGAGTACAGGCGATCAAACGGCACCTCGACCTGCACGAGCTCGCGCGGATCCTTCTCCACGCGGCGATAGGCCAAGCGCTCAAACTTGCTATCGAAGCTAAAGTATTGGCGCTTCTCCTCCGTCTTGCACTCGGCGTCGATATACTCCTCGGCGAGCTCCACCAGGCGCTCCAACAGCGGCGTCGCCGTAGCCAGGTCGCCCTGCGCCAGATAGTTCTCGGCATACGTGATGTCTTGCAAGCTGATGGGCAGATCCATGGCTACTCCTCGATCTGAGCGAAACACGGCAGGCGCCGTATATACGGTCGATACACAAAACCCGGGTCTCTTGCGAGGCCCGGGCGTTCATTTGTGGGTAGCCCGTACCAGATTCGAACTGGTGATCTCCGCCTTGAGAGGGCGGCGTCCTAAACCGCTAGACGAACGGGCCATATGTAGCAAATGCAATGGCTGGGATGGAGGGAGTCGAACCCCCATTGACGGAACCAGAATCCGCTGTCCTGCCATTAGACGACATCCCAATGACTGCATCGCTGCGCTCGGCTGTGCCTTTGCGCAAGAAAGAAATATACGGGAAGTCTCGCCGTGACGCAAGCCCCAATTTTGACTTTTTTGAAATTCGGTCAAATTGGCCTAATTTCGTTCAACCCGTGAAGGACCTGTGAAGCCGACCGCTGTACACGAAGGGCAAAACGCCGCGAGCGGTAGCCGTCAACCGTTGGCAGATTCTACCGCGAAAACGATAGCACTAGGCAACACAATCGAAGTATCAATGATCGCGTAGATATCGAGGCACCATGGACGAAGAGCTTGATTACCTATGGGAGACCCTGGGCCTCGAGATCGCTGCTGACCTTTGGCCCGAACGGGACAAAATCCATCCCACACTGCGCCCAGCCATCACGGTGATGCAGGCAAGCTACCGTCGCGCCTCATTTTTGATCATGCGGACGTCATGGCATGCGGCGCTCCCCGACCTCAAGCGCATCCAGGCAAGCCTCGTCGAGCTGTCCGGCATGCCGACCGTCATATCCGAGACGAACCTGGAGCGGCGGCAGCGCGAGCGCCTGCAGCGGCAACGGATTCCGTTTATCTGCCCCGGCATTCAGGCATACCTGCCCTTTATGGACGAAGAGTACTGGAGCGACACGCCCGACAAGCGCGTAAAGATCTACGACCCACACGAATGGGCGCAGCTGGAGGACTGACCGAGGGCAGGCCCGCAGCCGGCCACTTTGGGAAAGTACATCCCATTCTGGAAGCGAATTCCGGGGCGCAGTTTCCCGTAGAGCCTCCAACCGGAAACCGTGTCCCAGAATCAGCGCTCGAAACGGGATGTCATTTCCGATAGAGCGCTCAACCGGAAAGCACATCCCAGAATCAGCGCTCGAAACGGGACGTACCTTCCGCAGCCGCTACAGCAACGCCTCGGTCCAAGCCGCTTCCTTAAAGCCGGGGAACGCAAAGTCGTCGCCCACCAGCAGCGGGCGCTTAACTAGCATGCCGTCGGTCGCCAGCAGCTCGCAGCATTCCTGGTCCGTCATACCCGCATCCAGGCGCGCCTTCAGGCCCAGCTCTCGATATTTCATGCCCGACGAGTTAAAGAAGCGACGCACCGGCAGCCCCGAACGCGCAATCCAGGTCGCAAGTTCATCGGCCGTGGGATTGTCCGTAACGATATCGCGGTCGATATACTCAACCCCATGTTCGTCCAGCCATGCCTTGGCCTTTTTACAGGTCGAGCACTTGGGATATTCAACAAACAGTACGGTCATGGGAATCCTCCGAATATAGATCGGCCAACGCAGGCACACGCCACGCGAGGCGCCTTCGTATGATGGGCCAATTGTAGCCCACGGGTCACACGCTAAACGAACCGTACCCCGAATCCGCGTTTGATGAACGGCAGCAGCTCCATTGCCTCGGGCGTGATATGGCCCGCAACGTTCATGCGCTCGTCACCGGGAAGATCGACCCGCGCAATCTCAAGCTCGCCTTCGTAGCGCCCATATCCGCTATTGCTCACAGCAATCGACCCCGCCTTTCGCGGCAGGCCGGCTCCGGCGTCCGTCGGCACGGAATCCGGCTTAAGCGTCGTACGTGACTCCTGAGACCTAAAGATGAGGACGCTCGAGTCGGGCCGGTCGTGATGAATCTGCCCACGTACATAGGCATAGCCGGACTCAAGCTCGCATTGCAGGTCCACGTATCCGGCAGAAACTTGAGCAAACTGCGCCCAACCCGCATCGGAAAGATCGGGGTCGCCAACCAAAACAATGTCGCAATCGGCGCCATGTGCGAGCTCAAGCATGTTGAGGGCAACCTTTGACGCGCGACCGCGCTGCGCCTCAACCGTCGGCAGTCCCTCGAATACCGGCCCGCGAACGTTGGCGTCACCTGGCACAAAAGCCATGATTTCGAAGCCAAGCGCCGCAAGACGAAGATTCGTCCGAGCAATGTCCTCCAGAGCTAAACCGGTATAAGGCTTGGGATAAAAATTGTGGCAGGCGGCAAAACGAGTCACATCGGCACCGGCTTCTCGCCACGATGCGATTTCATCAGAACTCACCGTCGACGCATTGACCACAATGCGAAATTCACCGGACAGCTCCGCGACCCGCTGGGCGCTAAAGCCATAGTCCAAACGAAGGTATTCCAGCCCCAGATCGCGCAGATCTTCGATACGCTCAAGCCCGAGCAAATCGCACGTGCGCGGCCCCACATCGGCAATGAGCGCAATGCCGCGGGCGGAAAGCAGCGACAGCACATGACGGACCTTATCGGCATACGCCGCTCCCCCATCCTCGGGAATATGCAGTGAGGTAAACGCATAGCGCGCACCCGCCGCAGCACCACGCTCAATCGTCCGCTCAATATCCTGCAGAGGGCTGGAAAGATAAATCGAAATACCCGTTTTCACGCTTCAACGCTCCTTTAAAAAAGGCCGGCGGAGCAGTTAGCCCCGCCGGCAAAACCATAGCATCAAGAAATCTTCCGCGCGCCGCGAGCCCTGAGCAACACGGCTCGCGATATCAAACTACTCGCCAAAGAACTCGTTGATCTTCTGCTCGTCGACGCCAAAGAACCACGTCAGGACAAAGCCGGCGGCATAAGCAAGCAGCATAGCGGCAACGTAGCCGAGCTGCTGGCCAGGAACGACGATCAACAGGCCAAACAGACCGGAAACACCCTGGGAAACCGTGCCGATGTGAAGCAGCGCCGCAAGCGCGCCGCCAAATCCGGCACCCAGGCAGGCCGTCACAAACGGACGAACGAGCGGCAGCGTAACGGCATACATCAGAGGCTCGCCCACGCCCAGGATTCCAACGGGAATGGACTCTGCGACGTACTTCTTGAGCTTGGCGTTCTTGGTCTTAAAGTACAGCGCCAGACCGGCACCGACCTGGCCGCCGCCAGCCATCATAAGGATGGGCAGCAGGTAGTTGATGCCCTTGGTAGCGCCGTCGGGATCGTTGAGCATAGCGTGGATCGGTGTGAGCGCCTGATGCAGGCCGACGGACACCAGAGGCAAGAAGCCTGCCGACAGGATATAGCCGCCCAGGACGCCCAGCTTCTCGAAGATAAAGGTGAGGACGCTAAAGATGGCAGTCGTCAGCCATGCGCCAACCGGCTGGATGACGAGCATCAGAGCAAAGGCGCCGATGATGAGCACCAGCAGCGGGGACAAGAACGTGTCGAGTGCGTTGGGCATAACCTTGCGAATCTGACGCTCCATCCAGGCGAAAAACGCACCAGCGATGAGAGCCGCGATCATGCCACCCGCTGCGGGGTTGTACTGCGCACTGGTGAGCGGCAGCAGAATGGCAGTGGCAGGATCAGCCGCGCCAGGCGCAAGCAGGGGCATGGCACTGTTGGCGATACACATCATGCCGGCGATGCCGCCCAGCGCAGCGGAGCCACCAAACTCACGCGCCGCGTTATAGCCCACCAAGATGGGCAGATAGGCAAACAGGGCCCAGCCCATGGAACGAATGCCCTGGTACCACCACTCGCCTGCAAGCGCGCCTGCCGTCGAGACGTTAATGACGTTGCAGATACCGTTGATGAGGCCAGCCGCAATGATGCCGGGAAGCAGGGCGACGAAGACATTGGAAATCTTCTTGAGGAAGGCCTGAACCGGCTTAGACTCGTACTTGGCCTTCTGCGCGGCCTTGTTTGTGGCCGCAGCGTCAACCACGCTCTCGTCAGCAACGCCTTTCGCAAGGCCGGTGAGCTTGGAGAACTCCTCGAGCACCTTATTCACCTTGCCCGGACCCAGCACGATCTGCATCGTATCGTCCTCAACCAGGCCCATCACGCCGTCGAGCGCCTTAATACCCTCCGTGTCGACGTTGCCCGTGTTTTTGACGGTCACGCGCAGGCGCGTCATGCACGCCGCGTTTGCGAGCACGTTGTCTTTACCGCCCAAAAGGTCCAGCAGCTTTTGAGCCAGCTCTTTGTTCGTCATAACTCCTCCTTGTATTGGGTATCTCGTCTGGATGTCATATCAGCTCACGCCGTGCACCTATTGGACATCGGCATTGCTCTTCTCATGGCCACTCACCGCAGCACGGACATGGCCGTGCGCCCGTTCAAGAGCTACCGCAGCCTGCTCGACATCGCAGTCCAGCAGCACCGAGACAATAGCGGTCTTTACGTGGCCGCCGGCATCTGCAAGCGCCTGAACAGCGCGCTCGCGCGTGCAGCCGGTCGCCTCCATCACGATGTTCTGGCCGCGCACCACCAACTTCTCGTTCGTCTGCTGCACATCGACCATCAGGTTTTGGTACACCTTGCCAATCTTGACCATGGCACCGGTCGAAATCATGTTGAGAATGAGCTTTTGGACCGTTCCCGCCTTGAGCCTCGTTGAGCCGGTCAGCACCTCGGGACCGGGCACGGGCTCAATGGCAAGATCCGCACTCTCCCCGATCTTCGACCCTTGGTTACAGGCAATTGCGATGGTCTTGCACCCAGTTGCTTTGGCGTACACAAGGCCGCCCACCACATAGGGAGTACGACCGCTTGCCGCCAGGCCAACGACAAGATCCTTGTCCGAAAGTCCACGCTCCCGCAGGTCGCTCGCGCCAAGTTCCTCGCTGTCTTCGGCACCTTCGACAGCCTTGATAAACGCCGTCTCGCCTCCGGCAATGAGCCCGACAATCAGATCGGGTGACACACCAAACGTGGGCGGGCACTCCGAAGCGTCGAGCACGCCCAGACGACCACTGGTGCCTGCACCCATGTAAAAGACGCGCCCGCCGCGCTCGAGTGCCTCAGCAGCCCAGTCGATTGCCGTGGCAACCTGGGGCAACACTTTCGTGACCGACTGGACGGCACGAAGATCCTCATCGTTCATCGTCGTGACGATTTGCAGCGATGTCATCGTATCGAGGTCCATTGACCTTTGATTACGCTGTTCAGTCGTGAATTTTGTTAAATCGAGCATTTCATTCACCTCATCTTTCCTGTTTCTCGATGTAGTTTTGCTTAATGACATGCGTCGCCCGCTCGTAGTCGCTGGCAACGTAAGCAGCGTACAGGGCATCGACAACCATAAGCTGGGCCATACGCGAGGCCATGGCACCGCTGCGGACCAAGGGCTCGCTTGCAGCAACGCCGAGCACGGCATCGGCCATGGTGGCAAGCTTGGACGATCCGTCTACCTTGGTCACGGCCACAACGGGACAGTTGTGACGTTGAGCCTCGACGGTGCAGTCCAGCACTTCTTGCGTTAAGCCCGAGTAGCTAAAGGCGATTGCCATATCGCCCTCATGCATGTTCTTGGCACACAGGAGCTGATCATGCCAGTCGTCGTACAGATGGCACTCTTTGTCAACACGCATGAGCTTTTGCGCCAGATCGTGCGCAACCAAACGAGAGGCACCGATACCGAACAGATTGACCGCGCGTGCCCGCTTAAGATGGGCCGCGCATCGCTCCAAGACGGTGTAATCGAGCGTTCGCGCCGTCGCCTCGATTGTGCGCACGTTGCTTTTCATCACCTTCCCCACGATACGTTCGACGCTGTCGTCCATGGAGATGTCCTCGAGGGCAACGTCTTTCTTGTCACCCAAGAGCGCCAGTTCGGCAATCAGTTCGCGCTGGAACTCCTTGTAGCCCGCAAAACCCAAGCGCTTGCAAAAACGCAAAATGCTCGAGGGCGAGGAGAACGTGGCATCGGCAAGACCGCGGACGGACAGCCCGACCACCTCATGCGGATGAGCACTCACGTATGCGATGACATTGCGTTCCGCCGGGCTCGCGCTGAGCTCACGCTCACGAAGCCTTAAAAGCAATCCGTTTGCCATCTCAAACACCTCCGTTGAGAAGAATTAAAGACCAAAGAATGATTCGTACCGGATATAAACAGCTTTTACGGTACATTGTGCCGCATCATGGCGCACAAGGGGCGAGCGTTCTACCGCTCGCCCCTCAAATCCGACCGCTCGGAAATACGCGCGACACAAAATGATTCATCGAGGTCGCATTATTCGTAACAGAGTTGTTAACGGCGTCTCGCATGGGCGCCAATGGGACAAGTCGCGCGCCGAGCCAGCGCGGCCACCAGCAATACCAACAGCATGGCGGTGACATAGCCCGCGGCATCGAAGCCCAGGTCGATTATGTCGAAATGACGACCAGGAACAAAGATCTTGTGCACTTGGTCGCCGACAGAGCAGACGGCGCAAAAGAGCAGAGCGAGTACGTACCGGAATCGCGCGCACGGCAGGCACTCGCCCAGGCACACCGCCACCAACGAAGCAAAAAGTCCTACAAAGAAGAACTCAACGGTATGTGCGACGCGACGAATGTTGGCACCCATCCACAGACGAACGGGCGCAAGCGGGTCGGGATGATCGGTGGCAGTCGCTGAGCCCGCGCCCTCGACGGCATCCCCCGCCTGGGACTCCTGCGCGGCGTCGGGCCGCACGTCCGCAGCCCGTCCTTCCACCGCACGCGCGGTGGACTCGCTGAGCGACGACGTCTGCTCCACGTTTTGCTCCGTCAGCATCCAAATACTTGCCAGCGTCACGACCAGCAGGACAACCGAAATCCATCCGACTATGTGCTTCACACGCGCCAAGGGCTAACCTCCGTCATTTTTTGAGCAGCAGCGAGTGTACCCCCAAATGCAGTTGTCGCCGTAGCGAAATCCAAAATGTTCGAATCGGGGCGCCAAAGGACCGTGGCGCCCCTACTCCATCTCGCGCATCCAGCGATCGAACGTTCCCACGCACACGCCTAGCCGCTTTGCCGCCTGACTCCGCGTGATATCACCCGCCTCGTAGGTATCGCGCACCAGCTCGAATTGCGGGGGACAGGGCTTGCGGGGCCGGCCAAAACGCACGCCGCGCGCTCGCGCCGCCGCAATGCCCTCGGCTTGGCGCCGGTGAATGTTCTCGCGCTCCACCTGCGCCACATAGCTCAGCAGCTGCAAAACAATATCGGCAATCAACGCACTCGTCACGTCCGACCCGCCACAGTCTCTGGCGCGCGTGTCGAGCAATGGCATGTCCAGCACCACGATGGCGGCGCCGAGCTCTTTGGTTATGCACCGCCATTCCTCGAGGATCTCACTGTAGTTACGGCCCAGCCGATCAATGGAAAGTACCACCAGCACATCACCGGAATCCAACGCGCACAGCAGCTCGCGATACCGCGGCCGATCGAAGTCTTTGCCGCTCGCACGATCGGCAAAGATATTCGCCGGTTCCACGCCATAGGCGCCCAGCGCATCCAGCTGCCGATTCAGATTTTGATCACGCGAGCTCACCCGCGCATACCCGTACACCGTTGTCATCTCATCCCCGCTCTCTCGAAAACCTCCCAAAAAGGAACAGGTTTATTTTGGTAGGTTTTATCTCCCCTATAGCAGGCGGAAGACGCAAGCGCGCGAGCGGCAAGGCGATTGATGCGCCACAAAAAAGGCGGCCCCAAAAGACCGCCCCGTTCTCTATCAATCACCAAATTCCGGCTAATGAATAAGCCTGAAATCCAAGTGCCCGCGCGTGGTGTTGACGCGCGAGACCTCGATGATCACACGCTGCCCCAGCTCATAGCGAGTCCCCGTGTCGGCGCCCGTGAGCGTGAGCGCGTCCTCATCAAACTCGAACCACTCGTTGCCCAGACTCTTGATCGAAACCAAACCCTCAACCTGTGTCAGATCCAGGCGCACAAAGAGGCCCATGCTGCTGACCCACGAGATCGTTCCGGCGTAGCGCTCGCCCAGGCGGTCCTCGTAGTACTGGGCAATCTTGATCTTTTGCGTCGCATGGCTGGCGGCGTCGGCCGCACGCTCGGCATCGCTGCACGCGCGGCAGATTTGCGGCAGGATGCGCGGCAGGGACTCGCGACCCTTACCGATCAGCCGCGGCGTACGTACCAAGGCGTCCTTGCCGCCGAGCTGCTCATAGGCCAACTGCAGCTTGAGTACGCGGTGCACCACCAGGTCGGGATAGCGACGGATGGGACTCGTAAAGTGACAGTAGCACGGCGCGGCAAGTGCAAAGTGGCCCTCGTTGCGCGGCTTGTACAGTGCGCGCTGCATGCTGCGCAGCAGCAACGTGTTGACGAGCGGCGCGTTGGCCGTACCGGCTGCGGCATCAACCGCCGCCTGCAGCTCGTCGGGGCTTCCCAGAGCAATGCCTGCCGCGCGACGGTCATCGATGATGCCCAGCTGTGCCAGCGCCACGGCGGCGCCGTGCAGGCTGTCGGGACTGGGATCGTCGTGCACGCGATAGCAGGCCTCGATATCGCGGTCGGCCAGCCACTCCGCCACGCACTCGTTGGCCAGCAGCATGGCTTCCTCAATCAGCGACGTGGCACACGAGCGCTCGCGTGCCACGATCCGCACGGGCACGCCGTTCTCGTCCAGCAGTGCACGGATCTCGGCCGTATCAAAGTCGACCGAACCGCGTGCGCGACGAATACGACGGCGAAGCTCGGCGAGCTCGTTGGCAGCTACGAGGAAATCCCCCAAGTCGACGTTATAGCCGCGAGCGGTTTCCTCGCACGCAAGCCCGCGCTCAAGCGCTTCCTCGCGCGAGGCTTCAACCGCGGCAACATCCTCGGCGGCACCCTCCAGCACCGAATACTCCACCGCACCGGCACGTACCAGCAGCGCCTCGGCGCCGTCGTAGTCCATGCGCACGCGCGAGCGGATCACGCTGGGATAGGGATCGTAATGGCGCACGCGACCCTGCGCGTCGAGCTCAATGTCGACGGTAAACGCCAGGCGGTCCTCGTCGGGACGCAGCGAGCACAAATCGTTCGACAGGCGCTCGGGCAGCATGGGGAGTACACGATCGGCAAGATACACCGACGTCGTGCGATGGCGGGCTTCCAGATCGATATGTCCGTCCCAGGCAACATAGTGCGAAACGTCGGCAATATGGACACCCAGCTTGTATCCACCCTCGGGCGTGCGCTCCAGCGAGATGGCGTCGTCAAAGTCGCGCGCGTCGACCGGGTCAATCGTAATGACAAAGCGGTCGCGCAGGTCTCGGCGGAGCGGGTCCTTGAGCGCCGAGGCCACATCGAGCGAAAGTGCCTCGGCCTCGGCTAGCGCGGCCTCGGGATACGTATCGGTATAGCCATAGCGCGCCATCACATACTGAACGCCCAAATCGGGCGCATCATCGCCGCCAATACGGCGCCCGATCGTCACGGTGCCCGATTCCAGGCGCGTCGGATACGTCAAAATGCGTGCGACGACCGCATCACCCAGATGAACGCCCAAGCGCTCCGCCGAAGTGTCCTCCGGCAGAATAAAGAAATCGGCCTTAAGGCGGGAATCAAGCGGCTCGATCACCCCGAGCGGGCCGGCGGTCTGGTACGTGCCCACCACACTAATGGCTGCACGCTCGACGACGCCCTCGATTACGGCGCGTCGCTCGCCATGCGGGCTGTTCTTAATGCTCACGGCAACGGTATCGCCGTCCATAATCTCGCGCTTGCCGCGGCCCATGACCTTGTAGTCGCCGTTTTCGGTTACAACATAGGCGCTATGCTCATGGAGCTGCACGCGTCCGGTCAGACTCGGGCGACGCTCGCTGCGCACCGGCCCGCGCTTATTGCGAGCTCCACGCTTATGCTTGTTATTGCGCCCCATGGCGCCTCCTTACTATCGATGGCCGTTTACACCCCAAGAGTCTACCCAAATGATCCCTAGGGGACAAAAAACGGGCCGCCCCCAAAAGAGACGACCCGTTGAAGGAACGAATTCCAAGCACGCCTACACGCGCAGATAGCGGCGCATGGCGATGGCGGAACCAAAGAGACCGATAATGACGCCGACCAAAATCAGCGCGGCGTAGGTCACCAGGTAGTACTGCATCGGCAGCGCAAACGACATCCAGCCGATGCTCTCCTGCAGACGCGGAACCATCAGGTTACGCAGCAGCTCCAGCACGCCGATGGAAAGCAGCGAGCCCAAAATGGCCTGCAGCACGCCCTCGGTAATGAACGGCCCGCGAATAAAGCCGTTGCTTGCGCCCACCAGACGCATGATCGCAATCTCACGACGACGCGCCGTAATGGACAGGCGAATCGTGTTGTTAATGAAAATGAACGCGATAAAGGTCAGCAGGCCGACGAGTACCACAGCGGCGATACGGATGTAGTTCGTCACCTGGAACAGGCGGCTCACTTCCTCCTGGCCGTACAGAACGCTCGCGTTAACGTCGCCGTCGTCCGCGATCTTCTGGAAGTCGGCGTTCTTCTTGAGCTTCTGGGCCGTGCTCTCGACCATGGACGGATCGTCCATCTCGATGGCAAACGAAGCCGGCAGCGGGTTCTGACCGTCGAGCGCGCTCATGGTAGCGTCGGCGTTACCCGACATCTTGCTCGTGTACTCGGCCAGCGCGTCGTCCTTGTCCTTGTACGTCACGGACTTGACGTTGCTCCACGTCTTGAGCTCGGCCTCAAAGGCCTGAACATCTGCCTGGTCGGCGTCATCGCTAATAAAGGCGTTGATGACGACCTGATCCTCGACGGTGCCGATCACGGAGTTCAGCATCGCGGAACCCATAATGAACAGGCCGATGATAAACAGCGAAAGGAAAATCGTGATGACGGCGCCGAGCGAGGTGGTCCAGTTACGGAAGAAGTGGCTGATTGCCTCTTTGAGCGAGTAGCCCACGTTAGTTGGTGCCATAGTTGCCGTAACCTCCCCTCTCCTGGTCGCGGATCACGTGGCCGCCCTCGAGGGCGATCACGCGACGGTGCATGCTATCGACCATCTCGCGGTCGTGCGTAGCGACGATCACGGTGGTACCGGTGCGGTTAATGCGCTCGAGCAGCTTCATGATGCCCAGCGAAATCGCCGGGTCGAGGTTGCCCGTGGGCTCGTCGCAAATCAGCAGCGGCGGGCGGTTGACCATAGCGCGGGCAACGGCCACGCGCTGCTGCTCGCCACCGGAAAGCTGATCGGGCAGCGAGTCCATCTGGTCGGCCAGACCGACCAGACGCAGCACCTCGGGCACCTGGCTGCGAATGACACCCTTGGGCTTGCCGATGCACTGCAGGGCAAACGCCACGTTTTCGTAAGCGGTCTTTTGCGGCAGGAGCTTAAAGTCCTGGAACACGGCGCCAATCTGACGACGCAGGAACGGAACCTTGCGGTTCTTGATCTTCATGAGATCCTGGCCGGCGACCAAAATGCGACCGCTTGTGGGCTTGACGTCGCGGTTGAGCGTCGACAGCAGCGTGGTCTTACCCGAGCCGGAGTGACCGACCAAAAAGACGAACTCGCCCGGATAGATCTCGATGTTGATGTCGTCGAGCGCGGGCTTGTTGGGCTGCGCCGGATAGATCTTGGTGACGTGCTCCATAAGGATGACGGGCTCGACACCGGCCTGCTTGGCCATCTTCTTGCGGCTGGCCTGCGGATCGATGGGCGCAAACACCGACGTAAAATCGGGGTTGTTGAGCGCGTTATCGAGGCTTGCGACCTCGGCCGCCTGATCGCTCTCGACCACCGGGGCAGCAGGCTGCGTGGGGTCGGGAAT
>JAXIYS010000030.1:0-22099 GCA_036304385.1 Collinsella sp. | reverse complement strand
ATTGATTTACCGCAAACTGAGGTTCAGCATCAAATTGTTTCAATACTTGACGCGATATATGCAAAGCAGCAAGCAAACTCTAAGCTAAATGGCTATTTAGCTGCGTAAAATCGACCCTTGAGACGTCGATCTCGCCCGACATAAGTTTGGGGAGAAGAGCGTCACGAAGAGCAGCCAGTTTTCGGTTCTGTGTCGAATTCTGAACAATCTGTTCTCTCAATGGCTCTGCAATAGTATTAAACCTCTCGAGATCTCCTCTTGCAGGAATAGGCACGTTCAACGCTTCCAAATCGCCTTTTCCCATATGCGCGACGGTAGTACCAGAGGCGTAGTTCTGGATGAAAGCCAACAATGGGTTCAATGCCATAAGCAAATAACTTCTTGAAACTCCCGAATTGGCAGCGGGCTCGAACAGGCAAACTCGCTGATTCAGTACAGCCATTTCACCCTGCCAGAGACATGGCGTGAATTCGGCATCCATTCCCGCTAAAACGTCACCAGGATGTACGAATACCCTTTTTGGATGAGCCTCATTTGTCCAATACTGTGGAGAGAAGGTGCTCAAATCACGTATGCGGATCAGGGGATACCCTACCTTTTCCTCGTTAAACAAGGCAGACTTGAACGCTGCTCCATAAACAACATCAGCAATGTCATAAATTGACCCGAGGGTTAACTTGTTGCAGCAGAAGGAATGTTGGTACTGAACATTCATCAACTCAAGTAAATAGCCATTTAGCTTAGTGTTGAGTTCAATTTTATTGTCCAGTAAACCCAGGACGCCAGAAATAGCGGTCTGTGTTTCGTGATCCGGAACACAGACCGGGCATAGATGAACGTGATTGCGATTTATGCCCGGCACGGCGCTTGCAGTTAAGTAGTCTCGCCATGGAATAGTTTTGAGTAGGTAATAAACGAACTTAGGATCATTGCCCTTAAAGTCTGTCGAGTACAAAGAAGTATTTAATGGCCAGCAAGCTGCATCAGAGAAAAAAACTTGGCCAATAGTTCCGTAGCGTCCAGTTACGACGCATGGACCCTTAACAGCGGCTTCCGAATGCGTGCCCGTTTGTCCCGAAGATGAGAAAACCGGATAGGGGCCATCAACCCTGCTGCTGGAAGGGAGGTCAAACCCCCTTTTTAGATTAACAATCTCTCCCAAGGTCTTTTGCGTCCAGCTCATTCCAAATACTTCCTGTGCGAAGCCTTCACATTGCTCTGATTAACCATGGCGTAGTACATGGTTGTGTCTATTTTCGCATGGCCCAACAGCTTTTGCACCTGCTCTATGGGCATTCCCTTGTCGATCGCATGGGTGGCAAGCGTACGGCGAAACTTATGCGGATGAACGCGGTTGATACCGGCGCTTCTGCCTAGGTCACGTAAACGGAGTTCTATGCTCCCCACCGTAATACGTCGAGCTGAGGAATCGAGCGCGACAAATAATGCAGGACTCTTGTCAGCACGGCTCAAAAGATATTCCGTAAGATGAAGCTTAGCGCGCGCATCGAAGTAAACGGGGCGCTGCTTATTTCCCTTTCCCATTACAAGGCATTCGCGCTCGTGCAGATTGACATCCTTCCTGTCGAGTCGCACAAGTTCGCCAATACGCATGCCCGTCGAAGCGAGTAGATCAACGATGGCAAGATCTCGCTTGGACTCACAGGCGTCTCGCAATACCTCCAGTTCCTCATCGCTAAGCACCTCTTTGGTTACTTGAGCAGTTTTGACGCGACGAATGCGCCTTACAGGACTTTTCACAATGTAATCCTCATCTTCAAGCCACGAAAAGAAGCTCGACATGATACGACGTATATTATCGATTGTGACCTTACTAGAACCGCGTTTCACCTCGTAATCATTGAGATAGCGGCGCAAGTCGTCGCTCTCAACCTGGGTATAGGGCTTAGCAAGCGCTGTGTTCATATGCCGTAGGGTTGCCTCATAGTATGCAATGGTTTTAGGAGAGCATCCCTCGACCTCTTTAGCGGTGAGAAAGAGCGCAAGCAGATCTTGCCCTGGCTCTGTTTGTTTCGGTCCGAGTGCCCGTCTAAGCGTAATGGTTAGATGTTTGAGCTGGTGTGGGTCGAGAAGGCCCTGCATTTCCGAAAGTACGGTATTGATGACAGTTTCCACGCTGTTCCTTTCGTCGAGTACGATAGCCACAGGGTGGACGGCGCGTTGTACATAGTGAAGTAAATGGCTATTTAGAAGAACTGTTCGACTTGATCTTTCAACGTTTAATAGACGACGCGGGTTCTGATTGGGATACCGCTTCTTTGCTGGACATTGCTGACTATAAAAACGGACTTGCAATGCAAAAGTTCCGCCCAGACACTGGAGATGAAGGTCTACCCGTGCTGAAAATTCGCGAACTGGGACAAGGCTTTTGCGGAAGCGATGCCGAGCGTTGCAAGAGTGGCATTGTCGATAGCGCTAAGGTTCACGACGGTGACCTCATTTTCTCTTGGTCCGGGACCCTATTGCTGGATTTTTGGGCGGGCGGGAACGCCGGTCTAAATCAGCATCTATTTAAAGTGACTTCTTCTGCGTATCCAAGCTGGTTCTATTATGGCTGGACCAAACATCATTTAGCACGATTTATTATGCTTGCCAAAGACCGTGCAACGACAATGGGGCATATCAAGCGCAGCGCGTTGGCAGAGTCCGAAGTTGTTATTCCACCTGAAAATATTCTTCTAAGCCAAACTCAGCTTATGCAGCCGATTATTGATAAGTATGTCATGAGTAAGATTGAAGCTCGAAAGCTTGCTGTTTTTCGCGATAGTCTTCTCCCCAAACTCATGTCGGGCGAGATTGATGTTTCAGAGGTTAACCTTACGCAGCTAAATAGCCATTTAGCTGAAACCCTACGACCATTCGGATGCCATATCCCCGCAATACAAAAAACGGGACAGCTCGCACTACTGCGCACTGTCCCGTACCGCCCCCCTACTTACCAAAGATCGCGCCAAACAAACCCTTGCGTTTGGGCTTTTCCTCTCGGTAAGAACCCTCGGCAGCTGCCGCCGCCTGCCGCGGCTGCTCACCGCCTCCACGGCGCACGATCTGGTATAGGAACGGCGATTTAACGTATTTGACCTCGATGGGCGTGGCGTGCACGGTGCTTTCGCTCGACAGGATCACGTTGGGATTGAGCGGCGCCACCACATGTGTCTCGCGCTTGTCGCTAAACACCACCGCCGCCGCGCGACCCGTCTGGCCGTTTACAGCAATGCGCACTTGCTCGCCGTCGCGGCTATCCGACGCCGGGCGATCGACAAAGTAGACCGGCACCATCACCAGGCCGTCCTTGTGCTTGCGAGCCTTGCGCGCCCACGTGCGGATGCTCTTTTTATTGAGCCCCAACACCGCCTCGGCATCGTTGCCGGCAATATCGAGCGCCAGCTTATCAATAACCACCTGGTCCTTGGTGGACGCATCGACGGAAACGACGCGGAAGTCACCTTCCTGCATGGCGGGATCGAACGGCCCCACCTTGCCAAAGTCCCACGGCTCCAAAATGCCCATAAGACGAACATCCAGGTAGTTGGCCCTGGGATATGCCCAGTCGAGCACCTCGTAGTACACCAGGGTCTCCTTGCTCAGGCCCTTGCCCGGGAAGGACGCCATCATGCGCAAATCCGCGAGCGCCATGGGGAAATAGAAGAGCATCATGTCATTTTGGATCGCGTCTTCCACGTCATGCCCGGCTAAGGCCTCCGGGTACTGGCGCACCAACTGCAGCGCGTTGGCACGTGCCTGCTGCGGCGATATCTCACAGGGGACGCCCTGTTCGGGAACGTATTCGGCACCCATGCCCATGGTCAGGCGCTTACTAAACGTGCCGGGCTTGAGAAGGTCAGCCATACCGATTTTGTTGCCGCATGACGGGCACTCAAACACGCGCTGGGTCGATGACCCCTCAAAGGACGCGCCGCAGAAGGGGCAGGGAATGCTCACGTGCGTCGCCTCTTGGAACTCCTGCGCCGTGCCGCGGTCCTCCCACAACAGATGCTCCAGAACCGACTGATTGCGCCAGTGCGCATTGAAGAAATACCAGTCCGGGTCCTCCGGGCGCTCGAGCTGCGAGACGTGCGTGAGCTTGAGCAGCCCATCAACCACCGTCAGCGGCGTATGACGGATACCTAGGGCGCTCTTGGGCTCCCCCGCATCGGCCTGCCACGGAACGACCGTGCCGCAATAGGCGCACTCAAAGCTGCGCTTTGCCTGGTGCGAATACATGGGGCCGCCGCAGTTTTGGCATTTAATGGCAAACATCTCGTCCATGGAAACGTCCTCCTTTGCACAGGGCTGTCGACATTAAGTATGTCGAGCAAATCGACGCGTGCCCATACCCATGTGGCCCAAAATGGGGCACTCGGTCGGACGGGAAGGCGCAGTGAACTCGATGTCGCGCGGGCAGTCGTCCCCTCCGCCACGCGCCCGTTAGCTCCAGCAGACCATTGCTGCATTTTCTGAGCATCGGTACACGTTGCGTCTGCGCGAGCTACACTATCCCCTTAAACATGATTGTGAGGACGATCGTTATGCTATTTGTAAATCGGCTGGTACATACGCTTGTTCCCGGCAGCGAGGGCGAGCCGGTCGATACAACCTGTCGCACTAACGCGGGTTTTGCCGCAAGCCTCATCTGCATCGGGCTCAACATCACGCTGTGCCTGGCCAAGGGCATAGCTGGTCTGCTCGCGGGCTCCGTCTCGCTTATCGCCGATGCCTTCAACAACCTTTCCGACGCCTCGAGCAACATCGTGAGCCTGCTCGGATTTCGCCTTGCCAGCCGCCCGGCCGACGAGGGGCACCCCTACGGCCACGGCCGCTACGAGTACCTAGCGGGGCTGTTTGTCGCCGTTCTCGTTTGCGCCGTCGGCATCAACCTGATCCTGGAGTCGGTCACCAAGATCATCAAGCCCTCCCCTACCGCGTATTCGGCGCTCTCCATGGCAGCCCTTATCCTGTCCATGCTCGTCAAGTTTTGGATGGCGGCGTTCAACCGCACGCTGGGCAACCGCATCGATTCCGAGACGCTTATCGCCACGGCGCAGGATTCCAAAAACGACGTCATTACCTCGGCCTCGGTCCTGGCCGCAGCGCTTATTTCGCAGACAACCGGCTTTGACCTCGATGGCTGGGCAGGCCTGGGCGTGGGCATCTTCATCTGCATCAGCGGCATGGGCCTGGTGCGCGACGCCATCAGCCCGCTGTTGGGGCAAGCGCCCGACCCCAAGCTCGTCCAGGCAATCCGCGACAAGATCATGTCGTATCCGCAGGTCCTAGGCACGCACGACCTCATGGTGCACGACTACGGTCCCGGCCGCCAGTTTGCCAGCGCACACGTGGAAATGCCCGGCGAGGGCGATGCGTTTGAACATCACGAGATCCTGGACACTATCGAGCACGATATCAAACGGCAGATGGGCATCGGTATCACGCTACACTGCGACCCTATCGCCACCACCGGCGACGACCTGCGTGGCTGGGTCAAGCGCGGCATAGCGCAAATCGACCCCACGCTTTCCATCCATGACCTGCACGAACACGACGGGTTCGTTTCGTTTGACCTGGTGCGTCCCGACGGCTTTGACATATCCGACGAGGAGCTGCTGGAGCTCGTCACGCGCATCGTGCACGAGCGCCGGCCCGATGTCTCGTGCGTCGTCACATTTGACTCGGGCTTCAGCTCGCCCGACCGTCCGGCCGAGCAGCTGTAATCGACAGCAAAACGGGTCGCAGGACCGCCGACCAACGCGCCTACGCGCCCGGTCACGCGATCCTGCGTCCCGTTTTTGTTTGCACTGCTAAGGCTCTAGCCGCTCGAGCGCTAGTTCCCCTGCGCGCCCGAAATGCCATTTTGCAGGGCATCCCAGGCGTTCGTTGCCATATCGCCCAGGTTCTGTGCGGTATCGCCGAGGTTCTGAGCCGTGTCACCCAGCTCTTGGGCCTTATCTCCCAGTTCCTGCGCCTTGTTGCTCAGGTCTTCCAGCGTGTTGGAGCTCGAGCTGTCCGTGGTGCCCTGGTCGCCGGACGCGTTGCCCGACGAGCCGTCCTTGCGCGTGAGCTGAATCTCGAGGTTACCGTTGTCGTTATAGTAGGCAGACGTCACGACCCAATTGGCATCGACAACGGGCGTCGAGCCGTCATCGGTCAGAATCACGGCGTTCGAAAGATCGGCCCCGCGCGACTTGAGGAGCTTCTTGGCGTTGGGCCAGTACTGACCCGGGATATCGCTCAGGTCGACGGTGCCGGACTGGGTAGTCTCGGTCTGCTCGGCCGTGGTATCAGTCGTGGCGCCCCGCTTGTTGAGCATGCCCGACACGATGGCAAACACAACCGACAAGGCAAAGAAGATCGCCAGCACGATGAGGATCTTCTTGATCACGCTCGACGAACGCGAAGGCTTCTTCTCCTCGTCCTCGCCATACTGAGGGATGGACTTGGGATACTCACGATACGGCTCGCGCGCATATCGGTCGCGCGACTCGTAGCGCGGTTGTGCCGTGCGCGGCATATATGTCGTCTGCTGAGGTTGCGGAATGGGATTTTGCAGCAGGTCATCATAAGGGTCTGCCGCCGCGTTGCCGTAGGGACTCTGCGACGAGACACCATACGGGTCCTGCGCTGCGTTTCCGTAATTCACAACGCGCGTGGGATCGGCCGAGGCCTGGGTCGCATCGGGCGAGGCGTAGCTGGGATTCGGCACGACGCGGGTCTCATCGGCGCCATTGCCCGTCCGCGGGGAGCCGTAGCCACCCATTACGGTCGTCTTATCCTGGTCCATGCAACGTTTCCTTTCCGTCGCCCGTAAGCATCAAGTTATCCATGCATTCTACCCGCGCAAAAGCCTATGATGGGCAAAGCCCGCCGGTATCTACAAGACAAGCGCGGCCGACGGTCACAAGCGAATCGAGGAACGTCATGGCAAAAAGCAAGCTCATCAAAGACACAACGCGCGCCGAGCGCGAGGAGATCATTAAGCTGGCACTCGCGGGCTGCGGCAACGGCAGCTGCGATAACTGCGGAAGCTGCAGCTTGGGAGCCGGCGATCCATATGGCACCTACCAGCCCTACATTGACGGCGAGATGGAAATCGCCGATATCAACATGATGGTCGCCGAGCGCAACGCCAAACTCTTCGGCCTCCAGCGCGGCTAATGATCCCTTCTTGGGCTGTGCACCAAAAAATGCGCCCATCTACTACGTTTAACCCAAGGGTGCCAACCATAGCCATATTTGTGTTAACAAAACCGCAGGTAAACGTCTTGCCGCATTGTTAAAAAACGCTCCATGGTCGGTCCAACCCTGGTAAACGTAGTAGATGGGCGCTTCTCGTGGCGTGGCTGGCCCAGATAGCTTGTTTCGGAGCCAATTTGCATCAAAAAGTCCCCGGCGGCGTTTTGCTTGACGCCACCGGGGACTGTTCAATTTATCCCTCGCGGTCCACCTTACTCATTGGGTACGTACGTAGCCCTGGCTCGCTCGGGCGTTACATCCTGACCGCAGGAATAGCTCGAGTCGAAGGCGTGCGCAACCAAGTCGTGCGTATCCCATGCCATGCAGTCAAACTCTCCAGTATCGAGGACGATGATATAGCCCTTGCCGTCGTAGTAGAAATGATCCTCGGTGTAGTTATTGTCATCGTCGATGCTGTCTTCGGACACAGAGTCCATATCCGGCTTTGCCGTCTTAATTGCCTGCTTGGCCTCGCTCTTGAGGGTGTCAAACGAGAGCCCATGCTGCGCAAGCGAGTCCTCGAGCGAAACCTGCTCACCCGTCTTGAGGTTGTAGAACGCCGACCTTGTCACTCGCTCCGATCGATACGGAGGTTGATAGCTGTCGGTAAACGTGCGCACACAGGCAATATCGCCATCGATCGAGACGATCTCGGCGGTGTACATCATGGTCACGCGGCTGTCTTCGTCATCCATCGAGGCCTGCTTGCTCGCTTCGAGCGTATCCGCAACGAGCTGGACCATATCCTTGTTAAACTTGGCGACACCCACGCCCTGGCCCTTCACCTGAGGATAGGTCCACGTAGCCGTGATCTGGCACGTGTCATCGGGGGACGGATTCAGCGGGCCTTCGCCAACCGCAGCCGTAAAGTCAACATCCTGCGTGGCAGAAACGGCCTCGTAGCCCACCTGCGCACTGCCATCGTCCTTCGATTTCAGCTGCTCCAGCGTCGTGGCCACCGTTGCGATGGTGCTGGCTACGCTCTCCTCGGTGCTGGTAAGCACGGCGCTCAGCTCGGACACTTCATTGGTGCCGGCAATCTTCGAATCGCCTATCGGCGCCGGACCGACAACGGCGCTAAACGCCTTACCATCGTAGGCATCGAATTCGCACTCATAGCCATCACGAGATTCGTCCATCCCAACTGGAACCTCTTTGACGTTGATCTTCTCCCCGTCATGCAAATATCGCCTGAACCCATAGGTGCCATCGTAATCGTATACACGGAGCGAAACGCCAACGCACATAACGTCAACCCAGATATCGGGCTCATATACTTTCTCGATTTTGCCGTCGCGGTATGCCCAAACTTCGGCCTTAGCGGCGGTGGCGCCATTAGCGTTGAAGAGCGGCTCATCAGAATACTCAATCAGGAGTTCGTCCTGACCATCCCCGTCAAAATCGACGAGTTTAGCGAAAGCAACGCCCTGGGCTCCATACGTAGATTGAGCAACCTCGACAGCCTCACCCTCGCCGTACTTTTTCTGATACTCGAGAATCTTATCGGTGAACAGCTCGTTTGCCGTCTTGACCACCGCCTTGGCAGAAGCCTTGGCCTCCTTCTTGGACTGCGTGAGCTCAACGTTCTTAGGGGCGTCCGAGCCTTCCTTGGCGTAGTCGACCTTCATGGTGGTCGTGCTCTTCTTTTTGCCCTTGCCCGAGGTGATGGTCATCTGGTACTTCTGGTCGGGCAGCTCGCCAAAGTCCTCCATGGCAAAGCCGTCCTCGCCATCGACCTTGATGGTGTAGCTCTTGCCCTTACCGGACACCGGCGTCAGCTCGACGGTATAGCTCTTAAGCTTTTTGCCCTTGCTGTTCTTGGGCAGCACTTTAGTCTCGCACGCACAGACAACGTAGCCCTTGCCGCCCGAAGTCACCTCAGACGACGCGCCAATACGCGGCACGATCACGATAGCGGCGACCATGGCGACAACGGCCACGCCGCCGATAACGGCCGCGACGATGCGGCCCCTGTGCTTGGGCATCTTGGACTGCGGCGTCGGAACAAACGGCTGAGCGGCCTCGGCAGGCTCGGTCATAGGCTCCTCATAACGAGGCTGCGCCGCCATATGAACCGGGGCACCCTGAGGAGTTTGCTGTCCCACAGGAGCGGACGCCGGCGCGTCCCCCACTGGAAACGCCACGGGCTCCGCTTGATCCTCGGCGCCACCCACGCGAGCGCCGCAGCTCGTGCAAAACGTGGAGCCATCGGGTATCTGAGCTCCGCACTTGGTGCAATACATCGCATCTCCCGTCTCTCGTCGCAGCCGCAATGCGCCCGCGCAGTTCTTCCAACTACACCGTACGAGAAAAATCCCCATTCTTGTTGCGCAACATTGCCGCCACGTCCAAAACTATGCCGGTTTACTACGATAAATCGCCCGAACCTGAGCACGCTACTTTACTAGAAAACAAAACCGCAGGTAGACGAATCGGTCATTATCGGAAAATCCAGATATGGTCGAGGTATACCGATTCATCGTAGTAAACCGGCATAGTTTTGGACGAACAACCCCATACGGATAGCCTCATTGACCCAACAGCCGCAAAATGATCCGTTTCCCCCATCCCCTTGGGATCAAAAAAGCCCCGCCGGGCCTTGGTTGGCGCGGCGGGGCGGACAAGCGGCTATGAGTAGCAGGCTTAGAACAGGCCGGTGATGTTGCCGTCGTTGTCGACGTCGATGTTCTCGGCCGCGGGAACCTTGGGCAGGCCGGGCATGGTCAGAACGCTGCCGGTCAGCGCGACCACAAAGTGGGCACCGGCGGAAACCTTGAGCTCGCGCACGGTGATGCGGAAGCCCTCGGGAGCGCCCAGCGCCTTGGCGTTGTCGCTAAAGCTGTACTGCGTCTTGGCCACGCACACCGGCAGGTTGCCAAAGCCGTTCTCGCGCAGCTCGGCGAGCTGGCGCTTGGCAGCCGGCGTAAAGTCAACGCCATCGGCGCGGTAGACCTTGGTGGCAACGGCCTCCAGGGCGTCGGCCACATCGGCACCGTCCTCGTAGGCAAACTTGAGCTCGCTCGGCTGCTCGATCAGGCGCATGACCTCATCGGCCAGGTCGAGCGCGCCCTCGCCGCCCTTGGCCCAAACCTCGGACAGCTTAACGTTGACACCGAGCTTCTGGCACTCGGACTCGATGAGCTCGAGCTCGGCCTCGGTGTCCGTCGGGAAGCGGTTGATGGCGACCACGCAGGGCAGACCGTAGACATTCTGGATGTTGCCGACGTGACGCAGCAGGTTGGGCATGCCGGCCTTAAGGGCCTCAAGGTTCTCCTCGTTGAGGTCGGCCTTGGCGACACCGCCGTTGTACTTAAGGGCGCGGGCAGTGGCGACGACCACGACAGCGCTGGGGCGAACGCCCGTCATGCGGCACTTGATGTCGAGGAACTTCTCGGCACCCAGGTCGGCGCCGAAACCGGCCTCGGTAATCGCGACGTCGCCAAAGCGCATGGCCATGCGGGTGGCCATGATGGAGTTGCAGCCGTGGGCAATATTGGCGAAGGGACCGCCGTGGACAAACGCGGGCGTGCCCTCGAGTGTCTGCACCAGGTTGGGTTTGAGCGCGTCCTTGAGTAGAGCCGCCATGGCACCCTGGGCCTTAAGGTCGCGTGCGCGGACGGGCTCGCCGGCATAGCTGTAGCCGACAACGATCTCGCCCAGGCGCTCCTTAAGATCGTTGATGCTCGTGGACAGGCACAGGATTGCCATGACCTCGGAGGCAACAGTGATGTCGAAGCCATCCTCGCGCGGCACACCCTGGGCCTTGCCGCCAATGCCGTCGATAACATGGCGCAGCTGACGGTCGTTCATGTCGACAACGCGCTTCCAGGTGATGCGCTTAACGTCGATGCCGAGCTGGTTGCCCTGCTGAATATGGTTGTCGAGCATGGCTGCCAGCAGGTTGTTGGCGGCACCGATGGCATGGAAGTCGCCGGTAAAGTGCAGGTTGATGTCCTCCATGGGGATGACCTGGGCCCAACCGCCACCGGCGGCACCGCCCTTCACGCCAAACACGGGACCGAGCGAAGGCTCGCGCAGGGCCACGGCGCTCTTGACGCCGCGACGACGCAGACCGTCGGCCAGGCCGATGGTCGTGGTGGTCTTGCCCTCGCCTGCGGGCGTGGGATTGATAGCAGTCACGAGGACAAGCTTGGCCTGGTGATCAGTTGGCTCGTTGAGCAGGGAATAGTCGACCTTTGCCTTGTCAAAGCCGTACGGAATCAGATGCTTAACGTCGACGCCGGCGTTCTTGGCCACCTCGGTAATAGGCAGCGGCGTAACAGAACGTGCGATTTCGATGTCAGTAGGCATGGGCGGTCCTTTCGTTACCGGATGAGAAAAAGACCAATCCAGCATAGCACGCGCGCGCAATAGTAAAACGCCCGTAACCGACGAACGGCGATATGTTTACCCGATGCCCAGCGATAGCCTACAGATGCGCTAAAACAAGCCCATTCCTACAGGGTCGGTTCAATACCCAAATGCTCGAATGTGCGCAGCGTTGCCTGGCGACCCTGCGGTGTGCGAATCATCAATCCGCACTGCAGCAGATAGGGCTCGTAGACATCCTCGAGCGTACCCGGGTCCTCGCCCACCGCACTGGCAAGCGTGGTCAAGCCAACGGCACGGCCGGAGAACGTCTTGGCAAGCGTCTCCAAGATGCGAATATCCATCCAGTCCAAGCCAAGCTCGTCGATCTCGAAAAACTCGAGCGCCTGGCGGCAGATATCGAGCTCGATGGGACCGTTGCCGCGCACCTGCGCGTAGTCGCGCACGCGCTTGAGCAGACGGTTGGCAAGACGCGGCGTACCGCGCGAACGCGAGCCGATCTCGAGCGCGCTGGGATGGTCGATCGTCACGCCCAGAATGGTCGCCGAGCGTGTCACAATCTGGGCGAGCTCTTCGACGGTGTAGTAATCCAGGCGATACGAAATGCCAAAACGGTCGCGTAGCGGGCCGGTCAACATGCCCGAGCGAGTCGTTGCCGCCACCAGCGTAAACTTGGGGATATCCAGGCGAATCGAACGTGCGGCCGGGCCTTTACCGATCACGATATCGAGCGCAAAGTCCTCCATGGCGGGATACAGGACTTCCTCGACCGAGCGATTGAGGCGGTGGATCTCGTCGATAAACAGCACGTCGCCCGGCTGCAAGTTAGTCAGGATGGCCGCCAGGTCGCCCGTGCGCGCGATGGCAGGGCCACTCGTGGTCTTGATCTGAGCGCCCAGCTCGTTGGCGATAACCGTAGCCAGCGTGGTCTTGCCCAGGCCCGGAGGACCCGAAAAAATCACGTGGTCGAGCGTCTCGCCACGGCTCTGTGCCGCTTCGATCAACACGCGCAGGCTCTGCTTGATGTGCTCCTGGCCACAGTAGTCGTCCAGACGCTGGGGGCGCAAGGTGCGGTCGACATCAAGGTCCTCGGCCGTCAGCTCCGAGCCCACCATGCGCTCGCCATGCGCCATGGATGCCGCCGGCGAGTTGCCGGGCGTCGCCCACAGGTCCTGAGAGTCATCGGCTTCCCACATCACGCATCCATTCCGAGTCGCTTAAGCGCCGCGCCGAGCAGATCCTCGACACGCATATCCTGCCCATCATACCCGCTCAGGGCAACATCGGTCTCCTGCGGGCTAAAGCCCATGGAAAGGAGTGCCGCGCGGGCATCGTCGATGGCCGAGGGGGCGGCAGTGGGCACGGGCATCGCAACCTGTCCGGGAATCACGTCGACCGGCACAAAGCCCTTATCCTTGGCAAAGGTGCTCTTGAGCTCCAGGATCAGCCGCTGCGCGGTCTTTTTGCCCACACCGGGAACCTTGGCCATGCCCTTGTCATCCTCGGCCATTACCAGGGAATACAGCTGTCCCACGGTATAGGTAGAGAGCACGGCAAGCGCCAGGCGCGGACCGACGCCCGAGACGGACACGAGCCGATCGAACATCGTGCGCTCGTCCTTGGAGGCAAAACCGAAGAGCGTCATGGCGTCCTCGCGCACCTGCATACGGGTATAGAGGCGGACCTCGCCGCCAGGCGTCGGCAGCGTGGCGGCAGTGCTGCCCGAAATACCGAGCTCAAAACCCACGCCCGACACATCGACGACGGCCGAGCTCATCGTGGCCTCGACAAGCGTTCCATAGAGCTGGGAAATCATCAGTATCCGGTTCCTCTCTGTTGATAGAACTCGCCGCCGGTAAGCGCCCGGGTGCGGCTGAGGTTAACGTGGCAGATGGCGCAGGCCAGGGCATCGGCGGCATGGTCGGGATGCGGGTCGTGATCGAGCTGTGTGAGCGTGCGCACCATGTAGGCGACCTGCCGCTTATCTGCGGCACCGGTGCCCACCACAGCCTGCTTGATCTGCATGGGCGTGTACTCGCCAATCTCGAGCGCGCACTCCGAAAGCGCCACGAGCGCGGCACCGCGGGCATGCGCCGTCGGGATGGCCGAGCGAACGTTGGCTCCAAAGTAAATGCTCTCGACGGCAGCGGTATCGGGACGGTAGCGCTCGACGACACCTTTGAGGTCGCGGGCGATATGAGACAGGCGCACCGCGAGCGGGCTTCCGGCACTGGTCTCAATACAACCGTAGGCACGGCAACGAACCTCGCCGCGCCGCTCCTCGATAATCCCCCAACCCGTATGGGCCAAACCGGGGTCGATACCCAAAATGACCAAGCCAACCTCCCCTCGCCACAAGCACGGCGCAAGGCAAGGCCCCACGCATCATTCACGAACGTCTGTTCTAGAATAACACAACGGGGCCAAGATGCTTAGTTGAAGTATCGGGGTTGGGAGCGAATCCCATCCCATAGTTAGTTTTGGCTAAAGAACGGGAACTGCCTCGGATCCACCGGCGGTTGCGGCATCGGCGTGCCCTGGGGCCCACCCTGCGGGCCACCCTGGCCGCCCATCATCTTATCGATGGCGTCCTGGACCTCGCCCTCAAACTTCTTCATGCCCTCGTGCAGGCGGCGCTGGCCGTCCTCGGAGCGCAGCTCCTCCATCTGCTCGGGCGAAATACCCAACAGGTCACCCAGTATGCCCATCATCTCGCCACGCATGCGCTCGCTTGTATCCTCGTCGGCAAAGCGGTTCACCTCGGCGCGCGCCAGCGCATCGACCGTCATGCGTTCCTTGCCGCTCAGCCCCAGGTCGGACCATGCGAGCATGTACGGCCAGGCGCGCTCGACAAACGAACGGGCCGAGACGATCGGCGCCGTCGGCAGCATGCGGCGGGCGGCCTCGCCCTGACGCACGAGCATCAGCAGCAGCGAGCAAGCCTCGGGCTTGCCGGCGGACATCGGGATGTCGTCGAAAGGTCGGTTGCGGTCCACGTGCGCCTCGAGCGTGCCATCGACCTCGCCCGGCTCGAGTCCACCGAGCAGCTGCGCCGCGCGATCGAGCATGTCGACCGGACCGTCGAGCGTCGAGAGCGCCCGCGCCAGTACGCGCTCCATGCAATCTTCCACCGCGTTGAGCGTCACGAGCTCCTGCGGCACCACAGCAGACGTACGGTTGCGCACACGCGCCACAAACTCAAGCGTCGACAGATACACATCGCCAAAGGGCGCGTAATCGCCCTGGTAGCCACCACAAAGTGCCGGTGCCGCCAACGCGTACTCGGTCTTGGAAAGCGGACTCAGAGCCATCGCGCCCAGCTCGAGCGCCGTATCCTCCAGCATAAGGCCCAGCGTGCGAGAGCGCAGGCGCTCGGCATCGCCCGCCGACACATCGCGGTCGAGCACACGCGCGGCATCCGGCGCATCGCGCTCAACCGTGCGAATATGCAGGCGCTCGGCAATGGCGCGAACGGCGGCACAGCGAGCAGCCTCGGCCTCCTCCTGCGCCGGCGTAAAGATGCGGTTGCGTCCCAGTACCAGGCCGACCACATTGCGCGAACCCAATGCATCGACAGCCAACGCCGCAAGCAAAGACGACGGCAAGTCTCCCTCGAGCGCCACCACGGCGCGCGACGTGCCATGGGCACGGGCGTTGTCGCGCACAGCGAGCACCAGCGCCTGCCACAACCACTCCTCGGAGCGAAACTCGGGCAGCTCGTGGTCCTCCAAGGCATCGAGCATCACACCGCGCTGGATCTCCTGAACCAGCAGGCTCTCCTCAAAACACGGCGCTTGGGCCACCACGCGGCCGCAGTCGTCGAGCACAAACGAGCCGCCGGTATACACCGACTCGTCGTACGCACCGACCGGCGCCATGCAGGCAAACCATACGCTGCGCTTGGAGGCGATCTTGCGGTAGGCACCGCTGCGAACGGCGGCAATGGCGGCCGTCTCGCGGTCGGTCATATCAAACGCGTTGAACTGAAAATAAGCGATGAGGTCGACGCCGGTCGGAAGCATGCCGAGCTCGCGGTCCAGATCGAAAATCACGGCGATGCGCACACCGTCCACGTCAAACACCGGCGGCGCCCAGCGCGCGTCGTTGTTCTCGCCACGCTGCAGGGCAATGCTCGAACGGGCCGGCACCACATGGCCGTCCTTGAGCATCATGTAGTCGAGCAGGGGCTGGCCCTCAAACGAAACCGCCGCGGGCACGATGCAGATCATATCGAGCTCTTGGATACGCTCGGCGACGCCGGTCAAGCCGGCAAGCATGTCGTGCTCAAAGTCGGCAGTGCCCACCAGGCCGCCGGGCAGGGCTCCCATAAAGAGCGGAGCCGGCACGCACAGGACGCGCGCACCGCGCTCGTGGGCCAGGCGCGCCTGGTCCTCGATGCGACCGCAGATACCCTCAATATCACCCAGGCGCATATCGATCTGTGCAAGTGCGAGCTTCATGGCTCAGCCCTTTCCGTCGTAAACCATCGTTGTCGTAGTAAAAGCGCCGGCCGCATGATGCAGTCGGCGCTCGCATGTGCATATGCTAGCTATGATACCCCGAGCGGGGGCGCGCTCCTAGAACGTCGCGGACCACAGCCCGTGCAGGTTGCAATAGGCATAGACGGTACCGGTCTTGGAACCGCCGGCAAAAAACGTCGCGGGCTTCATGCCGGGTTCAAGGTAATGGACCTCCAGACGGCCCTCGGCCTCAAGGGCGATCCACTCGATGTAGTGCTCGGGCACCATAGGATGCTCGACCGAGCCCACACGTGCACGAATCACGTGACCGTCGCGCTCGCTCTCGACGACGGGCACGTGCTTCTCGTGCGCCGCGTCCTCGGTGTTCGCGGTCAGCTCCGTGCAGCCGGTAGGGGTTGCAACGTCGTTGCCAAGGGCGGCAATGAGCTTGCCGTCGGGGTCCTTAAAGAATTTCGCCATGATGCTCTCCTTTGCTGATGTGCCGATGTTCTCGATGGTTCTTATGCCCAAAGGCAGGCGAACCATCCACGGCATGGCAAATGAACACATAACGAGCGAGGTTAGCGCCCGTCGCCGCCGAGCAGCGCCAGAACGTCCTCGCGGGTAAACAGCGCCGAGGAGATGCCGTCGCCGCCGAGCACGCTGTTGACCAGGTCGCGCTTAGACTCCTGCATCTGCATGATGCGCTCCTCGATCGTGTCCTTGGCGATGAGCTTGTACACGGTCACGGTATGTTGCTGGCCAATACGGTGCGCGCGGTCGGTCGCCTGGTCCTGCGCGGCCACGTTCCACCACGGGTCGTAGTGGATGACCACGTCGGCCGCCGTCAGGTTGAGGCCCACGCCGCCCGCCTTGAGCGAGATCAGAAACACCGGCACCTCGCCCGCCTGGAACTGCGCGACCATCTTGGCGCGGCTCTCCTTGGACGAAGCGCCCGTGAGCTTAAGAAAGCCGATGTCCTCCTTGGCCAGGCGCTTGCCGATGATATCGAGCATGCCCGTGAACTGGCTGAACAGCAGAATGTGGTGCCCGCCGTCGAGCGCACCGTGCACGAGCTCCATGCAAGCGTCGAGTTTGGCGCTCCCCGCCTTGTAATCCTCGTAGTGTAGACGCGGGTCGCAGCAGATCTGGCGCAGCTTGGTGAGCTCGGCGAGTACCTTGAGCTTGTCTTTCTTAAACTCGGATGCCTCACGGTGCTGCACCTGCTGGGCGATGCGGTCTTGGTTGGCCAGGTAGAGCTTGCGCTGCTCGCCGGTGAGCTGCGCCATGACGGTGTCCTCGATCTTTTCGGGCAGGTCGGCAACCACGTCTTCCTTGACACGGCGCAGCACAAACGGCGACACGAGCGCCTGCAGGCGAGCGGCGCTATCGCCCTCGGCATGCTCGACCGGGCTTTCGAAGCGCTTGGCAAACGACTCGCGTGTGCCAAGCAGGCCCGGCATCAAAAAGTCGAAGATGCTCCAGAGCTCAGACAGGCGGTTTTCGATGGGCGTTCCCGTCAAGGCAAAGCGCACGCCAGCAGGCAGGCGCTTGGCGGCGTGCGCCACCTGCGTGAGCGGGTTTTTAATGTACTGGGCCTCGTCGAGCACCACACGGGCAAAGTCCTGCTCGGCATACTCGTCGATATCGCGCCGCATGAGGTCATACGACGTTACAACCACGTTATGCTCGTCAGCGTCGGCTATCTGCACGCGGCGCTGCGCCTTGGCGCCCACGATAGCGCACACGTCGAGCGAAGGCGCAAAGCGCTCCAGCTCGGCAGTCCAGTTGTACACAAGCGACGCAGGGCACACCACAAGCGTGGGCTTAGTGTCCCCCGCCTCCACGCGCGCCAGGATATGCGCGATCATCTGCAGTGTTTTGCCCAGGCCCATATCGTCGGCCAAGATGCCGCCGAGGCCCAGGTGCTCGAGCGAGCCGAGCCACTGGTAGCCGTCGACCTGATAGCCGCGCAGTGTGGCCTTGAGAGATGCCGGCACCGTAAAGTCCATCTTGCCGAGCGTATCCAAGCGCTCGACGGTGCGACGGAACGCAGCGTCGCGATCGGCTTCGAGCGCGGGCGTGCGTGCAAGCATGCTATCGACAAACAGGGTGCTCGACGCGGGAAGCGACACGCCGTCGAGCAGGTCGACAGCATCGACGCCCAGGTCCTCGGCAAGGCCAAACGCGGCACGGGCACCCTCGTCCAGGCGCACGATGTCGCCGGACGTCAGGCGCGCAAACGTCTGATGGCGCTTGTATGAGTCCAGATAGATGGCGAGATCTGCCGCTGAAAGACCGCTCGCGCCCAGTTCGACATCGAGCAGGTTGCTCTTGACGGTCGCGCGCACCGAAAGCTTGGGCGCAGGGCGGACCGAGATCTGGCGTAGGCGGTCGCTGAGCATGACCTCGCCCAGCTCGGACAGGGCAGACAGGCCCTCGGTGAGCAGGCAGAACAGGCTCTCGTCGTCGCGCTCCTCAAACGCCAGGCCGCCCTCGTAAAAGTCGAAATACAGGGCCGCCGTGTCCATAACGCGAAACTCTGCTATCTCGTCGCGCGGCGGCACGCCCGGGCGCTGTTCTTCGAAGGGGCTGCCCGGGGCACCCAGGCTAAAGAGATCTGCCGACCAATCGCCGTAGCTAACCGTAATCTTGCAGGTCACAAGCCCATCGTCGACACCGATTGCCATGGCAAAGCTCGGCTCGGGCGCCACGGTGTCGAGCACGGCGGGAGCGGTGAGGTCAGTGTATTCGCGCAGCACGGGCAGCGCCATGCGGCAGAATTCGCCCACCTGTTCGGCGGCGATATGGACCGGCGTGCGACAGGGCAGCAGACGCGACAGAAACGGTGCGGCATGCTGGGCAAACGCCGCATCGGCGCGGCGCGCGCGGTGCGTGTCGACCAGATAGGCAACGTCGCCCGAGACAAAGCAGTACATATCGGCGGGCAGACGCAGGTCGTAGCTGCCACCGGCCGCCGGCGCGATCTTGGCGGCAAGGAGCGGCGGCTGTTTTGCCGAGGCCTCGTCCTCCCCCACCGGCGACAACTCAACCGCCACCTCGTAGGAACGATGCGTCGTCGTTCCCCGCGACCAGGCGGGCTCAAAGGAAATGGTCCGGCCACGCAGCAAGTCCAGCATGTATACGATGTCATGCTCGGACAGCGGCAGTTGACGCTCGGCGACAAAGCCGCTGCGTGCAAAATCGTACGACGCCGAACGCGAACTCGTGATGTCGCTCAGATACACAACCGTTGCCACAACAAGGTCGAGCAGACGCACCGAAACCTCGTCAAAGGCCTCGGGCGTATGGAGGAATGTGAGCTTCTTGCCGTACGAGAACGTGCCGCCGCGCACGTAGGCGGCGGCCATGCCGTCGATGTCCTTGACCACGTAGGACACCGAGCCGCATCGGATGCGAAGCTCGAGCGCCCAGCTAAAGCGGTCGGCGAACAGCGGATTGTAGTACGGCACCAGCGAGGGCTCCAACACCGCCTTGGGGGCATCGGGGTCGACAGTGCCGGCGAGCTTGCGGCGCATGCCCGCCAACTCATCCATGCGCGCGTCCGAAAGATCGGAGAGCGCCTTCATGAGGCTCGGGCTCGTGGGAACTGGCGCCGGGAAGGGAAAGTTAGGGTTGACCGCCGGTGCGGCAGACGCAGGACGCGCGGCTTGCTTGGGCGCCGCCGTAAACGTGCGGACCGGCGTGCGCAGCCCCTCAACAGGCTCAATGCCGCTGGCGTCCAGGTACGCTAGCGCCGTGGCGATGGCGTGCTTGCACATGCCGGGGTAGCGATAGGCAGCGGGGCAATCGCAGTCGTAGTCGATCACCTCGTGCTCGTCCATGTCGAGCGCTACGTGCGTCTTGTACAGGTCACCGCGCGAGCCGCGCACTGAGCCCTCAACCGTCACGTTTTTGGAGAAGCGCGAGCCGCTGTCCTCGATCGACAGCACGGCGCCGTTGAGCATGAGCGAGCGGCCCTTCATAAAGGTGCCGCTCAGCGCCGCCTCTTTCCGGAGCGCCTGCACAAACGTCCCCTGCGCCATCACTTCCTCCAATCTCGCACCGGGTACCTCTCAGCAACGCCGTCCCTAGATCACCGTTACTCTGCCTTGATTACCCACAATGGCCTTGGCCTCGGCCAGCAGCGGAATCGAGCGCGCGTTGACCTTGGCAGGCACCTCGGCGCGCAGCACGCGCCCGTCCACCTGCTCGATAAAGATCTCCACGCGGTCGCCGCCCGGGTTAGTGGTGAGCACCGTGGCCAGGCGGGCCATATTGCCCTGGCTAAAGCGGCTGTTGGGTACCATGACCTCAAACACCTTAGGCTTGTTGTTCTCCTCGTTGAGCTCCAGCGGCACGATCTCCTGCGCGATGATCTGGTCGCCGCGGTCCGAGCGCTCGAGCTTGCCCTTAATGCGCACAAAGGCGTCGGACAGCTGCGCGCCCGTCTCGGGATCGACCTCGCCGTACAGGTACCCCTCGGCCTCCTTGTAGGTCTTAGGGAACACCACGACGGTGGCCTCGCCTTCCATGTCCTCGAGCTGCACGATGCCCATGGGGTCGCCGTTTTTGGTCACGCGCTTGGACACGCTCGAGACCATGCCGGCCCACCACAGCGCCTTGCCCTCGGGAATCTCCTGGTTGATGGTGCCGCCCGTAGGATTCTGAACTTCGTAGCCGGTGTCGATCTGCGAGAACGAGAAGTCGCGCGCTTTGCTGAGCGCATACTCAAACGGGCGCAGCGGGTGGTCCGAGACATAGATGCCCAGAACCTCCTTCTCCTGGCTCAGCTTAAGGTGGCGGTCCCATTCCTGGCCGTCCGGATCGGGCACGCTGACCTCGAAACCCGAGCCCTCAACATCACCAAACATGTCGAAGAACGAGGTCTGGCCGCTCGCGCGGTCCTTCTGGCGCTTTATCGCGGCGTCGATGATGTTCTCGGGGTTGTTCTTATCCACAAAGTGCATCATCTGGCGACGCGGATACCCCGTGGAGTCGAAGGCGCCTGCCTTGATGAGCGATTCGATCACGCGACGGTTGGCCTGGCTCGAGTCCACGCGCTCGACAAAGTCGTGCAGCGTCTTAAACGGGCCGCCCGCCTCGCGCTCAGCGATAATCGCCTGCGCCACGCCAGTGCCCACGCCGCGGATGCCGGCCAGACCAAAGCGCACGCCCTCCTTGGTAGCCGTGAACTCGGTACCGGACTCATTGACATCTGGCGACAGCACGGGGATGCCGTCGTGGCGGCACGCCGAGACGTAATGAACGATCTTGTCGGTCTTGCCCGTGTAGGACGTCAGAACGGCCGCCATGTACTCGTGCGGATAGTGCGCCTTGAGCCACGCCGTCTGCATAACCAGGATGGCGTAGCCGGCGGAGTGCGACTTGTTAAAGGCGTAAGACGCGAACTCAAGAACATCGTCCCAAATCTTCTGGGCGACCTCGCGCGTGTAGTTGTTCTTGATAGCACCGTTCATCCAGTGGTCGTAGGTGGTCTCGTCCGAGCCATCCTCCCAGTGGAGCACCGTCGACGTGAGCAGCTTGATCTTTTTCTTAGCCACGGGCTTACGGATACGCGAGTCCGATTCGCCCTTGGAGAAGCCGCACATCTCGACGGAGATGAGCATAACCTGCTCCTGGTAAACCATGGTGCCGTAGGTTTCGCCCAGGATGTCGTCCAGGCGGTCGTCGTAGGAGACGGCCGGCTCCTTGCCGTTCATACGGTTGATGTAGGACGAAACCATGCCGGCGCCCAGCGGGCCCGGGCGGTACAGAGCGATCAATGCCACGACGTGCTTGTATTCGGTGGGTTTCATGTTCTTGATCGTGGCCGTCATGCCGGCGGACTCGACCTGGAAGACGCCGGCGGTGTGGCCGGAGCCCATGAGCTTAAAGATCTCGGGATCGTCAAAGGGAATCTCTTCCTCTTTGATGTCGATGCCGAAGTTCTTTTTGATGTTTGCCTTGGCCTTGGAGATAACCGTCAGCGTGCGCAGGCCCAGGAAGTCCATCTTGAGCAGGCCCATGTCGGCGACGGTATGGCCCTCGTACTGGGT
>JAXIYS010000029.1:0-9343 GCA_036304385.1 Collinsella sp. | reverse complement strand
TCTTTGGTCATGAGCGCCGCGGGCTTGCCCACAAACTGCTCGCACTCGTGCAGCAGGTCCTCGAGCAGGTCGCCGATGTTCTTGGTAATGGGCTCGGGCTCGGTATAGCCCGCGCTGCCGGTGCCGGCAAAGGCATCGAGCGAGCGCTCAAAAGCCTTCATGAGCGTAATGTCAAAGTTAATGCCCAAAATGCCGACGGGCTTGCCCTCGTCGTTGCGGATAAAGATGGTCGAGGACTTGAGCAGCTTGCCATCGGCGGTTTTGGTGAGGTATGGCTCGCGGTCGTGCACGTCGGCGGTGCCCTCGTGCATGGACTCAAGCACAATATGGCTGGGGCCGTCACCCAGTTTGCGCCCGCTGACGTGGCCGTTTTCGATCACTACGATGGAGTGGTCCACGTCCTCGGTCTCCAAGTCGTGGACGACGACTTCGCAGTTGGGGCCAAACTGGAGCGCCAGGCCGTGTGCAAGGCGCTTGTAAAACTCAATCTGTGCGGGGGTCATGGGTGCCTTCCTAAAAATTAGTTTGGGCTCACTTTGCCATAAACCCCACTTGTTCGCAAATAACGAAAGCGTCGCTGCGTTATGTAACCGTTCGGCGGCGAAAAAGTACCGATTACGGCAACAAACAATTTGTTAGGTTTAGCAATCAAAAAGTGTGATAGAACAGTGCTAACAAACTTTTTGTTTGGCATCCACATAAAAGTTCAGTCGCAGGAATGGGAATGGGCTGAAACGCGTATGCGGGGGCCGGCAAGAGAGAACTTAAGGAGTTCACCGTATGGCCGATAAGATCCAGTGGGCGGGCAACACGATGCCCAAGAGCGATGACAAGCACTTGGGAATCATGAGCCTCGACCACGTGAAGAAGGCCCGTGCCTTCCACCAGTCGTTCCCCCAGTACACCGTCACTCCGCTTGCCCGCCTGGATGGCCAGGCTGCACGCCTGGGCCTGTCCAACCTGTGCGTTAAGGACGAGAGCTATCGCTTTGGCCTCAACGCCTTTAAGGTCCTGGGCGGTTCGTTTGCCATGGCCAACTACATTGCCGACGAGACCGGCAAGGACGTTGCCGAGTGCACCTTCGATTACCTGACCTCCGATCAGCTTGCCAAGGACTTTGGCCAGGCCACCTTCTTTACCGCCACTGACGGCAACCATGGCCGCGGCGTGGCATGGGCTGCCAATAAGCTGGGCCAGAAGGCCGTCGTGCACATGCCCAAGGGTTCCACCAAGCCCCGCTTCGACAACATCGCCGCCGAGGGTGCCACGGTGACCATCGAAGAGGTCAACTACGACGAGTGCGTGCGCATGGCCGCCGCCGAGGCCGACGCCTGCGAGCGCGGCGTTATCGTTCAGGACACCGCCTGGGAGGGCTACGAGAAGATTCCGTCTTGGATCATGGAGGGCTACGGCACCATGGCTTCCGAGGCTGCCGAGCAGCTGCGCGAGATGGCCATCAACCGCCCGACGCATGTCTTTGTCCAGGCTGGCGTAGGCTCGCTCGCCGGCGCCGTGGTGGGCTACTTCACTAACCTGTATCCCGATAACCCGCCCACCTTTGTCGTGGTCGAGTGCGCTCCGGCCGCCTGCCTGTACAAGGGCGCTGCCGCCGGCGACGGCGACCCGCGCATCGTGGACGGCGACATGCCCTCCATCATGGCCGGCCTGTGCTGTGGCGAGCCCAACATCCTGGGCTGGGATATCCTGCGCAACCACGCTACCGCCTTCGTGTCCTGCCCCGACTGGGTCACCGCTCGCGGCATGCGCACCCTGGGCGCTCCCGAGAAGGGCGACCCGCGCGTCATCTCCGGCGAGTCCGGCGCGGTGACCACCGGCCTGGTCGAGACCCTCATGCTCGATCCCGAGTACGCCGAGCTCAAGGAGCTCATCGGCCTGGACAAGACGAGCTCCGTGCTCTGCTTCTCCACGGAAGGTGACACGGACCCCGACCAGTATCGCCGCATTGTCTGGGAAGGCGAATATCCCACTTGCTAATCGTTGGGGCGGAGTAAATAGGTATCGCTCCGCCACCTCACAGGTAGATTCCTTCGTTTGAAAGGTTATGAACAATGGCTAAAGAACTCGATTTCGACGCTATCAAGGCTGCTGCTGAGTCTCATCGTGCTGATATGACTCGCTTCCTGCGCGCTATGATCAGCCATCCCTCTGAGTCCTGCGAGGAGGGCGAGGTTGTCGCTTGCATCAAGGCCGAGATGGAGAGCCTTGGCTATGACGAGGTCAAGGTCGACGGCCTGGGCAACGTTATGGGCTTTATGGGCGAGGGCGACAAGATTATCGCCATCGACTCTCACATCGACACCGTCGGCATCGGCAACATCGAGAACTGGGATGCCGATCCCTATGAGGGCTACGAGACCGACGAGATCATCTACGGCCGTGGCGGCTCCGACCAGGAGGGTGGCATGGCTTCTGCTACCTACGCTGCCAAGATGATGAAGGACATGGGCCTCATCCCCGAGGGCTACAAGATCATGGTCGTCGGCACCGTCCAGGAAGAGGACTGCGACGGCATGTGCTGGCAGTACATCTACAACAAGGACGGCATTAAGCCCGAGTTCGTCATTTCCACCGAGCCCACCGACGGCGGCATCTATCGCGGTCACCGCGGCCGCATGGAGATCCGCGTCGACGTTCACGGCACCTCCTGCCACGGCTCCGCTCCCGACCGCGGCGACAACGCCATCTACAAGATGGCCGACATCATCGCCGACGTCCGCGCCCTCAACAACAACGGCTGCGACGAGTCGACCGACATCAAGGGCCTCGTCAAGATGCTCGACCCCAAGTACAACCCCGAGCACTACGAGGATGCCCGCTTCCTGGGCCGCGGCACCTGCACCGTCAGCCAGATCTTCTACACCAGCCCCAGCCGCTGCGCTGTCGCTGACTCCTGCGCCATCTCCATCGACCGTCGCATGACCGCCGGCGAGACCTGGGAGTCCTGCCTGGACGAGATCCGCAACCTGCCGGCCGCCAAGAAGTACGGTGACGACGTGAAGGTCTCCATGTACATGTACGACCGTCCGTCCTGGACCGGCGAGGTCTACGAGACCGAGGCTTACTTCCCCACGTGGATCAACAAGGAGACCGCTCCGCACGTCAAGGCCCTCGTCGACGCCCACAAGGCCATGTTTGGTGACGAGCGCATCGGCTGCGAGCCCAGCATGGACAAGCGCACCGGTCGCCCGCTGTGCGACAAGTGGACCTTCTCCACGAACTGCGTCTCCATCCAGGGCCGCTACGGCATCCCCTGCGTGGGCTTTGGCCCGGGTGCCGAGTCTCAGGCTCACGCTCCCAACGAGGTCACCTACAAGGACGACCTGGTCACCGCTGCCGCCATGTACGTGGCTGCCCTGAACCTCTACGATCCGAGCAAGGCCGATGGCGACGCCACCGTGTTCCGCGCCGGTCTGACCAACAACAAGATCGACTAGTCCCATTCCTCGATCTTGTTGAGCCGGGGGCAGTTTATGCCCCCGGCGCCTCCTGTTGACTTGGGGCCCGCGGTCGTTATCTCCCATGCTTCCTCGACGGTGGCGGGTCCTCGTCATAGCGCTCTGCATGTTCTAGCCACACGCGCATGCCGGAGCGCATCTACTCATTGCGATCGTTTCACCTTTAGAAAGGACATTTACATGGACGCCAAGTTTACCGAGCTCGTCGAGCAGCTGAACGGCCTCGATTTTAAGGGTATGTACGGCAGCGACTTCCTGCACACTTGGGACAAGACCACCGATGAGCTCAAGGCGCTCTACATCGTCGCCGACGCTCTGCGCGAGCTGCGCGAGAACAACGTTTCGTCCAAGATCTTCGATTCGGGCCTGGCCGTCTCCCTGTTCCGCGACAACTCCACCCGTACGCGCTTCTCCTTCTCTAAGGCCGCCAACCTGCTCGGCCTTGAGCTGCAGGACCTGGACGAGAAGAAGTCCCAGATCGCTCACGGCGAGACCGTCCGCGAGACCGCTACCATGATCTCCTTCATGGCCGACGTCATCGGCATCCGCGACGACATGTACATCGGCAAGGGCGACGCCTACATGGCCGAGGTCTCTGAGTCTGTCCAGCAGGCCTACGAGGACGGTGTTCTGGATCACCGTCCCACGCTCATCTCCCTGCAGTCCGATTCCGACCACCCCACGCAGTCCTCTGCCGACATGCTCTACCTCATCAACGAGTTTGGCGGTCTTGAGAACCTCAAGGGCAAGAAGGTTGCCGTTACCTGGGCCTATTCGCCCTCTTACGGCAAGCCGCTGTCCTGCCCGCAGTCGCTGATCAGCCTGCTGCCTCGCTTTGGCATGGACGTCACCCTGGCTCACCCCGAGGGCTACGACCTCATGCCCGAGGTCGTCGAGCGCGCTAAGGGCTACGCCGCCGAGTCCGGCACCACCTTTAAGCAGGTCAACACCATGGCCGAGGCCTTCGAGGGCGCCGACATCGTGATCCCCAAGAGCTGGGCTCCGTTTGCCGCCATGGAGAAGCGTACCAACCTGTACGCCGAGGGCGACGACGCCGGCATCGCAGCGCTCGAGAAGGAGCTGCTCGCCCAGAACGCCACCCATCAGGATTGGTGCTCCACGACCGAGCTCATGGAGAAGACCGCCAACGGCCAGGACACTATCTTTATGCACCCGCTGCCCGCCGACATCTCCGGTGTCTCTTGCGAGCACGGCGAGGTCAACGCCGACGTCTTCGACATGCACCGCGTGGGCATGTACAAGGAGGCCAGCTACAAGCCGTACGCCATCGCAGCCATGATGTTCCTGCAGAAGGTTGCCGATCCCGCCGCTACCCTCAAGGCCCTCGACGAGCGCAACACCGCCCGTTGGTTCCAGGCCTAAAGCTGGGCTGAGGTAAGCCATGTAAAGGGGGCGCTCTGCCAACCGGCGGGGTGCCCCTTTTTTGCATCGCGGGCGTGCGGGATAAGCGCTTTCGATGTGGATGCCCGCGGCGCGAGTTATGGGTACGATGGTTTCAGGGGAGGTATCACCATGAAACTTGGATGCGTCATTATGGCTTCGGGCGAGGGCAAGCGGTTTGGCTCTAACAAAATGCTTGCCGATATCTATGGCGAGCCGCTGATTGCCCGGACCATCGATTCGGTTCCCCGGGGCTTTGACGTCGTGGTTTCGACGCGTTGGCCCGAGGTCGCCCAGATTTGCGAGGACAAGCATTGCCCGTGTGTGCTGCACGATGGCGAGCTGCGCAGCGAAAGCGTCCGTGCGGGCCTTTCGTGGGGAGTCGAACGCAACTGGAAAGGTTGCCTCTTTTTGCCGGGCGACCAGCCGCTCGTGAGTTCGGATTCTTTTGAGGCTATGGTTCGTGCATTTGACGAGCGTGGCCGCAAGCATCCGGTGCGTCTTGCGTGCAACGGTGAGCCTTCGAGCCCGGTGCTCTTTCCGGCGGAACTGTTCGATGCACTTATGTGTCTTGAGGGCAAGGACGGCGGCGGTTCGATCCTCAAGGACCGTATTGACGTGGTGCTGGTCGAGGCGCGTGCCTACGAGCTGTGGGACGTCGATACCACCAAGGGACAGCGACGCATAACGGAGCATATCGCCGCCTGCTCGTATTTTGATCGCGTGGCCAACAGCATCAATCAATAAGGAGCAATTATGATCATCATCAAAAACGGCGCGCTCGTGACGCCCCAGGGGCTTCGCCGCGCCGATCTTGCCATGGATGGCGATAAGATCGTGCGGATCGCCGCGGCGATTGAGCCGGCCGAGGGCGATACCGTCGAGGACGCCGCGGGCTGCTGGGTGTTTCCCGGCTTTATCGACGGCCACACGCACATGCAGTGCTGGACCGGCATGGATTGGACAGCCGATAGCTTTGAGACCGGCACGCGCGCAGCTGCCTGCGGCGGCACGACGACCATCGTGGACTACGCGACGGCCGATTGCGGCGTGACCATGCCCGATGCCTTGGCCGAGTGGCATCGCCGCGCCGGCGGAACCTGCACGGCCAACTACGCCTTTCATATGGCACTCGCCGAGTGGAACGAGCGCAACCGCGCCGATCTTTCGGCCATGCGCGAGGCGGGCGTATCGTCGTTTAAGACTTACTTTGCCTACGACCACCTGCGCTTGGATGATGCCGAGACACTCGAGGTGCTCGAGGAGCTCAAACATATTGGCGGCATACTGTGCGTGCATTGCGAGAACGGCACGCTGGTGAATGAACTGCAGAAGCGCGTGTACGAGCGAGGGATTCATGGACCCGAGGGCCATGCGCTCAGCCGTCCGGACGTGTGCGAGGCCGAGGCAGTGAGCCGTCTGCTATATCTGGCGCACCTGGCCGGCGACGCACCGGTCAACGTGGTGCACCTTTCGACCAAGCTGGGGCTCGAGGCCATTCGTGCCGCCAAGGCGCGCGGGCAGAAGAATATCTATGTCGAGACCTGCCCTCAGTATCTGATGCTCGACGATACGTGCTATTTGGAGCAGGGCGAGGACGGCTTTGCGGGCGCCAAATATGTGATGAGCCCGCCGCTGCGCCATGCGGGCGACCGTGCGGCACTGCGCGAGGCGCTTGTGGCCGGCGAGGTCGATACGATCGCGACCGACCACTGCAGCTTTAACCTGCACGGGCAAAAGGACCGCGGGCGCGACGACTTCCGCGCGATTCCCAACGGCGGACCCGGTGTGGAGCATCGTCCCGTCGCGATCGCTACGAGCTTTGAGGGACAGCTGGGCCCCGAGGACCTCTGCCGCCTGATGAGCGAGAACCCGGCGCGCGTCTTTGGCATGTATCCGCGCAAGGGCTGTCTTGCCGAGGGTGCCGATGCCGACGTGTGCGTGTGGGATCCCAAGGCGCGCTGGACCATTCGCGCGGCGACGCAGCATCAGGCTGTGGACTACACGCCGCTCGAGGGTTTTGAGGCACATGGTCGCGCCAAGGCTGTGTTTGTGAATGGCGTGCTGGCCGCGCGCGACGGCGAGCCCACCGGAGCCCAACCCGGCCGCTACGTCCCCCGCTAGCAGGAAGATCACCGGATTCCCCTCCGCAGTTGCGGTGGAATAGTTCCTGTTTAGCCGCCAAATAGGCCGTTTCAGGAACTATTCCACCGCAACTTATAGATCTGCCGGGGCGGCGCCGGCTATTTGAGGCTGGTGGCGATGAGGGGGCGGCCGAGGGCGGCCTCAAAGCGGTCGGCCATCGTGGGGTCGCTGAGCTTATCGACTTGGTTGAGCATGATGCGGGCATTATTGAGGTTCAGCATCCGCAGCTCGGCATTGAGCACCATGGCGACGCGCTCTGGGGTGGCAGCGTCGGTGAGCTCGCAGCCGCAACGCTCGCAAAAGAGCTCGGGGCGGTGGACGGCTTCGTTGATGGGCTTGCCGAGCCCCAAGGCGCCGACGATCCAGACAACGTTTGCCGTGGCGGCGGGAATTACCGGCTCCCAGGCGGCATGCGCTTTGAGCGGGAGTCGCTTGCTGCCATCTGCCTCGGCCAGCACATAGTCAAAGTGCCGTGCCAGCTCGTTGAGCGGCTCGGCGGGGGCGGAGAGCTTGCCTGTCTCCGGGTCCAAAACACCCGCCTGGCAGATACTTCCGCGGTTCATGCCCGCGCGCGCCTCGCAGGTGCAGCCGGGAACATGCAGGGTCCCCGGCTTCCAAAGCGCGGCGTCCAGGCGACGGCTCGACCCGTCCCATGGCACGCCGGCGACGGGAAACATGTGCGTGGTGGTGCAGAGGAGCACCCTGTCGCCGGCGCGCATGAGCTCAAGACCCAGCGTTTTCAGCAATGTCGACTTGCCGCCACTGCCGATAATTGCGGTAATGCCCGGCTCGATCTTGAGCGCGGAGGCAAGGTTTCCGCTCGTCGTTTCCATCTGTTCACCGCCGTATAATACTGTGATAATAAATAATCATCAGAGTAGCGGTCGAACCGCTTTTGCTCTGCTCAAACCGTAGCACAGGGAGGTGCCCCGGGAATGCTCGTTTATATTCGCGGCGCTGGCGATATCGCCACGGGCGTCGCCGCTCGTTTGGTTCGCGCCGGCGTGTCGGTCGTTATGGCCGATATCGCGGTTCCCACGTGCATCCGCCGCACAATCAGTTTTTGCGAGGCCATTCGCCTGGGCGAGGTCGAGGTCGAAGGCATTCGCGCTCGCTTGGCACTGACGCCGGCTGAGGCGCTCGAGATTACCCAAGCGGGGGATGTTGCCGTCGTGGTGGACCCTCAGGCCAAGATGCTTGATGAGCTTAAACCCGCGGCTGTGGTCGACGCGATTTTGGCCAAGCGCAACCTGAGCACCACGCGCGACATGGCGCCTGCCGTCATCGCCGTGGGGCCGGGCTTTACCGCGCCGGTTGACTGTGACGCCGTGGTCGAGACCATGCGCGGGCATTTTCTCGGCCGTGTCATTACCCAAGGTTCGCCGCAGCCCAACACGGGTGTGCCGGGCATTATCGCTGGCTATGGCAAGGAGCGCGTTATCCACAGCCCCGCCGACGGCGTGTTTCGGTCCGACCGCGCAATCGGCGACATCGTGAGCGCCGGCGACGTGATTGGCTACGCGGGCGATACGCCCATGTGCACGCAGATCGATGGCTGTCTGCGCGGGCTTTTGGCGAACGGCGTGCAGGTGACTGAGGGCTTTAAATGTGCCGATGTCGATCCGCGTGGCGATGCCAGCTATATCAACTACATTTCGGACAAGGCGACGTCGGTCGGCGGCGGTGTGCTCGAGGCACTCGCTATGCTTACCGGTGTGTTCCAGGGATAGGAAATTGCAATGGAAAAGCTCGATGTGGTGAATGCAGCGCTTGGTGCTCTGAAGGCCGGTAAGACGTGCGAGCTGGTGGTAGTTGCCGGCACGGCAGGATCATCGCCGCGCGGCGTGGGCGCCTGGATGGCCGTCTTTGCCGATGGCAGCCAAGCGGGCACCATCGGCGGCGGCAAGATCGAGCTCTTTGCGCTGGGCGAGGCGCGCGAGCTGCTGGCCGCAGGGCAATCGCGCCTGGTCCGCTACACCATGGGCGGCGAGAACTCCGATACCGGCATGATCTGCGGCGGAGCTATCTGTCTGTGCTATCTGCACCTGGACGCGACCCGGGCGCCGTTGTTCCAGGAAATAGCCGACGTCTTGGCCTATCGGCGCATCGGCGACTTCGTCATCGACTTTGAGCCGTTTATCGCGAGCGCGCTCGAGGGCGATGTGGCCGAGTGCCATGGCGAGGAATCGCGCCGCACCATTGCGGGTTGCCCCGGGCTTTCGCTGGTGGAGGAGGGGGGTAAGGTTACCTACACCAACGCCGCCTCCGAGATTCCCCCAGCGCACATCGAGACGCTCTGCCCCGAGGGCCTGACCTATATC
>JAXIYS010000028.1:0-25921 GCA_036304385.1 Collinsella sp. | reverse complement strand
GGTGTAAACTATCTCGCCGCCACTAAAAACAAGTTCGTCTGCCATACCGGCTCCCTCCTGCAAACGCGTAAAACTAGATTGCTCTACGCCGCCAAATCCCTCTCGTAGAACTACTCGATAATCTCGATGATGCAGTTGCTCAGAACCTCGTCGGGATAGTTCGCCACTGGCAGCCTGTACACCTCATTGTGCACGATAACGCACACAGCGTCACGGGTCTCTGCCTATCCGTCCAGCGAATCATGTTAGCAAGCCGCTCTTCGACAATGGATGCCGTCTCGATGTCCATACTCTTGACCTGCTTGGTCCCAGCGGGTGTCAGCGTGTCCTTGAATAGGATCCCAAACGCAGTCATCTGCCGCTGATCCTAGAATCCTTTGCGCAACCATTCCGTCCACTTGCCGCCAAATGAGTCCCCTACCTTCCCTCCGTCTTCAGCTTCAGCAGCAGGTCACCCAGCTCGGGGCACTTACTGGAAAGGCGCGTCTGGGGTCGCTCGCCCATCCCCCACCGTTGGCGGACTTCCTGGACGCACGGGCTCACGCGGTAGTCCCCGTCCATCATTTGCTTGAGCAGCTTGGCGGTCACGCGCGCATCGGCTAGGGCGCTGTGGGCGTGGCCCGTCGACTCGTCGAACTCGATGCCAAACCACGTCGCCGCGTCACTCAAAGAGACGCGCCCGTGGCTGCCAACGTCCATGATCGAGGTGTAAAACGCCTGCAGGTCGGCCCAGTCCGTAGGAAATGCGGAAAGGTCGATGTGCTTTGCCTGGCACTCGGTCAAAAGCTGTCGACGATCCGCCCCACTCCAGCAAACCACCTGGGCGGAGTAGCGACCGATCCAGTCGCTGAGCCTTTTGATCACCATGCAGAGCGGATCGGCCATCGCGGTGTCCACAGCCGATATCCCTGTGAGCTCGCGGACGGGATACGCAACGCCTTCGGTAAATTCCGTCTGCACAAACTGCGAGAACTCGCCCATAACGTTGCCGTGGTAATCGAGCTTGACGGCGCCGACCTCGATGATCTCATTGCGCAGCCCACGGCGCTGGCGTTGCTTTGGCACCGGCGCAAACTCAAAGTCCAGCACAATCTGGCGCGCAAAGTTCGTCGTATCGATAGCCGAGATACACGGCGTCTTTTCAGCTGACACGGTTAGGGCCTTTCTCCGTTGCCTGCCGCTTGCTACATAGGCGGCTACATTGCCGTAAGGATAGGCGCCCGTGCGGACATGAAAGCGGGGCGCAATACCATGCGTCAAGCACACGCCATGCAGACGGCCCCAAGAGAGTCGCCCACTCTATTCAAATGCATGAAAAAGATTGAGGCCCGGTGACTTGAATCAGAGGTCATCCCGGGCCCATCAGAGCTCGTAGAGCTCTTGGTTGCTTTGGTCTCGCTCTTCACGGCGCTTATCGAACTTTCCGAGGCACTCAAGCAGCATTCGAAGCATAACAAGTCGCTGCCATTAAGGCATTGACCTCTTGACCAAGCAACGGCGCTGCCCAGCTCTTCACCACTTGGGCTGCCGTCAACTTTATTCTATCCGCGAGCATCTGGTTTACCAAATGGATTTTCGGTAAAGGAAGCCCGACGCCCCGCAAAACCACTACGCCCCAAGTGCCGCCATGGGGATCACCGCCACGCCGTCGTCGCGTGTGTAGGCGATGCCCCCCTTGCCCACCACAACCGCCAAAAACGCCGGCGCGGTATTCTAAGACGCGCTTTCCACTTGAAGCCATGTCGATTCTGGGACACAGTTTCCGCTTGAAGCCCATCCGGAAAGCACGTCCCATTCCGAGGCTTGAATCCGGGACGTAGTTTCCACTTGAGCTCCTGACGGGAAAGCACGTCCCGCTCTGAAGCTCGATTCCGGGATACAGCTTCCGCCAGAGACCTCAACCGGAAACGGCATCCCACTCTGGAGCCAGAATCCGGGACGCAGCTTCCGCTTGAAGGCCGATCCGGAAAGTGCGTCCCAGTCTGAGCGCTCATTCCGGGATGCATTTTCCGCGAGGGGCCGATCCGGAAAGGCCATCCCACTCTGGAGCTATAATCCGGGACACGCTTTCCGCCGACATTCCGCCGACAGCCAACACGACAAAAGAAGGGCCCCATTCCAGCAATTCGAGGACAGGCTCTTGTTCTCGAGCAGAGCTACCCCGCACTCACATCTCGGCAAACGAAATCAGCTTGGTATCTCCCCTGCTCGCCGCAGCTTCCTGACATCCCTGCGTAAAGCCGCGCTTCGAGAAGATCACATAGCTTTTGTGCTGCCGCCTAAAGAGATCGCTTCGGTATACGAGCTTTTGCAGCACGTCTTCGCCCACCGGTTCATTGCGCCATTTGCACTCCGCAAACAGCGCAGTGCCCTCGCCATCGTCAACAATCAAGTCGATTTCTTCCTGCGTATGCGTGCGATTATCCGTCCCCCACCAGCGCCCGACGCTCGCCGGAACCACCTCGAGCTGGCCCGCGCGCGCGAGTTCGTACACGTATTGTCTGCATATAAGCTCAAAGACCGTACCCATGTAATCCGATATGTGCGGCTCAATGCGCTTATACGCCATCTCAGCCATATCGTTTTGAATCAGCCCAATGTTCTGCGGAACAAACTTGTACCAGAACCTAAACATCTGGTCGCTCAGCAGATACACGGCTCGCTTATTGCTCGTCTCGTTTAGGGGCAGCTCGCGCTCGACAATCCCAAGCGACGCCAGCTTATCCACATAGCTCTTTACGTTGCTCGCAGGAATTCCCGTAGAGCTCGCAATCTCCGAGATCTTCGAGCGTCCCTGGGCAATTGCCTGCACGATCGCATCATATTGCTCGGGATTGCGGCACTCTTGCAATAGCAGGTTACTCGGCTCCTCAAAGAGATAGCCCGTAGGAGTAAGAAAAAGACGTTTGATGTTGTCCTTGAGCGGTGCAGCAGGATCGACTTTCTCGATATATGCAGGAATGCCGCCCGTCATGCCATAGCAAACTGCAGCGTCTTCGCGACTCATGCTCTGCCACAGGCCGAGGGTCGTCATAAAATCGAGCGGCATGATCTTAAACTGGGCCGTACGCCTACCGTATAGCGGGCTCTCGTAGCCCAACACCTGTTCCTCCATAAACGAAAGAGACGAGCCGCATAGAATCAGCATGAGCCTGGTCTCTTTGTACAGGTGATCAATCTTGTCTTGCAGCAACGAGCTGATCTCGGGATTCGATTGGGCGAGATAGGGATACTCGTCAATCACGACAATCAAACGTTCCGTGCGAGCCATGGTGGCCAATGCATCAAACGCCTCGTCAAAGCTACGAAACGACACACCTGCAGCACCAACCGAACCCGCAAGTATCGTCTGGCTAAAGCCATGCAGGTTTGCCTCTGCATTGGTACGACGAGCTTGAAAGTAAATAGCCTTCTTGCCTTGGATGAACTCTGTGATAAGGCGCGTTTTACCCACACGACGGCGGCCGTAAATCACGGGCATTTCGAATGAATCCGAACTGTAGAGCCGATTGAGCTCGGCCATTTCCGTTGTTCTTCCGATAAACATAGGGCCATCCTTCCCTTACGTTATAGCTAGCCATATTATACCTTCCAATAATATAGCTAGCTATAACGTAATTCGACAAGCGGCGCACGCAAAAGGGCGGTATACCACCGCACGTGGACCGTTCCGGAAAATGTATCCCGTTCTGGAGCCAAAAACTGGGCCGTAGTTTCCGCCAAACATGCCATCCGGAAAGTGCGTCCCGTTCTGAGCCTGAATTCTGGGATGCATTTTCCGCTGAAGCCTCTACCGGAAAGCGCATCCCATTCTGAACGTCGAATCCGGGACGCAATTTCCGCATGCGGCCCCGTTGGGAAAGTTCATCCCGCTCTGAGCGCTCATTCCGGGATGCAATTTCCGTTTGAGGCCCGATCCGGAAACGGCATCCCACTCTGGGGCCGAAATCTGGGTCACAGTTTCCGCAGATACCAGTCGACGATCCGCCGCCTTTATCACATGCCTTCAAATATGCGATCCAGAAACACAAAACAGCAGATAGAATGCTCTTTTTCAAAAAAGTACACGTCCCGAAACTTACCAAGACTTCATATCTAGCTACCGTTCACGGTCGCCGATTACCGCCCACCGATTCGGATGTAAAAATGACGTCAAAACCAGGCCATTTACCTGCATGGTTAGATTTTGGTCAGCTTTTGGTCAGCTGAGCGGCAAGTTCCGGCTGATACGTTTTTGCTACCCAAAAGGAGGCGGTAGCTCATGACCCATTGCAATGACCAACTCATCGACCAACTGCTCACCCAAGCCGAACAAGAGGGGCGCTGTCTGATTCCCCCGAGCGCGGCGATCCGAAAAGCGCTCCTGCGGCGCATCGGCGACATGGTCGTCTCCCCCATGCCGGGATTGTTCGCGCGCAAAATACGCTGGGATGAACTAAACCGAGCGCAACGCCATTGCGAGATTATCCGCGCCCTTGCGATCATCCACCCCGATTGGACGTTCTGCTCGTTTTCGGCTGCCTGCCTGCTGGGGCTCGAGGTCTCGTGGCGACACCTGAATGTCGTGCATGTCTGCAGCTCGACAAAGCCGTCGGCTCGTCCGGGCGCACATATTCAGCGGCACCAGATTGAGCCGGCCGGAGCAATACGCAGAGTCGGCATATCGGTAACGCCGCCTATCCAAACGGCCACAGATTGCCTGCTGCAAACTGGTTTTGCCGACGGCATGCCCATTGCCGATTCGGCAATCTCAAAGCTCGGCCTTACGCGAGAGCAGTTGATGGAGGCCGTCGAGCAACGAACGACCGCCCGCAATGGTCGCGCGATTCGCACCGCCCTCACAACGCTTCGATATGCCGATGCCCGCGCCGAGAGCGGTGGAGAATCAGTCGCCCGCGCCGTCATGATCGAGACGGGTTTTGCGCCCGACTGGCTTCAATACGAGCTGACGGACCCCTTCGATTCGGCCAAACCCATACGAACGGACTTTGCCTGGGAGCGCCAGGCGCGGGAGCTCACGTTGGGAGAACTCGACGGGCTCGTCAAATATACCGACCAGGCCATGCTAGCCGGGCACACCACCGCCGAGGCGCTCGTTGCCGAACGACAGCGCGAGGCGCACCTATCGCTCTACGGTCACCCTCTGCTGCGCTTTACCATGAGCGAAATCCGCTCGGCAGGAATGCTCGCCAAAAAGCTGCAGACGGCAGGCATCCGGCAGACCGCGCTGCCGACGTGGCTCAACGAAGTGGAGCTGTAGGAGCTGCTAGGCCGCGCATCGCCGGATCGCATCCCCCCTATCTGGGCCGCGTTTTCCCAACGGCCACGCCAACGGAAAGCGCGTCCCAGTCTGGACGCTCAAAACGGGATGCACTTTCCGGATGGCGGGCCTAGCGGAAAGCGTGTCCCGGAATCCCGTCTCAGAGTGGGACACGGTTTCCGGTTGAAGGCTATTCCGGAAAGCGCATCCCATTCCAGGCGCGGATTCCGGGATGCACTTTCCGTTTGAAGCCCAACCGGAAAGCGTATCCCGTTCAGAACGTCGAATCTGGGATGCTGTCTCCGCTCCAAACAAAAGGCCCCGGCTCGCGATGGAGCTGGGGCCAAAGGCGCAGCATATGCAGTTGGTGTTGAACGCGAACAGCCCGTCAGCAATGCCGTCTGCGCTCTACCCTAGCCGCGGTGACAGGCGCGGCTGTAGGGCGTATCCACCATGGGCAGATCCGGACGCAGCTTGCCGTCAAATGCGCGGTAGGCGTTCTGCACGGCGGGCGCCGTGGGGATCGTTGCGATCTCGCCGATGCCCTTGCCGCCGTACGCCACGGGCAGCAGCTCGTCCTTCTCCACGTAGATGGCGTGGATATCCGGAATCTCGGGTGCGCGGAACAGCCCGAGCGTACCGTACCTTGCCTGGGGCACGCAGTCCTTGAGCGGCCAGTCCTCGGTAAGCGCATAGCCCATACCCATGAGCACGCCGCCTTCGATCTGACCCTGAAAGGAGATGGGGTTGACCACCTTGCCGGAATCGTGCGCGGCATAGACCTCGCTCACGCGGCCGTCATCATCCAGAATGACCACATGTGTGGCAAAGCCGTAGCAGATGTGGCTCTTGGGGTTGGGAACATCCGCACCCAGCTTGTCGGTCGGCTCCAGATACACGTAGCCAAACTCGCATCCCTCGAGCGCCTTGATGGCGGCCGCGGGATCCTGAGGATGCATACCCTGGCCGGCGACGAGCTCCTGCGTGCGCAGCTGATAGGCGCGACCGTCGTCGTACTCGATCTTGACGCCGTCGCCATGCGCGCTCACGGGAGCGGCGGGCGCAGGCTTGCCGGCCTCGATGTCAAGCATGGCATCGCGCAGCAGGAAGGCGGCGCCGCGCACGGCCTCGCCGGTCACGACCGTCTGACGCGAGCCAGACGTAGTGCCGGAGTCGGGAGCGTTCTCGGTGGAGCACTCGCCATTGGCAATGCAGCTCAGCGGCAGACCGCAGGCCTCGGCAACGTCTTGCAAAAAGACGGTGTTACAGCCCTGGCCGATGTCGGACGTGGCGGCGTAGACCACGGCGCGGCCATCCTCGATGCGAATCTTGCAGCGGCCGGCATCGGGCAGGCCCACGCCCACGCCGGCGTTCTTCATGGCGCAGGCAATGCCGGCGTGGGCGGGATGCGCGTAGTAGGCATCCTTGACCTCGAGCAGCGTCTCCTTCAGCGCCGTGGAGCAGTCGGCAATCTGGCCGTTGGGCAGAACCTCACCCGGCTCGATGGCGTTACGGTAGCGAATCTCCCACGGATCCAGGCCGACCTTCTCGGCCAGCAGGTCGATCAGGCTCTCAAGCGCAAATTCGGACTGGCAAACGCCAAAGCCTCGGTACGCACCGGCGGGCGGGTTGTTGGTGTAGTAGCCAAAGCCGCGAATGTCGGTATTCTGGTACTTGTAGGGGCCGACGGCATGCGTACAGGCGCGCTCGAGCACCGGGCCGCACAGCGACGCGTAGGCGCCGGTGTCAAAGTTGATCTCGCAATCCAGACCGGTAAAGTTGCCCTCGGCGTCGCAACCCAGTGTAAAGGTACCGTCCATGGCGTGGCGCTTGGGATGGAATGCAAGCGACTCGGCACGAGTGAGCTTGCACTTCACAGGACGCTGGAACTTATAGGCAGCGAGCGCGGCCAGGTGCTGGATGGACACGTCCTCCTTGCCGCCAAAGCCGCCGCCCACGAGCATGGTCTCGACGACCACACGCTCGGGTTCGCTATCCCAGCCAAACATGTGGGCGCACTCTTTGCGCGTATCGTAGGCGCCCTGGTCGGTCGACTGCACCTTGACGCCGTTCTTGTACGGGAAGGCGACGGCGCACTCGGGCTCCAAGAAGGCATGCTCGGTAAAGGGTGTGGTAAAGCGCTGTGTCACGGTAAACGCGCTCTCCGCCAGCGCCTTGGCGGCGTCGCCGCGCGTCACATGGCGGCTCTGGCACACGTTGTCCTTGAGCTCCACCGTGTTGCCAAAGGCAAAAAAACTGTCGTGCAGGCGCGGGGCGTCGGCCGCCTTGGCCTCGACAATGTTACGCACGGGCTCCAGCGGCTCGTAATCAATCTTTACGAGCTTCTTGGCCTTCTCGAGCGTCGCCTCGTCCTCGGCAACCACCAGCACGATGGCATCGCCCACGCAGCGGGTGATATCGCCCTGAGCGATCATGACGTCCCAGTCCTGGATAAGGTGGCCGACCTGGTTGACCGGCACGTCCTCGGCGCGCAGGATGCCCACCACACCGGGCAGGGCCTCGGCCTTGGAGGTATCGATGGAGAGCACGCGGGCGCGCGGATACTTGGAGCGCACGGCGCTGGCGTAGGTCAGGCCCGGCTGATCGAGCTCGTCGATGTCGTCGGGATACTTGCCCTCGCCGAGCACCTTCTTGCGCACGTCAATACGGAAGGCGCGCTTGCCCACGCCGTAGTCGTCGCCGCGCTCCAAGTCCTCGTCGATCTGTTTTTCGCCGCGGAGCACCGCGGCTGCCAGCGAAATGCCCTCAATAATCTTTTTGTAGCCGGTGCAGCGGCAGACGTTGCCGCGGATGGCGTACTTGATCTGCTCCTCGGTGGGCTCGGGGTCCTCGGCGATGAGCGCTGCGCCCGCCATGACCATGCCGGGGATGCAAAAGCCGCACTGCACGGCGCCCACGGCGCCAAAGGCGTACACAAAGGCCTCGCGCACGTCCTCGGGCAGGCCCTCGACGGTCACGATGTTGCGGCCGGCGGCAAGCGCGGTGGTCAGCACGCACGCCTTGACGGCCGCACCGTCCACATGGATGGTGCAGGTGCCGCAAGCACCTTCGGAGCAGCCGTCCTTGGCGGAATGGATGTGCAGGTCGTCGCGCAAGTAGCGCAGCAGCGGCTTGTTTTGGGTCGTCGTGCGCTTGACGCCGTTAACGGTAAAAGTGAATTCCTGTGCCATGGTGATTCCCTTCTACACGCCGGCGGCGATGCCGGTGCGATCGTGGATGGCGCCATGCGGGCACACAACCGCGCACATGCCGCACGACAGGCAGTCCGCGCCGTCGATATGGGCGCAGTTGTCCTCGATGCGGATAGCGCCGGCAGGGCACTTTTTGGCGCACATGCCGCAACCGATGCAGCTGGTGTCGCAGATCTTGCGGGCGATGGCGCCCTTATCGGTGTTGTTGCAGCGCACCAGGATGTTCTGGTAGCCGGGGACGAAGGCAATCACGCGCTGCGGGCACGCCATGTCGCACAGGCCACAACCCGTGCACTTGGAGCGATCCACGCGGGCGATGCCATCGACCAGAGCAATGGCGCCGTGAGGGCAGGCCGTGACGCAGGCGCCACAGCTAATGCAGCCTTCGCTGCAGTGGGCGTCGCCGCCTGCGGAAGTACAGCCGCTTCCGCAGGCAACGTAGGCCACGTTATGTTGAATGGATTTGGCCATAAAAGGTTCGCCTATTTCTTAAGAAGGTACGAATAGTTGTCACGCACAGCCTTGATGGTCAGGCGGACGGCCTCGGGAAGACCGGTGTTGACGGCATCGACCGAGACGGTGCGGACCGTGCCGGCGACGCGGACTTTAAAGTGGTCCTCGTCCACGGCCAGGAAGCCCTCGTTCTCGGAGTTCTCCATGTCCTCCTCGCTCCAGAACAGGGTGAGCTTGTCCTTGTAGGGACGGCCCTCCTGGTAGGGGCAGAACACGGCGCAGTTGCCGCACTCGTTGCACATGCCATCGACATGGACGACCTGATGCTTGGCCAGGCCCGGCACCTTAATGGCCACGTTGGCGCGGTTGGGGCACACGTCGCAGCAGACCTCGCACACCGAGCCGCAGCCCAGGCAGCGGGTCTTGGTGCAGTTGCGCTTGTCGCAGCACAGCGACCCCTTGCGCTCGTAGCAGGTGTCCTCGCGGCCAGCCTGCTCGTTGCAATCGGCGTACTTGTTAAAGTCCACGCCGGCGATGGCACGGGCGACCTCGGCGGCGTCGGCAATAGCCTCAACCACGGTGGCAGGACCGCGGCGGCAGTCGCCCGCAGCCCAGACGCCCTCAACGCCGGTGGAGGTGGTGGCAAGGCGGCCGCGACGGTCGTGCTCGACGCCCGCGGCATCGTACAGACTGGCATCGATGCCCTCGCCCACGGCGCAGATCACCGTGGTGGCGGGAAGCTCGACGGTCTCGCCCGTGGCGGCAGGGCTGCGACGGCCGCTTGCATCCGGCTCGCCAAGCTCCATAACGTCGCAGGTCAGCACGGCGCCGTTGAGTGCCTTGGGCGCCAGCAGCTCGCAGAACTCTACGCCGTCGGCAAGAGCAAGATCGAGCTCTTCCTCGTCGGCGGGCATCTGCTTCTTAGTGCGACGATACACCAGACGCACGTTCTTTACGCCAGCCAGGCGCTTGGCCACGCGGGCGGCGTCCATGGCGGTGTTGCCGGCGCCGATGACCACGACGTCCTCGCCCAGCTCGAGCTTCTCGCCCTTCTTGGCGGCCTCGAGGAACTCCAGTACATCGAGCTCGGCACCCTCGCCCAGACCCGCAGAGCCGGGCATCCAGGCACCGGTGGCCACGACCACGTCGGTAAAGCCCTGGGCCTTGAGCTCGTCAATGGAATCCACGCGAGCGTTAAGCTGCACCTTGGCACCAAAGGCCAGGCAGAGCTCGGCATCGTGGGAGATATCGTCGCTCGCAATGCGGAACTCGGGAATCACGTGACGGACCACGCCGCCGAGCGAATCGCGAGCCTCGAAGATGGTGACGGGCACGCCGGCGCGCGTCAGGAAAAACGCCGTCGCCAGGCCGGCCGGGCCGCCGCCGATAACGGCAACGTTGCGCTCGCCGTCGTTGGCGATGGCCTGGGCGCGCAGCTTGGGCAGCACGGCGGTCATGGCCTCGCGGGCGGCCTTGAGCTTGCTGGCGCGAATCTGGGCGCCCTCGGGCTCGTAGAACGCACGCTCGCAGGCACGGCCGCAGGGATGCGGGCAGATGGTGCCGGTAATGAACGGCAGGGCGTTGCGCTCGATGATGATGTTGAGTGCGTCCTCGTAGCGGCCCTCGTCAACGGCCGCCAGGTAGGCGGGAATATCCTGCTGGATGGGGCAGCTCGTGCGGCACGGCGTGGTAAAGCAGTCGGAAAGCGGGCTCTTGCCGGCGACCTTGCGGTCGGGCAGCGGGCGCAGTGGCTTCTTGTAGAGCGGGTTGGTGAGCGAGTCGGTCTGGATCGCAGTCACGGCCTCGAGCGAAATGCCCTCAAACGGCTTGCCGTCCAGGTCGGTAAACTCACCGGCCATCTGGCTAAAGCGCTCGTAGCCACCGGGCTTGAGAACGTCGGTCGCCAGGGTGACGGGCCAAATACCGGCGTCATACAGGGCGCGGATGTTGTAGACCGTGGCGCCACCGGAGTAGCTGATGCGCAGCTTGCCATCGAACTGCTCGGTAATACGACGGGCAGCCTCGATGGTCAGCGAGAACAGCGAACGACCGGACATGTACATCTCGGTGGAGGGCAGCTCGTTCCTCGTCACGTCGACGGGGAACGTGTTGGTCAGCTTGACGCCAAACTCCAGGCCGCGCTCGGCGCACAGGGCAATCAGGCGCTCGAACATGGGCACGGCGTCGGCCCACTGCAGGTCCTCGCGGAAGTGCGTGTCATCGAAGACGATGTAGTCAAAGCCCAGCTCGTTGAGGCGCTGACGTGCAAACTCATAGCCCAGCAGCGTGGGGTTGCACTTGATGTAGGTATTGAGGCCCTTCTCGGTGATGAGGTAGGTCGCGATGCGCTCAATCTCCGCCGGCGGGCAGCCATGCAGCGTAGACTCGGTAATGGAGTTGGAAACGCGTGCCGGGATGGACTCGACAAACGCGGCGTCGACATGCTCAAACTTGTCCAGGTTGGCGAGAGCCCATGCGCGGCACTCGTTCCAGACGTCGGAGCCGCTGGCATCCTTCATGCCCTCGATGTAGGCATCGACCTTGGGGCTCTTAATACCCTCCAGGTCATAGCCCACGGACATGTTGAAGACAAAGCCATCCGGGCTGCCCAGGCCGTACTCGCGAGCGATCAGGTGGCAGGCGAACCATGCCTTCACGTACTCGGCAAAGGCCTGCGGAACCTCGAGCTCGGTCGACCACTCGCAGTTGTAGCACTCGTCCTGCGCCACGATGCAGGGCTTGTTCACACACTTGGAGAGCTCCTCGCCGTCCATAACCTGGACGGTCTTGAGCTCAAAGAAGCGGGAACCGGCAACGTAGGATGCCACGATGTTCTGGGCAAGCTGCGTATTGGGACCGGCGGCCGGGCCAAACGGAGTCTCGATGCGCTCGTCAAAAATGGGAAGCGCGCCCTCCTGGTTGGTCGTGACCATCTTGCGCACGCCAAAGACGGCGCCCTGGGTCTTGTGCTCCTCGATGATCCAGTTCATCAGCTGCGAAAACGGGATCGGCCTCATGATGTCGCTCATAATGAGCTCCTCTCTGTAACGCCCGGCGAGACCGCGCGGCGGGCGCAAATACGGTGTAGCGCTAGCACAGCGCCGGCGACCCCGCGGAGGCCGCCTATACGCGCGTCGGATGCGGCGAAACATCCGGCGCGCGTGAATCTACTTGTGAATTAGTAGGTGCGATCGTTGAGCGTGCTCCAGAGCTTCTTGGACTCAGCCATGGTCCACGCGTTGATCTTGTCCTCATCAATGCCAACGAACTCGCGATCCTTGTACAGGACGCGGCCGTTGATGATGGTGGTGCGGCAGTTTTTGCCCATCATGCCAAAGAGCATGTGGCCGTCGATGTTCTCCTCGCTCAGCGGCGTAAAGGGCTTGTAGTCCATGACGATGACGTCGGCGGCAGCGCCGGCCTCAAGCACACCGAGCTTGCGATCGAAGTACTTGCTCGCCATCTTAGCGTTGTTCTCAAACAGCATGGTCATGGCCTCGCACCAGCCCACGTTGGGCATGGCGGCGTTGTGGCGCTGGATGATCAGGAAGACCTTGAGGCTCTCGAGCATATCGTGAGTGTAGGCGTCGGTGCCCATGCACACGGGGATGCCGCGACGGAAGAATTCGAGCACGGGGGCGCAGCCCACGGCGTTTCCCATATTGGATTCGGGGTTGTTGACGAGCCAGGTGCCGGACTCCTTGACGATATCCATCTCGGCAGGCGTCACGTGGATGCAGTGGCCGAGCATGGTGTCGGGACCCAGCAGGTTGTGCTGCAGCAGGCGCTCGACGGGACTGATACCGCCGCGGTTGAGGCGGGAATCCCACACATCGTTCATGCCCTCGCACACGTGGATGTGGAAGCCGGTCAGGCCGTTGTTGGCCTCGGCCATCTTATCCATAGTCTCGTCCGACAGCGTAAAGGTGGCGTGACCGCCAAACATGGCGGCGATCATGTGGTTATCGTTATCGCGACGCTCCTTGGCGGCCCACTGGGCAAACTCGGCGTTCTCGGCAATGGCCTGGTCGCATTTTTCCTGGCCGCGGCGATCGGAGACCTCGTAGCACAGGCACGAACGCATGCCCAGCTCCTGAGCTGCATCCTTAATGGTAAAGAGGCTGCCCGGGATCTCGCAGAAGCTCGCGTGGTGATCGAAGATCGTGGTAACGCCATCGCGGATGGAATCCAGAATCGTGGCATAGGCGCTGGCCTTGGTGCCGTCGAGTGTCAGGTTGTCGTCGATCTTCCACCACTGCTGCTCAAGATTCTCCAGGAAGTTGGTGGGGTTGCAGCCCTTAATGGCAAGGCCGCGGGCCAGACCCGAGTAGATGTGGGTGTGGCAGTTGATGAGTCCGGGCATGATGAGGTTGCCCTGGGCGTCGACGTACTCGGCATCCGGGTACTTGACCTTGAGCTCGCGCTCGGGGCCCACTTCGACGATCGTATCTCCGTCAATAGCGACCGCACCGTTGGGAATGAACGGAGTCTGAGCGTTGCGGGTAAAGACGGAACCGTTAGCGACCAGAAGCATAAATGCTCCCTTCAACATCAGAGGCGGGGTTTGACACCTCTGACATGGCGGAAGTGCGAAGCGCCGGCCTACACCGGAAACGGGCCCTCTCCCGTCAACGCTTCACCAAAGGGACAAGCCCTTTGAAGTGCGGCTTGGCGCCGCATGGCGCCGGCGGACGAGGCGATGCGTCCGCCGGCGAATAGCACCGAATTGGTTACTTCTTGCTCTCGGGCAGGACCAGATCCACAGCGGCATCCTTGGCGGCATCGATGTGCTGAGCCACGACCGGCGTCTGCGGAAGGATCAGGTTAAGGACAATGGCCATGATGGCGGTGGGGGTCACGGCGTTGGAGCCGATGACGGTGGACACCCAGGTGGGCATGCCCTCGCCGGCGAGGCAGCCGCTGGCCATCCAAATACCCAGGCCAAAGACGACCGAGGTGCCGACGATGGTGGTGGTGCGCTGCGTGAGGCCCTCGCGGGTGAACATGCGCACACCGTTCATGGTGATGGTGCCAAAGACGCCGACGGTCGCGCCGCCGATGACAGGCTGCGGGATGGCGGAGAGCACGGCAGAGAGCTGCGGGAACAGACCGGCGATGGCAAAGACGGCCGCTATGATCACAAAGACCCACTTGTTGACGACCTTGTTGGAGCAGATGATGCCCACGTTCTGGCCAAGGGCGCTGGTGGGAAGACCGCCCAGCAGGCCGCCGACCATAGAGGTGAGGCCCTGGGACACGATAGCGCCGGAGAGCTCGCGCTCGGTGGGCATACGGTCGATGGAGCCCAGGCAGGCGGCGGAGACGTCACCGATAACCTGGATGGCGACCATGGGGAACACGACAGCGAGGGTAATGCAGACCTCGGGATCAAACTCGAGCGCGTAGGGCATGAGCTTGGGAAGGGCGAAGACCTGAGCGGTGGCGACGCTGGAGAAGTCGATCATGCCAAAGGGGATCGAAACGATCATGCCAACGATCATGCCAAAGAACACGGATCCCAGCTTGAGCGTGCCCTTGCCAAAGTTGGCGAGCGCAAAGACCACGGCGAAGGTGATAAGAGCGACGCACCAGGCCTGCGGGGTGCCCCACAGCGGCGTACCCATACCGCCGGCCATGTACTTGACAGCCGTGGGATAGAGAGAGACGCCAATGGAGAAGATGACCGTACCGGTCACGACGGGCGGGAATAGCCACTTAATCTTGCTGTAAGCCAGACCAAAGAGGACCGCGACGGCGCCGCCGACGATCTCGCCGCCCAGCAGCGCACCAAAGCTAAAGCCCGAGGCACCCATGGCCTGGAGGGCCGGGAGGAACGCGAACGAAACGCCCATGACGATGGGCAGGCCGCCGCCGATGCGACGGAAGGGAGCGAAGGCCTGAAGGGCCGTGTCGATTGCCGAAAGAATGAGCGCGACCTGGATGATGTCGGTGCTCTGCTGGCTATTAAAGCCGTAGACGCCGGCCATGATGACCGCCGGGGTGATGATACCGGCAAACGAAGCCAGTACGTGCTGAAGGGCACACGGGATCATTTCCTTAACGGGAGGCATGCCTTCACGAGTGAACAGGGCTTCAGTGCCGTTCTTAACCGTCTCCTGGGTCATTTGACCACCAATCCTCGAAATAGTTGTTTTCGCATCTAACGCTCTATTGTGACGCAGTGCGGGGTTGAGGTTGTGCCTTCGTTGCATATCGTATTAAAGATGATTCTCATTCTCAATAATAATTTTTTGTTATCATACTATTCTTCAGCTGAGATAACGCATTTCCGCAGGTCAGGAAAGTGTCTGGTCAAAATAACATCTTACTTTTCTTTTGGTCAACCGTTTACCGCTAAATTCCTACCGTTCGTCTGTATTACGCAATGTACCTGCGAATATACGAGATGAGGAATGGCGTGTTACCATGAGAAAAAATTGTTATGAACATTTCCGATTTCACCCCAAGGAGTTGCCCGTGAACGAGACCGTACGTCGCTTTTTGCCGATGGTCGATTTCCTGGAGCAGATACTCGGCAAAAACAGCGAGATCGTCCTGCACGATTTCTCGGATCCCGACCACGCCATCGTCGATATCCGCAACGGTATCGTGAGCGGCCGCAAGGTCGGCGGTCCCGCCACCGATCTGGCGCTCAAGATCATGCACGACGCCAAGTATCGCGACCTGCCGTTTATTACGGGCTACGAGGGCCGCGGTGCCGGTGGCAAGACATTGGAGTCAGCGACGTACTTTATCCGCGAGAATGACGAGATCGTCGGCATGCTCTGCGTCAACACCGACCTCTCGACCGTGCGCTCCATCAACGCCATGGCACAGCAGCTCATGGCGTGCTTCGACGCGGCGCCGACGCGCACGGAGCCCGCCTCTATCGAGGTCGAAAGCCTTTCGGAGTCCACACAGGAGCTCATCGACCGCAGCATTGCCGAGCTGCTGAGCGCTCGCGGGCTGGATGTGACGTCGCTTGGTCAAAACGACCGCGTGGACGTCATTCGCCACCTCAACGGCAACGGAGTGTTCATGCTCAAGGGCGCCGTAGCCTGCGCCGCCACCGCGCTGGGCATCTCGGAGCCCAGCGTCTACCGCTACCTGCAAAAAGTCCGCAAGGAAGGCTAACCCGCTGACTCCTTGGGGACGGAGGAAAACGGATCATTTTTGTCGCATCGCTTGACAAAAGACTCTGCAGTTCACACGCACTGCAGGGTCTTTTTGCATGTCATGTTTAGTTGTTGCCAACACCTTAGAGAGCGGCGACGACCTCGATCTCGACCAGACCGCCAGCCGGAAGAGCGGCAACCTGGAAAGCACTGCGCGCGGGGAACGGAGCCTCGAACTTGGAGGCGTAGATCTCGTTCACGGCAGCGAAGTCGGCAATGTCGGCCAGGTAGACCGTGGTCTTAACGACATCGGCAAAGGTGGCGCCGGCAGCGGTCAGCAGAGCCTCGACGTTAGCAAGGGACTGCTTAGCCTGGGCCTCGACGCCCTCGGGCATCTTGCCGGTTGCGGGGTCGATGCCCAGCTGGCCGGACAGGAACACCATGTTGCCGGTCTGGATGCCGGGGGAATACGGGCCGATGGCTGCAGGTGCGTTATCGGAAGACACGACGGTCTTGCTCATGTTTTTCTCCTTACGATCAGTTGAGAGAGCGTGAGCGCGGCGTTCACACCGGGAGGCACAGTTCGGTCTGAACACCGCGCTTGATTTGGGATAGTACTCAAGGTTTCCGCGTGATGCAAGATTATTATCACGTTGCGAGAATATTTTATCGCCCAACGGCGCCTGTCGGCCGCTGAACGGCACGACCGGACGGTGAAGCTCAAAATGATCCGTTTCCCTCTGTCCCCTATGGATCGCCTGATCCGATGGGGACGGAGGGAAACAGATCATTTTTACTGCAAGGGCTGCTGAAGACTTTATCCTGCTTAGGCCACAGGGCTCGTCCGCCGCAACTGCACCACTATACTTTTGAGTATCTGAGCATTTTGAAAGGCAGGATATGACCGCAACCGCCAGTCGAACCACCAACCGCAGGCCCGAGCTCTTGGCCCCCGCCGGAGGGCCCGAGCCCTTTGCCGCCGCACTCGCCGCCGGGGCAGACGCCATCTACTGCGGCATGGGCAGCTTCAACGCCCGCCGCAAGGCCACCAACTTTACCGACGAGGCCTTTGAGCAAGCCTGCCGCGCCGCACATCTAGCCGGGTCGCGCGTCTACGTCACGGTCAACATCGTCATCAAGCAGTCCGAGATGGGCGATGCGCTGCAACTCATCCATCGTTGCTCCACGCTGGGCGCCGACGCCTTCATCATCCAGGACTGGGGTCTGTTCTTTGAGGTCAAGCGCACCATGCCCGGCATCGAGACGCATATCTCGACCCAAGCGAACATCCATGACGACCGCGGAGCCCTTTGGTGCCGCGAGCAGGGCGCCGACCGCGTGACCCTCTCGCGCGAGCTTTCCATCGACGAAATTGCCGCCATTCACGATGCCGCGCCCGATGTGGACCTTGAGGTCTTTAGCCACGGCGCCATCTGCTTTTGCTACTCGGGTCTGTGCCTGCTGTCGAGCTTTGCCATGGCGGGCCGCTCGGCCAACCGCGGCATGTGCGCTCAGCCCTGTCGCCTGCCTTACGAGCTGATCGACGAGAACGGCCGTACGCTCTCCCCTGCCGGTCGCGAGCGCGCTCTATGCCCGCGTGACACCAACACCTCACAGCTTGTTCGCCGTCTGTATGATGCCGGCGCCGCGTCTCTCAAGCTCGAGGGCCGCATGAAGGCACCCGATTACGTGTACTCCATCGTTGATGTGTATCGTCACGAAATTGATGACATGCTGGCAGGGGTCGCCGTTGCCAAGGACGAGGAAGCCGCCCGCCAGCGCCAGCTCAAGCGCTGCTTCAACCGCGACTTTACGCACGCCTATCAGGACGGCACCTCGGGCGACGAGATGATGAGCTACGAGCGTTCCAACAACCGCGGCCAGATCGTGGGCACGGTGCTGGGCAGCCGCCCGGCCAACCGCGATGTGCGCGGCCTCAAGCCCGACGACCGCCGTCGCCGCGCCGCCATCGCCCGCATTGAGCTGTTTGAGCCCGTGGGCAAGGGCGACCTGCTGGAGCTTCGCCACGATAACGAGTTTGACCAGTTCCTGACCACCATTGCCGCCGATGATGCCGCCGCGGGCGACATCATCGAATGTCGCGTGCCCCGCAGCATGCCCGAGGGCTGCCGCGTCCGCGTGATTCGCAGTCAGCGTGCCATCGACGCCGCCGGCGCCGCGCTCAAGCGCGATGTGCTGCGCCGCCGAGCCGTAGATGTGTCTATCGTGGCGCGTCTGGGCGAGCCGTTTACCGTTACGCTCACCTGCTGCGACGACCCTTCGCTTACGGCAACGGCCACGGGCTTTACCGTCGAGGCCGCCAAGACCCGTGCGGTCGAGGCGTCCGATCTGGTGGAGCACGTCGGTCGCATGGGCTCCTCGCCCTTTGAGGCTGCGAGCTTTGATGTGACGCTCGATGAGGGCTGCGGCATGGGCTTCTCCGCTGTGCACAAGGTGCGCGCTGCCGCCTGCAAGGCGCTCGAGGAGGCCATTCTGGCACCGCATGATGAGCGCGCCCGCACGCTCGAGCTGCCGGCGATTGTTACCAGTGATTCCCGCCCCGCGCCCGAGCACTACCGCGATGAACCGCAGATTTGCGCCACCGTCACCTCGCCCGAAGCCGCCGAGGCAGCTCGTGCCGAGGGCGCCACGCGCATCTACATGACCACCGATGCGCTCGAGGCTGTCGGACTCTCCCCTGCCGATGCATTTGAGCAGGGCATCATACCCGTACTCGACGAGGTCTGCCGAGCCGTCGATCACAAGCGCGTCGATCCCTGGATCAATGCCGGAGCCACCGTCGCCGTCGGCAACATCTCCGAGCTCGCCGTAGCCGCGCAGGCCGGTGCCACGGCCGAGATTCGCTCTTGCCTGCCGGTGCACAACACGCCCTGCATGGAGGCGCTTGCCGAGCGCGGAGCCGGTGCGTTTTGGCTCTCGCCCGAGATCACGCTCGACGAGATTGCCTCTCTCGGAGCCGCCGCGCCCACGGCTCTGGGCATCACCGTCTTTGGCCGCCCGCGCGTCATGACAAGCGAGCATTGCATTCTGCAGGTTGCCAACGGCTGCATCCACGATTGTGCCAACTGCCGTCTGCGTGCCCGCAAGCTGTCGCTCAAGAATATCGACGGCAAGGTCATGCCGGTGCGTACCGACATCCATGGCCGTTCTCGCCTGTACGATGCCTACCCCATCGACCTCACGCCGCAGGTTCCTCAGCTGCTCGATGCCGGCGTACGTCGTCTCATGGTGGACGGAACGCTGCTCGAGACGGATGAGGTGGGCCGTGCCGTCGCCCGCGTCCGTCGTGCCGTCGAAGCAGCGCAGGCCGGCCGCAAGCCCGCCGCCCGCCTGCGCGGGGCGACCTCGGGCTGCATGTTTGTGGGAATCAGCTAACCGAAAGGCTTACACGTGAACGAAGAACCTCAAGTCCTCTACTGCGACGCTTGGCTCATGGCCATCGACAAGCCCGCCGGCATGATCGTCCACGGCGACGGCACCGGCGAGCGCACACTTACCGACTACGCTAGCGACCTGCTGCTGGCCATGGGCGACGGCTTTGCCGCGACCGACATGCAGCCGCTCAACCGCTTGGACCGTGACACCACCGGCGTGGTGTTGTTCTCGCTCGACAAGCAGACGCAGCCCGCCTTTGACCAGATGGTCATCGACCACGCTTTCGAAAAGCACTACCTGGCGCTCGCCGAGGGCAAGATCGACTGGAACGAAAAGCTCATCGACAAGCCCATCGCCCGCGACCGTCACGACAGCCGCAAGATGCGCGTCGGCGCCAGCGGCAAGCCGTCTCAGACGCGCGTGAAGGTGCTCAAGCGTCTTAAGAGCCGTCGTGGCCTGCCCACGCGCTCGTATATCGATGTCGAGCTGCTCACCGGCCGCAAGCACCAAATCCGTGTGCATCTGGCGAGCGAGCGTCATCCCCTGGTAGGCGACGAGCTCTACGGCACGCCGCGTCCCTGCGGCCTGATGCTCCACGCCCACAGTGTATCCTTCACGCATCCCGTAACCGGCGAGCACATCCACATCGAAGCCCCTTGCCCCTGGGAGCCCTAAACCACCACAATGGGGACAGGCACCTTTGTGGTGGTTTTGCCGCAATGGCTCAGCCACGGTCCCAAAACGTCTCGATCTGTAACAGTTAGAACCCATTTTCCGGTCTATCTGTTACAGATCGAGACATTCGAATCCCCCTCAAGGGAAAAGCTCAATCTGTAACACCTGGCCTACTTTTAACGGTCCAGTTGTTACAGACTTAGACAAAACCGGCAGACAACGAAAGTGGCAACGCCCGTAATGGACGTTGCCACTTTTCTATTGAGAAAACTACTCGGTTTTCGTTACTAACCGCCACAATGGGGACAGGCACCTTTGTGGTGGTTTTGGCCTTGTCCAGCCCCCTGCTGTTAGACCGTGATGACGTTGTCCATCGACTGGTACTTGGCTGGCACCTCGCCCGCGGTAATAATCGTTGCATCGCGAAAGTCCGCGAACTTGACGGGCGCCACCATGCCAAATTTGCTGGCGTCCGAGATTACGAAGCGCTTAGCGGTATGGCGCATAGAGATACGCTTGACCTGCGCTTCCTCGATATCCGGTGTGGTGAGACCTTGCTCGGCGGCGATGCCATTAGAACCCCAAAAGCCGCAGTTGAAGTTATAGCGGTCCAGGGTTGCCAAGGCATCGGGGCCAACGAGTGCTTCGGTCTCGGGCTTGAGCTCGCCGCCCAGCACCACGGTGCGCATGCCGCGCAGAGCGAGGTGCTGAGCATGGAGCACAGAATCGGTCACATAGGTGACGCCCTCAAGGCGCGGAAGATGCTCGATGAGCCTGAGCGTCGTCGAACCTGAATCGATGTACACAAAGCTCTCGGGCTCCACAAGCGCCGCCGCACGGGCGCAGATGCGCTCCTTGTCATCGTTATGGAGATCACTGCGCTCGCTGATCGTCAGGTCGCGCGTCACGTGCGCACGCTCCAGACTCGTCGCGCCTCCGTGCACCTTGGCGATACGGTGTGCACGGTCGAGCGCCTGCAGGTCGCGCCGAATGGTAGACGCCGTCACGCCCAAGGTCTCGGCAAGCTCCGGCACGGTAACCGAGCCAGCCTGCTGCACCATTGACACGATCGCGTTGAGCCTATCTTCCGCAAGCATCGCTTACTCCTCCTCGGGGTACACGACTCCCCAATCGGCGCGGAGCTCGGTCATCAGCTCCATAACATCGGAAGCATAGCCCAGAAGCTCGCGCTTCGAATCATCGCCGGCGACGGCCTTCTCCAGGTCGGCCATCTCGTAGCACAGAGCGTAGGCCTCGGTGCCAGCGTGGACCTCCTCGCGGTAGCCATCCGCAGTCCACACGATGGTCGCGTGGTCGGCACGCGGATACTCGTTAACCTCGATATAGCACTTGTCGAAGCTGATGACCGAGCGCTTTGGCTGCTTGGAGTGGAGCGTAAGGCTCACGACGCCCAGCTGCTGCTCGGCGTTACGGCAAACAATGCCACCCGCGACGTCAACGCCAGTCTCACAGGTGTTGCCCAGAGACACGACCTCCGCGGGCTGGCTGGCCATAAACAGGCGCATGACGGACAGGGCATACACGCCAATGTCGAGCATGGCGCCGCCGGCAAGACTACGGTTGTAGAAGCGGTTGGTCAGGTCGCCGTACTCCTTATAGCTGCCAAAGTTGAGCTGGGCGAGGTTCATCCGGCCAAAGTCGCCCGCATCCATGCGACGGCGCAGCTCCTGATACAGCGGCATGTGAAGCACCGTGGTGGCGTCCATAAGGACCACGTTATGCTCGTCGGCGATGGCACGGGCCTCGTCGAGCTCGACAGAGTTGAGGGTAATGGCCTTCTCGCAGAGCACGTGCTTGCCGGCGGCCAGCGCGGCACGCAGATAGGTGATATGCGTATTGTGCGGCGTGGTGATATAGACGGCGTCGATGTCCGGATCGGCGTAGAGGTCCTCAACCGTTTCATAGACCTTCTCGACGCCATACTGCTCGGCAAAAGCCTGAGCCTTGGACAGCGTACGGTTGGCGACACCCGCGAGCTTGCGGCCGGCCAGAGCGAGGGACTGGGCCATTTGGTTGGCGATAACGCCGCAACCGATCACGGCCCAGCGGAGCTCAGGGGCCGTAAAGATATCATCGGGGAACGGTCGATCCTGGACCGAGGCAAACGCCGCCTTTGCGGCTGCCTCGGCGTCGAGCGGAGCCTGTTTGTAATCTGCCATGATGTGCCTCCTGAGTCATCGGAAGTCCTTCATTTCAACAACCTTATATTCGCACAAATACGCGCACATTTGCTTGTGTTTGCGTGTTTATTTGCTTATCGGTCATTATTTAACCATAGTTAGCAGATATTTGCGCGGCCATGCGCATCATCGCGCAAGACTCTGCGCGTAAATGCGCATGCGACAATCCTTGTGAAACATATAGAGGCGGAGCACCAAAGCCCTAAAGACAGAGCCAGCTGTATTACTTCACCCCTCTGGGGGCACCAGACATCGAAGGACTGTCCCTAGGTGCCGCTTTCGTTGAAGCCTATCCTAGATGGCCAGATATACAGATCTAAAGACCGTCCCCATCAACTAGCCGTTTAAGAACGTCCCCAACGACTAGTCATTTATGTCTGTCCCCAATGACTGCCAATCAACGGCCACTCATTTAAGTCTGTCCCCAATGAGTGGGGATAGAAAAAGACCCGGGTGCCGTGGGGCATCCGGGCCTTTGCTAGCAACTTGATGTTGCGGGCAGCTTAGAACTTGTGGCCGCACTTCTTGCAGACGCGCAGCTTGTTCTTGCCGTCCTTCTCGTGACCGACGCGGGTAACCTTACCGCACTCGGGGCAAACGAGATTGACGTTGGAGGCGTCGATAGGAGCCTCCTGCGAAACGATGCCGCCCTGCTGGTTGGCAGCGTTGGGCTTGACGGCCTTCTTGACGACCGAAACGCCCTCGACAACGACCTTGTTCTCGGCGGGGAGAGCACGCAGGACAACGCCCTGCTTGCCGCGATCCTTACCAGAGAGAACCTGGGCCTTATCGCCCTTCTTGATATACATATATCTCCCCTAACTACAGGGTCTCGGGAGCGAGCGAGACGATCTTCATGTACTTCTTGTCACGAAGCTCGCGAGCGACGGGCCCGAAGATACGGGTGCCGACGGGCGAACCATCGTTGTTGATGACAACGCAGGCGTTCTCATCAAAGCGAATGTAGGAGCCATCCTTGCGGCGGATCTCCTTAACGGTGCGAACGACGACGCAACGGACAACGTCCTTCTTCTTGACGTTGGCGCCAGGGGTAGCCTCCTGGACAGCACCGATGAACACATCGCCGATGCCTGCATAACGACGCTTGGAACCGCCAAGCACCTTGATGCAGCGAATCTTGCGAGCGCCGGAGTTGTCGGCGACGTTCAGCATGGTTTGCATCTGAATCATGGTAGATGTTCCTCCGAACTAAGAACCGAAGAGAGGTGCGCAGCCTTTATACGGCCCGTGGTATGCAAGCCAGGCATACGCACATCTTCGGAAACGTACAAGTCGTAAGAGCGACTGCTTATTTAGCGCGCTCGACGACCTCGATGAGGCGCCAACGCTTCATCTTGGACATAGGACGGGTCTCCATAACGCGGACGGTGTCGCCCACGCCAGCCGTGCACTCCTCGTCGTGAGCGTGCAGCTTCTTGGAGCTGGTCATCATCTTGCCGTACTTGGGGTGACGCTTGCGCTCGGTGATGGTGACAACGATGGTCTTGGCACCGGAGACGGAGGTAACGACACCCGTACGGACCTTACGCGAGTTACGCGAATCAGTCATGTTCTCTCCTTAGGTCCTACTCGGCGACAGCGGACTTCTCCGCTGCGATCTCGCGGGCGCGCTGCTCCGTGAGGACGCGAGCGATGTCCTTCTTCACGGTGTTGACGCGAGCGGTGTTATCCAGCTGGCTGGTGGCCATCTGGAAACGAAGGTTAAAGAGCTCGGCGCGCATTTCCTTCAGCTTCTCAACGAGCTGAGCGTCCGAGAGCTCACGAATCTCTGCGGGCTTCATTAGTTCTCCTCCTTGGCGGCGGCGGCGTCCTCAGCAGCCCACTTGGCCTCGAGAGCGGCCTCCTCAGCCATCTCCTTCTGGATGCGCTGCTCAGCGTTCTTGGCAGCAACAATCTTGGTCTTGATGGGGAGCTTGTGCTGCGCAAGACGCAGAGCCTCGCGAGCGACCTCCTCGGGAACACCCTTGACCTCGAACATGATGCGGCCGGGCTTGACGACGGCCACCCACTCCTCGGGGTTACCCTTACCAGAACCCATGCGAGTCTCGGCAGGCTTCTTGGTGATGGGCTTATCGGGGAAGATCGTGATGTAGACACGACCGCCACGCTTCATGTAGCGGGTCATGGCAATACGAGCGGCCTCGATTTGACGGTTGGTGATCCAATGGGCCTCGAGAGCCTGGATACCAAACTCGCCGAAATGCAGCTCGGTATTACCCTTGGCCTGGCCCTTCATGGAGCCACGCTGCACCTTGCGGTGAAGAATACGCTTAGGGGCAAGCACTACTGACCCCTCCTCTCGGAGTTACGACGACGAGGACGGGAAGAGCCCTCGAGTGCAGGGTTGGGAACAGGCTGGCCCGGGAGCTTCTCGCCCAGGTAGATCCAGACCTTCACGCCGCAAGCGCCCATGGTGGTGCTGGCGACAGCCGTGCCGTAGTCGATCTTGGCACGGAGGGTGTGCAGAGGCACGCGACCCTCACGGTACCACTCACGACGGCCCATCTCGGCACCGCCGAGACGACCGGAGCACTGGATACGGATGCCCTTAGCGCCGGCCTTGCGGGCGGACTGGACAGCCTTGCGCATAGCGCGACGGAAGGCAACGCGGCCCTCGAGCTGCTCGGCGATAGACTGAGCAACGAGGTTGGCGTCGAGCTCGGGGCGCTTGATCTCGACAACGTCGACGGAGAGCTGGCCCTTGGAGACGCCAGCGACCTTCTCGAGCTCGGTGCGGAGGGTATCGATCTCGGCACCCTTCTTACCGATGACAACGCCGGGGCGAGCGGTGAGGATGATGACCTTCACCTTGTCGCCAGCGCGCTCGATCTCGACGCGGGAGACAGCTGCGCGGGAAAGACGCTTCTCGAGGTACTTGCGGATCTCGAGATCGTTACCGAGGGTCTTAGCGTAATCCTTCTCTGCGAACCAGCGGGAGCGCCAGTTCTCGGTGATGCCAAGACGGAAGCCGGTGGGGTAGACTTTCTGACCCATACAGCTTTACGCCTCCTTTCGAGGAGCAACGACGACGGTGATGTGGGAAGTACGCTTCAGAATGCGAGAAGCGGAACCCTTGGCGCGGGGACGGATGCGCTTAAGCGTCGGACCCTCGTCAACATAGGCAGCGGCGACAACCAGGTTGTCGGCACGCAGACCGTTGTTGTTCTCGGCGTTCGCAACGGCGGAACGGAGAACCTTCTCGACATCCACGGCGACGGCGCGGTCGCAGAAGTGGAGGATGTCGAAGGCCTGAGCGACAGGCTTGCGGCGGATCAGATCGACCACCAGGCGGGCCTTGCTGGGGGAAACACGCACGTACTTAGCGACGGCGCGAACCTCGGTGGCCTCAGTTTCAATAGACTTAGTTGCCATTTACGGTTAACCCCCTATTTGGCCTTGTGGCCACGGAACGTACGAGTCGGCGCGAACTCGCCGAGCTTGTGACCAACCATGGACTCGGTAACATACACGGGCACATGCTTGCGGCCGTCGTGGACGGCGATGGTGTGACCAACCATCTCGGGGAAGATGGTGGACGCGCGGGACCAGGTCTTCACGACGTCCTTCTTGCCAGCCTCGTTCATCGCG
>JAXIYS010000027.1:0-6953 GCA_036304385.1 Collinsella sp. | reverse complement strand
TATCGAGCAGCTCGGCCAGCGTATCGGCGGCAGCCAGGACTGCGGCCTTGTCGGCAGCATCGCCCGCCTGCTCCAGATACTGATTGCACTCGGTCACAAAGCCAAAGACAGCACCCATGGCACCGGCGGTGTTAAAGTCGTCGTCCATGCACTCCTTAAAGGTGGCACGGGTCTCGGCGGCCTTGGCGGCAAACGCCTCGGATGCCGCCTCATCGGCATCGGCCGTCGCATGGTTCGCAGCCCAACACAGGTTCTCGACCGTACCGGCGATACGCGTGAGCGAGTTCTCGGCACCCTCCAGGCGCTCCCAAGAAAAGTCGAGCGGCGAGCGATAGCTCGTCTGCAGCATCAGCAGGCGCAGGGCGGCAGCGGAGTGCTGCTCGAGGACCTCGGCCAGCGTAAAGAAGTTGCCGAGCGACTTGGACATCTTCTCGCCGTCTACCAGCAGCATGCCCGTGTGCATCCAGGTGTTGGAGAAGCCCTGGTGCCAGGCGCAGGTGGCCTGGGCGCACTCGTTCTCGTGATGCGGGAAAGCAAGGTCGGAGCCGCCGCCGTGGATGTCAATCGGAGTGCCCAGGTAGCGGTGCACCATGGCGGCACACTCGGTGTGCCAACCGGGACGGCCCTCGCCCCAGGGGCTCGGCCAGCTGGGCTCGCCCGGCTTGGCGGCCTTCCACAGGGCAAAGTCGAGCGGGTCGTTCTTGTCCTCGTTCTCCTCGATGCGCGCGCCAACCATAAGGTCGTCGATGTTGCGGCCCGAGACCTGACCATAGTTGGGATCGCTGCGCACGGCAAAGTACACATCGCCGTTATCGGCTGCGTAAGCGTGGCCCTGCTCGATAAGCGTCTTGATCATGGCGATCATGGGGCCGATCTCCTTGGTGGCGCGGGGGCGCACATCGGGATCGAGCACGTTGGCGGCGCGCATGACGCCGATGAACTTGTCGGAAAACTCCGTCGCGACCTCGGCAGCCGTACGGCCCTGCTCGTTGGCGCGCTTGATGATCTTGTCGTCGACATCGGTGAGGTTCTGGGCGAACGTGACCTCGTAGCCGCTCGCGATGAGCCAGCGTCGAATCACGTCAAAGCTGATGAACGTGCGGGCATTGCCGATGTGGATGTTGTCGTAGACCGTGGGGCCGCACACGTACATGCGGACCTTGCCGGACTCGATGGGCTGGAACTCTTCCTTTTTATGGGTAGCGCTGTTGTAGATACGCATTCGTTACTCCTTAACGGTTTTCTGTAGCAGGCAGACGGCCCAGGCGCCGATTCCCTCGCCTTGGCCTTCCCAACCGAGCTTTTCGGTCGTGGTGGCGGCGACGCCCACATTTTCGACGTCAACGCCCAGGGCATGGGCAAGGTTGGCGCGCATGGCATCGCGGTGCGGGGTGATCTTGGGTTGCTGACAGGCAATGGTGCAATCGGCATCGACAAACTCAAAGCCCAGCTCGCGCGCATAGTCCATTACGCGAGCGAGCAGCACCATCGAATCAGCACCCTCGTAGGCAGGATCGGTGTCGGGGAATAGCTTGCCGATGTCTCCCCCGCGGCAGGCGCCCAGAATGGCATCGGCCAAGGCGTGCGCGAGCACATCGGCATCCGAGTGGCCCAGCAGGCCGCGCTCGTAGGGAATGTCGACCCCGCCGATGATACATCGACGTCCCTCCACCAAACGGTGGACGTCGTAGCCGTGGCCAATGCGCAGGTTACTGAACATGGGGAAGGTCCTCTCCCTCGGCCATGCGGCCAAGCAGAATCGCGGTTACGGGACGCAGGTCCTCGGGCACCGTCACCTTAAGGTTGTCGCGTGGGCTCTGGACGCAGCGGACGCGCCCACCCATGCGCTCGACCAGCGATGAATCGTCGGTACCGATAAAACCCTCGGCGATAGCAGCGGCGTGAGCGCGCTTCATGGCGTCGACGCTAAAAATCTGCGGCGTCTGCGCGGCCCAATAGAGCTCGCGCGGCGGCGTCTCGACGATATTATCGCCGTCGACGATCTTGAGCGTGTCGATCGCGGGCTGACCGCACACGACACCGTCGAGCGAGCGGTCGCCCATGAGCACGTCGATAGCGTGGTCGATGGCCTCGGTCGTAATGAGCGGACGAGCACCATCGTGGATGGCGACATATTCGAAACCCGCCGGAACCGCATGCACGCCGGCACGGGTGGAATCCTGACGGGTCGCGCCGGCATCGGCAAAGCTGATGGGCGTGTCATAGTCAAACGGGTCGATGGCCAGGCGGCGCATCTCGGCACGGCGCTCGGCAGGACACACCACCACGATGTGGCCGACCTTGTCGCTCCGGTCGAACGCGCGGATGGACCAGCTCATGAGCGGACGGCCCGCCACGTTAACGAGCTGCTTGCCGCCGGGATTTCCAAAGCGCTGGCCGCTGCCACCGGCAACGACCACGGCGCATACGGGCGCCATTATGCGTTCCCCTGTTTGGTACCCTTCATGCGGTACAGCGAGTCCGCAAGAATGGCAGGGTTGTTGACGCCAAAGTCGCCTAGGCGCTCCGGATCCTCGCTGATGTCGTCCATGAGCTCCTGCAGCGAGCCGTACTCGTCGACGATCTTCTCGGCCACGCCGTCGCGCACGACGGACACACGCGAAAGCGTGCGCAGGCCCAGCGGCGTCATGACGGAGTCCTCGTCCAGATCGTCGTAACCCAGAACTGCCGCCACGTGCTGCGGGTCGGACAGGTCCTTAGGCGTCATGCGAGCGAGCTCTGCACGAATCTTCTCGGCATTAGCCTCGGAAGAATCACTTGCATAGTCGCGAATCATCAGGTCGTACTCGGTATCCATGCTGGAGCCGGCGAGCTGCTCGAGCTGCATCTGCACGAGCTTGCCCTGGTTGCCCAGCTTGACGATGCAATCCTTAAGCTCGGTCTTTGCCTGCTGCATGATCTCGAAGCTCGAGAAGATGCCAGTGATGTCGGCGAGCGTGACGTAGTCGTCCAGCTCGAGTGCCGTCAGGCGCAGCAGGGAGCGATCGAGCGACTGACGGGTAGTCTGGAGCGTGGCGACGAGCTGGTTGACCGAGCTCATGATGGTGGTGACGGGCTGGATCTCGTAGCTCTTGCCGTGAACGTACACGTTGACGACGGCACGACGGGCCGAAACCGAGATCACGATGGCATCGGTGAGCACCGACATGCGAGCGGCGGTGCGGTGACGCATGCCCGTCTCGCTCGTGGCAAGCGAGGGATCGGGATTGAGGTGGAAGTTGGCGCGCAGGATCTGGGTGAGGTCGCCGTCGATGACGATGGCACCGTCCATCTTGGAGAGCTCGAACAGACGGTTCGAGGTGAACGAAATGTTGAGCGGGAAGCCGTCGTTACCGGCAGCGAGCACGTTTTCGGTGTCGCCGACGCAGATAAGGGCGCCCAGGTGACCGGCGATGATCATGTCGAGGGCGGTGCGGATCGGCTGGCCGGGGGCAGTCAGGCGAATGGCCTGTTCCATACGCTTTTGCAGCTCGTTCTTATCCAAGGCATCGCTCCCATCGTATACGCTCCATAAACGCTAAATAGTTTCTCACGGTTTGTCCCTGCGGCGCTTGCGAAATCCGATGCTTACAGAATGAGCGAACACAGCTTAGAGCCCAACCCAAATGGGCTGCTTATGTGGTAGCATCGGGATTCGCATAAATGAGGGAGTAGTCGCGTGACCGGATTCGCCTCCGGCGGCGCGGTAAGTCAACACACTGGCCGATGCGGCCTGGCTTGCCTTAATGAACGAGACTCGTGGCTGTGCGCGCAACGCGTACGCCACGGGTCTTTTTTGTTGCTCCCCCGCCAGAAGTACACGCGGGTTCGCCCGCAGAGAGGGAGCCAGACTATGGGACTCGCCGAGCTCGTGCTGCTCGCCGTTGGCCTTTCGATGGACGCCTTTGCCGTTTCCATCTGCAAGGGTCTCGGCATGAAAAAGATCAACCTTAAGGTCGCCGTAGTGCTCGGCCTGTTCTTTGGCGGCTTTCAGGCCGGCATGCCCGTAATCGGATGGGCGCTTGGCAGCCAGTTTATGGGCATCATCGGCCCCATCGACCACTGGATCGCCTTTATCCTTTTGGCCTTTATCGGCGGCAAAATGCTGTGGGAGGCCTTTACCGAGGACGAGGATGAAGGCGACGGCAAGGATGCCGAAAAGATTGACCTGGGCGAGTACCTGATCCTCGCCATTGCCACCTCAATCGACGCCCTAGCCGTGGGCATCTCATTTGCCGCGCTCTCGGTTGACATCGTGCCCGCTGTATCGCTTATCGGCGTCACAACGTTTATCTTCTCCGTCGCCGGCGTAGCGATCGGCCACACCTTTGGCGCGCGCTACGAAAAACCCGCCACCATCGTGGGTGGCGTCGTGCTCATCCTTATCGGCCTCAAGATTCTGCTGGAACACTTGGGGTTTTTGGCGCTGTAAAACACCCTTCAAAACTAAACGTCCGGGCAAGGCCTCATGCAGAGTTTTGCATGAGGCCTTTTCATGCAGACTTTTGCATGTCATACTGATATGCAAAAGTCTGCATGTTTGGAGATCGCCGTGGACACCCTTCCCATCACCACACCGCGCCAAGCTGGCATCTACGTGCGCCAGGCACGCGAGGCGCAGGGTCTCACCCGTGCGACCCTCGCTAAAAAGGCCGGTGTTTCGGAGCGCCTGCTCGCATCGCTCGAGCTGGGCGACGCCACCGGCATTCGACTCGACAAGTTGCTGACCGTCTTTAACGCACTCGGCATAGGTCTCTTCGCGCAAAGCGATAACGACTCCATCGCATCGCCCTCCGAACATCCGACGACGATAGTGAACCTCCCTATCGCGAACTCGAATACCCTGCCAAAGCCAAGCGTAGGCAGACGACCCACTCGACAAGGAACGCCATCTTCCTATGGTGCCTTGCTGGCCCAAATCGCAGCCGAGCAAGGCCTTTCCGGCACTTCAAACCTCTCCTTTGGCTGCAAGGTTGTGAAATAAATGGCAGAGATGGAGCTCACGACCCTCATTTGTGGCGAAATCGCCGGCACTCTCCGGCAAGACGAGCATGGACTCTGCAGCTTTGCATACGCCCCAACCTATCGCGGAGCACCGTTATCGCTAACAATGCCGCTTTCCAATCGCACGTATGGCCATAACATCGTCCGCCCGTTCCTATTTGGCCTTTTGCCCGACAGTCAAGAGCAGCGTCGCGCTATTGCCACCGAGCATTATGTTGCATCCAACAACCCCGTCGCCCTCTTGTGCCATATCGGTCTTGACTGCGCGGGGGCCGTTCAGTTTTGTCGAGCCGATCAATTAGACGCCGCCCGCGGCAGGGTCTCGGCATACCGCCCGCTTACCAATTCTCAAATCGCTCACAAGCTCAAAGCAATTCGCGATGACGAAAGAGAGGCATGGATGGGCTCCAACGAAAGCTGGTCCCTGGGCGGCAATCAAGGCAAATTTGCACTAGCTTGGCATGATGGCCAATGGTGCGAATGTCTAGGATCATCCCCCACTACCCATATCTTCAAAAATGGTGTCGTTGGGTTCAAACATCAGGCCTTAAACGAATTCGTCTGCATGAAAACGGCTCGGCGTGTTGGCATTCCAACTGCCAACGTCTCCTATTGCACATTTGAAGACGAAGCCGCGCTCGTCGTTGAACGGTACGACAGAATGGTCAATAGCAGCGGAAATATCGAAAGGCTGCATCAGGAGGACTTTTGCCAGGCGCTCGGTGTATTGCCAAGCCAGAAATACACCGCCGACGGAGGACCAACTACACGAGACATCCAAGAACGACTGATTAACACAGTCCCCCACCACATGAATCTTGTGCTTTTTACCTATATGTTGTTCTATAACGCCATTATCGGAGCGCCTGACGCACACGCTAAAAACTACTCGCTCATCCTTGGCAAAGGCACAAACGCGGCGCTCGCACCCATGTACGATGTCGCATCGGGCTTGGCGTATGAGCGCATGCGCCGCCGGGCGCGCCTTGCCATGAGCGTTGGCGGCGAAAATCGTGTGGGGCGCATCGGTCCAGGCGCTATCCGTCGATACCACGGTATGGGCGACCCCGCGCTGGAGGCGGCGCTCACCGATGCCGGACTATCTGAGAAGTTTTGCTTTGCGACCATGATGGACCTCGCCTACGAGGTACCCGTTTGCATGGAAGAGGTCATGGATGAATACGCCGACCTGCCCGGCATGGCGGACCTGCGCGAGCACATGCTCGGCCCCGTCCGTGAAAACTGCCAGCGCACCCTCGACCTCATCAAGGCGGATATGGGCTAGGTGGCCGCAATTTCCCATTTCCCAAAAGAAGAGAGGGGGCACCCATCGCAAAAGCTCGGGTGCCCCCTCTCATAATGTCATTTGTAATCCGCTAGCACGTGGCTCGGACTGCTGCTAGCGCAACCTTTACGCAGCGAGGCGCTTGAGGGCGTCGATGAGCAGCTCGTAGAAGCGCTCGGCAGAAGCGAGCTCCATGCTCTCGTCCGGGGTGTGGACATCGGAGAGCGTCGGGCCCACGGCGATGGCGTCCAGGCCGTGCAGGGCCTCGGCAAACAGGCCGCACTCAAGGCCGGCGTGAATGGACTCGATGCGCAGCTCGGAGCCAAAGAGCTCGCGATAGCTCTCGACAAAGATGTCGCGGACCGGCGAATGCTCGGCATAGCTCCAGCCGGGATACTCGAACTCAAACTTGGCGTCGAAGCCCAGGACATCGGCAAGCGTCTGCAGGCGGTCCTTGAACTCGTTCTGCAGCGAGGTGATCGAGGAGCGCGGGGACAGCATGATCTTGACCTCGTCGTCAGAAGTGGCAACCACACCGATGTTGGAGGAAACCTCGACGGAGCCGTCGGTAGCGACGTTGCGGCGAATCACGCCGTTAGGGGCAAGACGCAGGGCGCGGATGAGGGCAAGCGCGGACTTCTGGTCCATAGCCTCGACCTCGGCG
>JAXIYS010000026.1:0-14696 GCA_036304385.1 Collinsella sp. | reverse complement strand
GGCAGCGAGTACTGGCAGGGCCTGTTCGACTGGCTCAACGGCCTGGTGATGGATGCCGGTATGATCAGCCCGCTCGATCCCGAGCTCGTACACATCACCGACGACCTCAACGAAGCCGTCGACATTGCCCTGAGTGGGCTGATGTAGGGCAATCGTGCCCACCGCGATATGAATATGTATGGCACTCTGATGCTTTCTAACGTCAGTTTGCCATTTATATTGGGTATACTGATGCAAAAGACGAGGGCGAGGAGGTCGCGTATGTCTACTGCAACGGTTAAGCCTACGACGGTTCGCATCGAAGAGGGGCTCAAGGAGCAGGCGACTGAGTTCTTGGATTCGGTCGGCCTCAGCCTCAATTCCTATCTCAATCTTGCCGTTCGGCAGCTTGTAAATCAGCGAAAGATTCCTTTTGAGATTGTAGGAAGGGCGGAAGTGCCCAACGAGGCGACGAGGCGTGCCATGGTAATCGCCGAGGCTCATGAGTTGGGGATTTTGTCGGACGATAGCCCGTCATTCAACGACGCTGATGAGCTTATGTCGTTCCTCGATGAGGAATAGCGATGTTCGAGATCAAAGTCGAGGCTCAATTTAAGGCGGACTACAAACGAACGATGCGCATGCATCCGCAGCTAAAGAGTGAGTTTAAAGCGGCGGTTGCAGAGCTTGTGGCTCATGGGTCGCTTCCGGCGGAGTACGGCGCCCACGAGCTCTCAAACCCGGGCGGCAATTACAACGGCCACATCGATTTCCACCTATCCGATGGCTTGGTCGATGTGGTCGTTCTATATCTGCCCCATAAGACTAACCCAGTGATCAGGCTGGTGCGAATGGGCACTCATCAGGAGCTTTTTCAGGGTCCGCTGGGCTGATCGCCGATTTCTAAGTTGCGGTGGAATAGGGATTGATTTGCGGCCGATAAGCCAAAAACAGTCCCTATTTCACTGCAACTGATGTGGACGTCCCTAGCGAGTTGGCTGGTAGCGCGGGCAGTAGCTGATGGCGATGGCGTCGACGCCTACGTGGGTCGCGATGGTGCAGCCGATGGGGCCGGTGCCGGCGTCTACGTAGTCCTGGCCCGCGAGCGCCTGGTTGACGAGCTCTTGTTCCTCAGCGGCACCGGTTGTGAGCACGCGTACGCTTGAACCCGGGTGTTCTGCCAAAAATGCGAGGCAATCGGCCATGGTGTTGGCGACGATGCGCTTGGCACCGCGGCCCTTTTTGATGGCCTTGATCTCACCCGATTTCCACTCCGGCGAAACGGCCAGGCGAATGTTGAGCATCTGCGTGAGCTGGCCGGCGAGTTTGGGCGCGCGGCCGTTCTTAACGAGGTTCTCGAGCGTGCGGGGAATCAGCAGCAGGTGGGCGTCGGGCAGCGTCGCGCGGATCTGCGCCTCGGTCTCGTCCAGGCTGCGGCCGTCCTCGCGTATGGCCAGCGCGTACTCCACCAGCAGGCCCTCGGCGCCCGAGCCGGTGCGCGAGTCGATGCAGCGCACGTCGAGCTCGTGCGTTTCGGCCGTCAGGCTGGCGTTGGCATAGCAGGCGGACCACTCGCTGCACAGCGAGATAAAGATGGCGCTGTCGTGGCCGTCGGCGAGCACGCGATCAAAGAGCGCCTTGAACTCACCGGCGCTCGGCTGCGAGGTGTGCGGTAGCTGCTCGGAGCCTGCCATGCGGGCGACGTACTCCTCGGCGGTGATCTGCACCTGGTCGAGCAGGTCCTCACCTTCGATAATTACATGCAGCGGAATCACGTAAATGCCGAGCTCTTGGGCGCGGGCGGGGGAGATGTCCGACGTGGAGTCGGTTATGATGGCAAAAGACATAATTGCACCTTTCGTTGGGGCGCTTGCGCGCCGCCTTCTGAGAGCAAAGTGCGACAAGTATAGTGGAGTCGTTCCACATTGCCAGCTTTATTTGTTGAATAGTCAACAGTTTGAAGTGTAAGTGTGGAAATCACCAACTGGGGAAGAGGGATGCCGATGGAGGCGCTGGAGATATGCAGACGGCCGATTGTGCTGTTCGATTTTGACGGCACGGTGGCAGATACGGGCCGGGCGGTGATGATCTCGACGCGCAAGACGCTGGCTGCGCGCGGGTTTTCTGAGGCGCAGATGGGTGACCTGCGCCGCATGATTGGGCCGCCCCTGTGGAAGAGCTTTCACGACTTTTACGGCTTTACGCGCGAGGAGTCGCTTGTGGTGGCCGACGAGTACCGTGCCTTTTTTGACGAGCTGGGACCGGAAGAGTACCCCGTGTTCGATGGAATCTCCGAGCTGCTCGACAGCCTTGCCGCGCAGGGGCATCGCATGGCGGTCGCGACGTCTCGCATGGAGGCGAAGTGCATCGATATGGTGCATGAGCTGGGGCTTTGCCAGTTTGAGGCCGTGGTTGGCATGAATCCGCCGCAGGGACGCGAAACTAAGGCCGATTCGGTCCGCGATGCGCTGGCGGCCCTGGGCTCGACCGCGGATGATGCCGTGATGATTGGCGACCGCTTTAACGACGTCGAGGGCGCGCACGCGATGGGCGTGCCGTGTATCGGCATCTATTCGGGCGCGGCGGCGCCGGGGGAGCACGAGGCCGCGGGCGCCGATGCGGTGGTGCACTCGGTGGCCGAGCTTGCTAAACTTTTCGCTATATAAGTATGTGATGTGAGGGGCGGGCACGCTCGCCGCTCATTGGTAAGGAGGTCGTCCATGAATCAGGTGGAGCAGAGCGTTGCCGAGTATGTCGACGAGGTCTGGGAAGATGTCGTCGCCGATATCGAGCAGCTGGTGAGTTATCCGTCCGTGGCAGTTTCTGCCGATGCGGAGCCCGGCGCGCCATTTGGCCGCCCGGTCCGTGACGCGCTCGATTGCGCGCTCGGCATTGCGCAGAAGCTCGGCTACCAGACGAGCGACGACGAGGGCTATGTGGGCATTGCCGATATTCCGGGCCGCGGCGACAAACAGCTCGCGACCATTTGCCATGTGGACGTGGTGCCCGCCGGCCCCGGTTGGAACACCGACCCGTTTGCGATGGAGCGTCGCGAGGGCTGGCTGCTCGGTCGCGGCGTTATCGACGACAAGGGCCCGGCGGTGCTGTCGCTCTACGCCGGCGCCTATCTGCTCAAGCACGGCATTACCCCGCGCTATACCTTCCGCGCGCTGCTGGGCTGCGATGAGGAGGTGGGCATGTCCGACGTTCACCATTATCTGGAGAACCACGCGAACCCCGACTTTCTGTTTACGCCCGATGCCGAGTTCCCGGTCTGCAATGCCGAGAAGGGCCAGTTTGGGGCGACGTTTGTGAGCTCTAGGATCGATGGCGGGCGTATTGTGTCGTGGAGCGGTGCCGAGGCGAGCAACGCCATTCCGTCGCAGTCTATCTGCGAGCTTGCGATTGCCGTCGATGAGCTGCCGGCGCCCGTTGAGAACGCCGACCGCCTGGAGATCACGGCACTCGATAACGGGCATGCGCAGATTTTCGCCCACGGCATTGGCGGTCATGCCTCGATGCCCGAGGGGACGATCAGCGCCGTCGGCCTGATCGTGACGTACCTGCGTGAGGTCGAGGATACGTTTGGTGCCCGCGGCGAGCGCCTGCTCACGCCTGCGGAGCACGAGTTCGTCAAGTTCTTGGCCTTTGTGCATGCGGACGCCTATGGTCGCGGCTTGGGCATCGATGCGACGAGCGCGGCGTTTGGCCCGCTCACGTGCAACCCCGGCGTCATCCGCGTGGTGGATGGCCACATTGAGCAGGTCATCGACGTGCGTTTCCCCGACAGCACGAGCGCCGATACCATCCGCGAGCAGCTCGAGCCGCTCGTGGGCCGCTTTGGCGTGACGTATCGCGTGGGTCGTGCCAAGGTGCCGTTCTCAGTTTCGGCCGACGACCCGGCCGTGAGGGCGCTTATCGATACCTATAACGAGTTTACGGGCAAGCATGCCGAGCCCTTTGCCATGGGCGGCGGCACGTACGCGCGCAACTTTGCCCGCGCCGTCTCGTTTGGCCCCGAGGAGACCGGCCTGGAGCTGCCCGCATGGGGCGGCCAGATGCACGGCCCCAACGAGTGCGCCAACGAGGAACAGCTCAAGCAGGCGCTCAAGATCTATATCGTGGCGATCCTTCGTCTAAACGAACTCGAACTTTAAGGTTACGCGGTTTCCCAATCTAAGTTGCGGTGGAGTAGTTCCTAAAATGGGCCATTTGATGGCCAAGCAGGAACTATTTCACCGCAACTTTGTTTTTATTGGTGTAAAAAGCGTGCCATGCTTGGGTGGGGATTGTTATTCGTTTGTAAAGGCTGGGCCGCGCTTGCGGTAAGGGTCTATCAAAAGCCCGTAAGAGACCGCAGATAACGCGGCTGTCGTCCGATCGAGGCCGTATCTTTCCAAACAGCAAAGCGGGCAGGGTGCCCGCGAGTTGCATGTATGAAAGGAAGATCATGCTCGATCAGGCTTATTCTCGTCGTCAGTTCCTCGGCCTTGCTGGTGGTCTTGCCAGCATCGTCGGTCTCGGTCTCGTTGGCTGCGGCGGCGCAGGCGCATCCGACGCCGCCGACAAGGGTAGCGCCGCTGCTGCCGAGTCCGTTTCCGGCGAGGTGACCTACGACGGTGCCTCCTCGTTCCAGGCTCTCGTCGAGGCCGCTGCCGAGAAGTTCATGGATGCCAACCCCGACGTCTCCGTCTCCGGCTCGGGCAACGGTTCGGGCAAAGGTCTGACCGCTGTTGCCGCCGGCACCGTCACCATCGGTAACTCCGACGTCTTCGCCGAGACCAAGCTCGAGGCCGACCAGGTCAAGAACCTCGTCGACCACGAGGTCGCCGTCGTGGGCATGGGTCCCGTCGTCTCTAAGAACGTGAAGGTCGACGACCTGTCCCTCGAGCAGCTCAAGGGCATCTTCTCCGGCCAGATCACCAACTGGAAGGAGGTCGGCGGCGACGACGCCACCATTGTCGTTCTCAACCGCAAGGCCGGCTCCGGCACCCGCGCCACCTTCGAGGCTGCCGTCTTTGGCGACGAGGCCGTCGACTTTAAGGGCGACGCCGAGCTCGACAAGTCCGGCGACGTTCAGACTCAGATGGGCAGCACCGACAACGCCATCTCCTACCTGGACTTCTCGCACTTCGATGACTCCAAGTTCAACGCCATCAAGGTCGAGGGTGTCGAGCCCAAGAGCGCAAACGTCACCGACGACTCCTTTAAGATCTGGGCTACCGAGCACATGTACTGCGCAAAGGACGCCGACGACGCCACCAAGGCCTTCCTGGAGTTCATGCTTTCCGACGACGTCCAGGGCAAGCTCGTCGAGGAGCAAGGCTTTATCCCCGTCTCTGCCATGAAGGTCGTCAAGGACGCCAGCGGCAAGGTCTCTGCTAAATAAGTAATCGCCCCCGGAAAGGTTTGCAATGGCAAAACAGCTGCCAAAGCGCGACCTTGAGAACGTGGGCCTGGGCGTCACGGGCGCGTGCGTAGAGCTCGTGACGCTTGTCGTTGCCGCGCTCATCTTTATGGTCGCCCAAAAGGGCCTCTCGGCTTTTCTCAAGGACGGCGTTTCGGTCGTCGAGTTCTTCACCGGCACCAAGTGGGACCTGGCCAACACGGCTAAAAACGGCCTGCCCTACACCGGCGCCCTGCCCTTGATCGTCACCTCCTTTGCGGTCATGATGCTCTCCACGCTCATCGCGCTGCCCATCTCCATCGGCTCTGCCATCTTTGCGGTCGAGATTAGCCCTAAGTTTGGCTCCAAGATCTTTCAGCCGCTTATTGAGCTTTTGACCGGCATTCCCTCGGTCGTCTTTGGCCTGATCGGCTTTCACGTGGTCGTCGGTCTTATGAAGAGCGTTTTCCACGTGAGCACGGGCCTGGGCATCCTTCCCGGCGCCGTCGTGCTGGCCGTCATGATCCTGCCGACCATGACCACGCTTTCGGTCGATGGCCTGCGCGCCGTGCCCGACAGCTACCGTCAGGGCTCGCTCGCGCTGGGCTACACCCGCTGGCAGACCATCTGGCACGTGGTGCTCAAATCCGCCATGCCGTCGCTCATGACCGCAGTCATCCTTGGCATGACCCGCGCCTTTGGCGAGACGCTCGCCGTGCGCATGGTTATCGGCGGCATCGAGGCCATGCCGACGTCACTGCTGTCGCCGGCGTCCACCATCACCACCACGCTCACCACGTCTATGGCGGTCTATGCCGAGGGCTCGGCCCAGGACGATGTTCTGTGGGCGCTCGGTCTGCTGCTGATGGGCATGAGCCTCATCTTCATCCTGATCATCCACCTTATCGGCCGCAGGGGGGCGAAGGCTCGTGGCTAGCACGCGCATCCATATCGACGAGGCGAGACTCGGGCGCGTCCAAAAGCAGGACCGCATCGCCACGGGCGTGCTGACGGCAATCGCCGCCATTGTCATGCTCATCGTCATCTCTATGGTGGCCTATATCCTGTTCGAGGGGGTCTCGACGCTGTTCCAGCCGGGCTTTCTCACGCAGCCGTCGCGCGCCAACGGAACCCAGGGCGGCGTGCTCTATCAGCTGTTCGACTCGTTCTATCTGCTGCTGATCACCCTGATCATCTCGGTGCCCATTAGTCTGGGCGGCGCGGTCTTTCTGGTTGAGTACGCGCCGAATGGGCCCATCCGCGACATCGCCTCCACTGCCATCGAGACGCTGTCCTCGCTGCCCTCCATCGTTGTCGGCATGTTCGGTTTCCTGGTGTTCTCGGTGCAGCTGGGCTGGAAGTACTCCATCATCTCCGGCGCCGTCGCGCTCACCATGTTCAACATTCCCATCCTGGTGCGCGTGATCCAACAGGCGCTCGAGGACGTGCCGCAGGCCCAGCGCGATGCGTGTCTGGCCATGGGCCTTACCCGCTGGGAGGCCACGCTGCACATCTTGATTCCCGAGGCCATGCCCGCCATCGTGACCGGCATCGTGCTTTCGGCCGGCCGCGTGTTTGGCGAGGCCGCGGCACTGCTCTTTACCTCAGGCATGAGCTCGCCGGTTCGCCTGAACTTCTTGAGCTTTAACCTGTCGAGTCCCACCTGCGCCTGGAACGTGTTCCGTCCCGGCGAGTCGCTCGCCGTGCACATCTACAAGATCTATGGCGAGGGCAGCCCCGAGGCTCAGCAGATCGTTTGGGGCACCGCCGCACTGCTGATGATCTGCGTGCTGCTGTTTAACGTAGTCGCCCGTATCGTGGGCAAACAACTGGCAAGGAAGATGACGGCCGAATGAGCGAGATGAATGTGACGCCCGCAACCGAAGTGACATCGTCCGAGACCCAGGACTTCCTGTCGAGCGTGGGGGAGAGCGAGAAGCGCGTTCGCGTGAGCGGCAAGGCCGTGAGCGACGAGGTCGTGCTCTCCACCAAGGACGTCAACGTGTACTATGGCGACCACCATGCGCTGCGCAATACGTCGCTCGACTTTCACAAGGGCGAGATCACGGCTCTCATTGGGCCTTCAGGCTGTGGCAAGTCGACCTTTTTGCGCAGCCTCAACCTTATGAATCGCGAGATTCGCGGCTGCCGCGTGGAGGGCGAGATCAGCTACCGCGGGCGCAACGTGAACACCAAGACCGAGAACACCTACGAGCTGCGCCGTTCCATTGGCATGGTGTTCCAGCAGCCCAACCCTTTCCGCAAGTCCATTCGCGACAACATCACGTTTGCGCCTAGACGCCACGGCATCACCGACCGTGACGAGCTTGATCGTATGGTCGAGGAAAGCCTGCGCGGTGCGGCACTGTGGGACGAGGTCAAGGACAAGCTCGACAAGAGCGCCTACGCGCTTTCGGGCGGCCAACAGCAGCGTCTGTGCATTGCACGCACGCTGGCGCTCAACCCCGACGTGATCCTGTTTGACGAGCCCTGCTCGGCGCTCGACCCCATCTCGACGCTGGCGATCGAGGACCTCATGTCATCGATCGTTGCCGACCGTGCCATCGTCATCGTGACGCACAACATGGAGCAGGCGTCGCGCGTGTCCAACCGCACGGCGTTCTTCTACATGGGCGATATGGTTGAGTACGACGAGACTGACGAGATTTTCCAACGGCCCAAGGATAAGCGGCTGAATGATTACCTCATCGGCATGTTCTCCTAGTCCGGGACATGCTTGAGGCCCGCGGCGGCCACGGTTGCCGCGGGACTGATTGGAGAGGCGGGTCATCTCTTGCGGGAGATGGCCCGCCTTTTTGCGCTGCGACCGAAACGACCGCCACAAAGGGGACAGGCGCCTTCGTGGTGGTTTGGGGTGGGGCTCGCTGCTATCATGGACAACGTTGAATTTCTACGAAGGAGCAGGGCATATGGCGATTCTTTTGGGATGCGATTCCGTCAGCCTAGAGTTTCCCACCAAGCATATTTTCGATAGCGTAACGCTCGGCGTGGGCGAGGGCGACCGCATTGGTATTGTCGGCAAAAACGGCGACGGCAAGTCGACGCTGCTGAGCGTGCTCGCCGGCACGCTGGAGCCCGACGACGGCCGCGTGACGCACCGCCGAGGCACCACGATCGGTCTGCTCGGCCAAAAGGACCAGCTTGTCGACACCGACACCGTGCACCATGCCGTCGTCGGCGACACGCCCGAGTACGAGTGGGCCTCGAGCCCGCGTACGCGCCAGATTCTCGCCGGCCTCATTAGCGATGTGCCCTGGGAGGGCACGGTGGGCGAGCTTTCGGGCGGCCAGCGCCGTCGCGTGGACCTCGCGCGCCTGCTGATCGGCGACTACGACGTGCTCATGCTCGACGAGCCCACCAACCACCTGGACATGCGCACCATCAACTGGCTCGCGCGTCACTTAAAGGCCCGCTGGCAGCGCGGTCAGGGCGCCATGCTCGTGGTTACGCACGACCGCTGGTTCTTGGACGAGGTCTGCACCAGCATGTGGGAGGTCCATGACGGCCAGGTCGATCCCTTCGAGGGCGGCTACTCCGCATATATCCTTCAGCGCGTAGAGCGCGACCGCATGGCCGCGGTTACCGAGGAGCGCCGTCGCAACATGGCACGCAAGGAGCTCGCGTGGCTGAGCCGCGGCGCCCAGGCGCGTTCCACCAAGCCCAAGTTTCGCGTTGATGCCGCTCGCGAGCTGATCGCCGACGTGCCGCCCATGCGTGACGAGCTGGAGCTCAAGCGCCTCGCCGTGAGCCGCCTAGGCAAGCAGGTTATCGACGTGGTCGACGTGGACGCCGGCTATGCGGATGCCGGCGGCGCGCCCAAGCAGGTGCTCTCCGATGTGACCTGGCTCATTGGTGCGGGCGACCGCTATGGTCTTTTGGGTGAGAATGGCGCTGGCAAGTCGACGCTGCTTGATGTGATTCAGGGCAAAATTGCGCCCACGCGCGGCCGCGTGAAGATTGGCCAGACGGTACGCTTTGGCGTGCTGTCGCAGCAGCTCGAGGAGCTCGAGCCCTACATGGGCGACACGATCCGCGAGGTGCTCAGCAACTATAAGAAGTACTACGTCATCGACGGCAAGGAGACTTCGCCCGAGAAGCTCTGCGAGCGCCTGGGATTTACGACGCAGCAGCTCTGGAGCCGCATCGGCGATCTTTCGGGCGGCCAGCGCCGTCGCCTGTCGCTGCTGCTGACGATCCTGGACGAGCCCAACGTGCTCATCCTGGACGAGCCCGGCAACGACCTGGATACCGACATGCTCGCGATTGTCGAGGACCTGCTCGACGGCTGGCCCGGCACGTTGATCCTGGTGACACACGACCGCTTCTTGATGGAGCGCGTGACCGACCAGCAGTGGGCGCTGATCGACGGTCACCTGACGCATATGCCCGGCGGCGTCGACCAGTACCTGCGCCTGTGCAACGCCACCGCCGAGGGCGAGCCCGTGGGTGCGCCGAGTGCCAAGACCGGCACGTTTGACACCGGTGCCGCGGCGGCTGCGGCCGAAAAGCCCAAGTCGAGCGGTCAGCCCAACGGCCTTTCCAACGCCGAACGCCAGAAGCTCCGCCGCGAGGTGAGCTCGCTCGAGCGCAAAATGGAGACGCAGCGCGCACGCGTGGAGGAGGCCGAGGCCGCGATGACCCAGGTCGACCCCACCAATTACACGGCGCTGGGCGAGCAGCAGGCAAAGATCGACGAGGCCCACGCCGCCATGGACGAGTTGGAGATGGCGTGGCTCGAGGCGAGCGAGAAGCTCGAGGGCGAGGAGTAGGCGAGGATGATTAAGGCTGCGTTTTTCGATATCGACGGCACGTTGCTGAGCTTTAAGACCCATCGGATTCCGGCGTCGGCGCAGCGGGTGCTCGATAGCTTTCACGAACAGGGGATTGCGTGCGTAATCGCCACGGGTCGCCCGACCTACCAGATGCCGGATTGGCTGTTCGACTTGGGTTGGGATGCGTACATTACGCTTTCGGGCCAGCACTGTTTTGATTCCGAGGGGGTTTACCGCAGCTGCCCGATCGATCCGGACGACGTTGCGGTGATTGTGGACCAGGTGGCGCAGGGGCGCTACGACTCACTGTGCATGCAGGGCGAGAACTCGTTTGTGAACCGCCTGTCCGAGCGCGTGGTGACGGCTGGCAGCAACGCGGGAATCGTCTACCACGAGGAGCCGTTTGAGCATGCCTTTGACGCGCCGGTCTATCAGTTCTGTGCCTTTGTTGACCCAGTTGACGAGCACATCGTGACCGATGCCGTGTCGCATTCGCTCACCACGCGCTGGTGCGACCTGTTCTGCGACATTATTCCGGCCAACGGCGGCAAGGACCTGGGTGTGGCGGCGACGCTGGAGCGCCTGGGCATCGACGCGAGTGAAGCGATTGCCTTTGGCGACGGCGAGAACGACCTGTCGATGTTCTCGGCCGTGGGCACAAGTGTGGCCATGGGCAACGCGCAGGATACCGTGAAGGCCGCGGCGACCTATGTGACGACTGCCGTGGACGACGACGGCATCTACAACGCCGCGAAGTACTTTGGACTGTTATAGCTGCGGCTCGGCACTTGGGGACGTTCCTTATCTGCCGGCACCTGGGGACACTCCTTGCGGGGCGTCCCCATTTTGTTTTCGTCCCGCACGTTTTGTGAAACACGGCTAACTTTTAGGCAAAGTAGTAAGACATGGGCAACTTTTGCGGTAAAGTAAGCTGTGAAAAGTATCCAAAGGCTAACTAGCAATCATCGCGAAAGGCGGCCCATGGCCCTACGTGAATCCGGAGAAGACTATCTCGAATCGATCTACGTTCTGTCGGAACGTCAGGGCATCGTGCGCTCGATCGACGTTGCGGAGTACCTCGGCGTAACCAAGGCGAGCGTTTCCAAGGCCATGGCGACGCTGGAAAGCAACGGCTATGTCGAAATGGGCAAACGAGATGTTCATCTGACAGAGCGCGGTCTGGAGGTCGCGCGCCAAATGTGGGAGCGCCACTGCTTTTTCGTGGGGCTTTTGGAGGATGCAGGCGTATCGGCCGAGGTGGCGTCGCAAGAGGGCTGCCACATGGAGCACTGCCTGAGCGAGGAGAGCTTTGAGAAGCTAAGATCGATGCTGGGACGGGAAGATGTGGCGGGTCCAACAACGGAAGCCTAACTGACCCACAGTGGCGCGGAGTTCACGCAAAGCGCGAACCAGCGACCGGGACCAGCGGCCCTTTCGGCCAAGTCCATTTCAGCTAAGGAACCCCGCCAGCAAGCGATGCCCAAGAACCGCCAGCTGTGTCAATGCAGGCCGGGGCCGGGCTTGGTTTTGAAACCACTCCGCAGCGCGAGGCCCGTCTTCAAAACCAAGCCCGGCCCCGGCCGGACAGCCCACGAACGCTACAGGTTCTTGATACCCATCGCGCGCATGGCGTTCAGGATGGCGATGATCGCCACGCCTACGTCGCCGAACACGGCAAGCCACATGTTGGCGATGCCGAGCGCCGCAAGCACCAGAATCAGCAACTTAATGCCCAGCGCAAAGATGATGTTCTGCCAAACAATCGACATGGTCTTGCGCGCCACGCGGATCGCGCGGGAGATGTTGGACGGCTTGTCATCCATGAGCACGACGTCCGCCGCCTCAATTGCGGCGTCCGAGCCCATAGCGCCCATGGCGATGCCCACATCGGCGCGCGTGAGCACGGGTGCGTCGTTGATACCGTCGCCGACAAAGGCGAGCTTGCCCTTGCCGCTTTCGGCTGCCAGCAGCGCTTCAACACGCTCGACCTTGTCGCCCGGCAGCAGCTGCGCGTGGAACTCGTCGAGCCCCAGCCGCTTGGCCACCGCAGCAGCCACTTCCTCGCGGTCGCCCGTGAGCATGACGGTGCGCTTGACGCCGTCGGCGTGCAGGTCGCGGATCGTCTGCTCTGCATCGGCCTTTATGGTGTCGGCAATTACAATGTGGCCGGCATAGATGCCATCGACTAGCACGTGGAGGATGGTGCCGACGACCTCGCAATCGGGCGCTTCGACTCCGGCCGCGGCGAGCATCTTTGCGTTGCCAACGACGACGTGCTTGCCGTCGATGGTTGCCGTCACGCCGTGGCCCGCGTCGTTGGCGGAGTTGCTAACGCGCTTGGGGTCGACCTCGCCCTGGTAGGCGACACGTACGGACTGCGCGATGGGGTGATCGGAGAACGACTCAGCAAGGGCTGCGACTTCGAGCAACGACTGCTCGGTATAGCCGGCCTCGGGGTGTACCGCGACCACCGAGAACGTGCCGTTGGTGAGGGTGCCCGTCTTGTCAAAGACGACGGTGTCCACGTCGGCGAGCGTCTCGAGGTAGTTAGAACCCTTGATGAGAACGCCCAGCTTGGACGCGCCGCCGATGCCGCCAAAGAAGCTGAGCGGGACGCTGATCACGAGCGCGCACGGGCAGCTGACGACCAGGAAAGTCAGGCCGCGCAGGATCCAGTCGGACCAGGCGCCGGTGACCAAGCCGCCGCCGAGCGCGAGTACCGCGGCAGCGCCGGTGACGGCGGGCGTGTAGATGCGGGCAAAGCGCGTGATGAAGTTCTCGGTGCGCGCCTTCTTTTCGCTGGCGTTTTCTACGAGCTCCAGGACGCGCGCGACGGTGGACTCGCCAAAGGGCTTGGTGGTGCGCACGTGGATGAGCCCCGTCATGTTGATGCAGCCGCTGATGATATCGTCTCCGGTTTTGGCCGGGCGGGGGACCGACTCACCGGTAAGGGCGGCGGTGTCGAGCTGGGTTTCGCCTTCGACGATGACGCCGTCGATGGGCACGCGCTCGCCGGGCTTGACCACAATCACGGTGCCGACGGCGATGTCATCGGGGAAGACCTGTTCGAGCGTGCCGTCGGGTTGCTCGACGTTGGCGTAGTCGGGTGCGATGTCCATCATGGCGCTGATCGATTTACGGCTTTTGCCCACGGCGTATGCCTGGAACAGCTCGCCGACCTGGTAGAACAGCATGACGGCGGCGCCTTCGGCCATGTGCGGGTCGGTATCGGGGAAGAGCACCATGGCAAACGCGCCGATGGTCGCGACGGCCATGAGGAAGCTCTCGTCGAAGGCCTTGCCGCGGCGGATGTTATTGAATGCCTTTTGCAGTACGTCGTAGCCGGCAATCAAAAACGGCACGAGGAACAGCACAAAGCTGGCGTAGATGTCGCCCGGGGTGCCGAATGCGGCGGTAAGGGTGCCGAACTCATCGAGGGCGTACACCACGGCAAAAATGCCCAGCGCTACCAGGATGCGGTTGCGCTTATGCTCGAGTGATTCTTTTTTCTTGCGCTTCTTCTTTTTCTTTTTGGGGTCGGCGGTGGCCATGACTCGTATCCTCCCATTTGAATGTATGAACATTCGCTCATATAATTTCGCGAGTAAAGGCCGCAGCAAGCGCGGCCTTGCAGGTTGGCGTAAACCTGGGCTAGAGAATGATCTCGCAGTCCGGCTCGGCGTCGGCGGTAAACTCCACCACGCGGTCCAGAACCTCGTCGAACTCGGCGTCGTCGGCCTCGAGCGTCAACTTCTGGGTCATAAAGTTGACCGAAACGGACTTGACGCCTTTGAGCTTGGCCAGCTCGTCCTGAAGCTCACGCGCGCAGTTGGCGCAGTCGATCTCGTCGAGTTTAAACTGCTTTTTCATGGTGGGTTCCTTTCTCTGTATTTGCGGCTTGGGTGCAGGCCGCGCTGGTACCGTGGTTGGTCGCTATTCGCAGATGTGGCTCATGCCTTGGTTGAGCATGGTGTAGACGTGGTCGTCGGCGAGCGAGTAGAGGATATTGCGCCCGTCGCGCCGGAATTTAACCAGGTGCGACTGCTTGAGTGTGCGCAGCTGGTGCGACACCGCGGACTGCGAGGTTTCGGTCGCTTCGGCGATGTCTGCCACGCAGAGCTCGCGGCCCATGAGGGCATAGAGGATCTTGATGCGCGTGGTGTCGCTGAAGACCTTGAACAGGTCGGCGAGGTCGTAGAGAAGCTCCTCGTCGGGAAGGTCCTCGGGCGAGCAGGTGGTCGGGATCGCGGGTTCGGTGGCCTCGATGTCGAGTTTCGTTTCATCAACGCGGATGCTCATTGCAATATCCTTTCATATGAACATGCGCTCATATAATTTACTTTCGATTATATGAGTGCATGTTCATATGTCAATGACGTTCAGGTAATTCGTTGTACAAAATGATGGGGAATAGTGGACGAGATGGTGGCGCGCGCAGACGTGGTGTAAGAGTGTCCTGAGGTCCGTCGCTGCAAGCCCCGATGTTACTCCTTCTTGAGGCCGCGCTTCTCGACTATCTCGTCCACTATCTCCCTGGC
>JAXIYS010000025.1:0-3445 GCA_036304385.1 Collinsella sp. | reverse complement strand
GTACCGCAGCGCGCGTCGCTGGTGAGCGGCACCATCCGCAGCAACCTGACCTGGCGTGACGAGTCGGCAACCGATGAGGAGCTCTGGGCGGCGCTCGACATGGCGCAGGCCAGCGAGTTCGTGCGCAACAAGCCGCAGGGGCTCGACGCCCCGGTCGAGGCGGGCGGCAAGAACTTCAGCGGCGGTCAGCGCCAGCGCCTGACCATTGCGCGTGCCCTGGTGGGCTCGCCGCAGGTTCTGATCATGGACGATTCCGCCTCGGCGCTCGACTTTAAGACCGACGCGGCGCTTCGCCATGCCATCCGCGAGCGCAGCGCACGCGGGGCCGCCGCGGGCGGACTCCCGCTGACCACGGTGATCGTGAGCCAGCGCGTCTCGACCGTGCGCGATGCCGACATGATCTGCGTGCTCGACCACGGCTCGGTCGCGGGCCTGGGTACGCACGACGATCTGTATACGACCTGCCAGCTCTATCGCGAGATTTGCCAGTCGCAGCTGCGCCGCGAGGAGCTCGAGGGCCAGCAGGGGAGCGCGACGCCCGCATCCGCCCCGGCTGCCCCGGCATCCACGTGCGCAAGGGAGGGCTGCTAAATGAATCCGTACACTTCGTCCGGTTCGGTCGCCACGATGACGGCCAATGTGTCCGGCAACGACAAGCTCAACGACCTGGGCGACGGCCCACGCCAGCCTGGCGACCCTGAGCGCTATCCCGTGGGCGCGGTGACCCGCCGCCTGATGGGCTACGTCCGTCCGCACCGTATTTCGTTTACGGCGTCGTTTGTGAGCGCCGCCATCTCGGTGATCTTGCAACTCTATACGCCCATCCTCATCGGCGAAGGCATCGACCTGATCGTCGCCGCCGGACAGGTGGACTTCGATGCGCTGCTGCCGCTTGTCACCAAGCTCGCGATTGTCGTCGTAGGTGCTGCGGCCTTCCAGTGGCTGCAGGGCTACTGCGTTAACCGCCTGTCCTACGAGACGGTGCGCGACATGCGCGTGGAGGCGAGCGACAAGCTCAGCCGCATGCCGCTCAGCTTTATCGACAGCCATGCCCACGGCGACCTTATGAGCCGCGTGGTCAACGATGTCGACCAGGTTGGCGACGGTCTGCTGCAGGGCTTCACGCAACTCTTTACCGGCGTTATCACCATTGTGGGCACGCTCGCGTTTATGCTCTCCATCAACCTGACCATGACGCTCGTGGTGGTGCTCGTCACGCCGCTTTCCATTTTTGCAGCCGGCGCCATCGCTAAGCTTTCCAACAAGAGCTTTACGGCACAGCAGCGCATTCAAGGTCAGCTCGGTGGCCATATCGAGGAGTATGTGGGCGAGCAAAAACTGGTGGATGCGTTTGCCTACGGCCCGAACGCCCAAGCGCGCTTCGACGCCCTCAACGCCGAGCTCTATACGGCAGGTGAACGCGCACAGTTTATGGGCTCGCTTTCCAACCCCGGTACGCGCTTCATCAACAACATCATCTACGCCGTGGTTGCCGTGATTGGCTGCGTGGGCGTGATCGCGGGCGTGCCCGCTGCGCTCACGGTGGGCGGCGTGCAGATTTTCCTGTCCTACGCCAACCAGTACACCAAGCCGTTCAACGAGGTCACCAACGTCATTACGCAGATCCAGACCGCGTATGCCTCGGCGCGCCGCATGTTTGCGCTGCTCGATGCGCGCGAGCAGGAGCCCGATGCGGCGGATGCCGTGGAACTTGCCGCCCCGCAGGGTGAGGTGACCCTTGAGCATGTGGACTTTAGCTACGTGCCCGATCGCAAGCTGCTGCAGGATATCTGCATCGAGGCCAAGCCCGGCATGCGCTTTGCCCTGGTCGGCCCCACGGGCTGCGGAAAGACAACGCTCATCAATTTGCTGCTGCGTTTTTACGATATCGATGCCGGCCACATCATGGTCGATGGCAAGGCTTCGCGCGATTACACGCGCTCGAGCCTGCGCCGTGCCTTTGGCATGGTGCTGCAGGACACATGGCTGTTCGAGGGTACGGTGGCGGACAACATCGCTTATGGTTGCCCAGGAGCCACGCGCGAGCAGGTTATTGAAGCCGCCAAGCGCGCGCATGCGCACAAGTTTATCGTGCAGCTGCCAGGCGGCTACGATACGGTGATCGGCGAGGACGGCGGCACGTTTAGCCAGGGTCAAAAACAGCTGCTGTGCATCGCGCGCGTCATGCTCACCGATCCGGCTATCTTGCTGCTGGACGAGGCGACTTCGAGTATTGATACGCGTACCGAGCTGCAGGTGCAGGCGGCATTTGATGAGCTCATGGCCGGCCGTACGAGCTTTGTGGTGGCGCATCGCCTGAGCACCATCCGCAACGCCGACTGCATCCTGGTGATGCGCGACGGCCAGATTATCGAGTGCGGCACGCACGACGAGCTGCTAGCGGCAGGCGGCTTCTACGCCGAGCTCTACCGCAGTCAATTCGCCCAGTGAGCAAGACGTGGGGCAAATTAATCAGGCTTGTTTGTCCCATAGAGCGATCTTGTTATATAGCGTTCTACCAGCGCGTGAAACATTTTGACGACACTCCGTGACACAATTTGACGGCGTTTTGTGAAACAGTTTTTCGGCCATTCGTGAAACGTTCTGCGGCGGTTTCAATCCGAAGTACATACTGTTCGAAATCTGTCCGAAGATGTCGCCTGCGTCGCCAATCGACAGACGGTGGTTTACATCTGTCACGTTAGTACTAAGATATTCATCTAATAAATTGCATTAGTGGCTTTAGTTTTGGGGGAAACGAGGCAACGTGACTATGACGTGCTCTTTGGTGGTTAACAGCAAGAGCGGTAATACCAGGATGGTTTCGGGCGCGATCAAGCGCGCTCTGCAGGCTGCGGGCGTTGAGTTTGTCCATGCCGCGGCGTTGAGCGACGATGCGGATGCAGATCAGGTTGCGCTCGAGGCGCAGGGCGCCCGCGTGGCCGACACAGTGCTCGTTGGCTTTTGGTGCGACAAGGGCGCATGCACGCCTTCGGTCGCGGCGTTGCTCTCCGCCTTGCACGGCAAGCGCGTCTTTCTGTTTGGTACCTGCGGTTTTGGTGCCGATCAGAGCTATTACCAGCAGATTATTGATCGCGTAACTTCCAATTTGGCTGGGGATGCCGAGCTGGTGGGCTGGGTAATGTGCCAGGGCAAGATGGGCCCCGCGGTCAAGCAGCGCTACGAGGCCATGCTCGAGCAAGATCCCGACAATGTCCGCTTTAAGATGCTGCTCGATAACTGGGTCGCCGCAAAGGATCACCCCACCAAGGAAGATCTGGACAACATGGCTGCAGCCGCCAAAAAGGCCGTGCTGGGGGAGTAGCTCCCATCGCTGACGGCGGTCGGTCCATCTTTCTAAATGAAACGTCCTCCCGGGCGTCGGGGCACGAAGTTCCCTGCTCTACAGTCCTGCGCAAGACGAAGGCCACATTAAGTGGCCTTC
>JAXIYS010000024.1:0-9813 GCA_036304385.1 Collinsella sp. | reverse complement strand
TTGGTCGCCTGCTCGGACAGTCCTGCTCGCACGGAGAGCACATTAAGTGCTCTCCGGCTCGTGCGGAACTCGCGATCGACCAAACCCCGCATCCCATCCCGGCGAGCCTCCGACTAGCAACAACAATCAAAAACGCAACAAGGGGCTCCCCCGTTCTTTAACGGGGGAGCCCCTTGCCATGTCTAAGTATTCAGCCCACCCGGCTCTCCAGATCAAAAAGCGAACGAGCAAAGCGACGTTCGCCAGCAGCGTTACCCAAGGACCTGGGCGGGCGTATGGGGCAACATCGATCGCGAGTTCCGCACGCAAAGGAGAGCACTTAATGTGCTCTCCGTCTTGCGCAGGACTGCCCGAGCAGGCGATGTTGCCCCATACGCCCGCCCAGGTCCGCCGAGACTACGACAGCTTGACGATCGGTGCAAAACCTTTCATTAGCTTTTTGGTCTGGCCGGTCTTTTCGAATTGAACCTCGATCATGTCTCCGGCGACCGAGATCACGGTACCCGTGCCAAAGGTCTTATGGCTCACGGTATCGCCCGCGGCAAAGTCCTGCGATGCGCTGGCGCGATCGATCTTGCGCTCCACCGTCGGGGACACCTTGGACGACGGCTTTTTGGCTCGCGGTGCGCCCGAGCCAAAGGTCGAGGCAACACGGCCGGCGTCGGGCGAGACCCCGCGATGGCGCTCGGTCCCATAGCTGCTGCCGCCAAAGAAATCGTCAAAGCTCGATCCGCCGCGCGAACCGGAACCGCCGGTCGAGCGCGTATGAGAACCGAACACCTTGCCGCCATACATATCCGAACCCATGCCCGAGCCAAAGGTGCCGTGACGGTCGCCGCGCTTCTCCCAGCCCGTGCCCTCAAAACCGGCAGAACCGATACCGCTAAACTCGATATCCTCAAACGGAATCTCGTTGAGGAAGCGCGAGCGCGGGTTGGCAGAGGTCGATCCGTAGGTGCGACGCGTGGCCGCATAGGTCAGGAACAGGCGCTTGCGGGCGCGCGTGATGGCGACGTAGGCCAGGCGACGCTCCTCCTCGAGCTTACCCGGATCATCGCTGCCGCCAAAGTCATGCACGTGCGGGAAGATGCCCTCCTCCATGCCGGCGACGAACACCGCCGGGAACTCCAGGCCCTTGGCGGAGTGGATGGTCATCATGGTGATGGCATGCGTCTCGCCGGCCAGAGAATCCAAGTCGGAGCGCAGGGCCAGCCACTCCATGAGTGCCGGCAGCGCCTTACAGGTGAGCGGACCGTAGGTGCGCTCGATCTCGTCGGCATGCACGGCACCCGCCGGCATCTCCGTCGGCGCGGCATACGCGTTGCCCGCGATGGCAGCGGCCAGGGCATCCTGCGGAGACAGCGCCGGAGAGGCCAAGCTATCAAGCGGATTAGAGCCCGCGGCGTCACGGGCGCCGACGAGCGCCTCAAACGAGGATGCCGGGGCGGACGGCCCCGGTTCGGGCGCGGGCGCGCTCACCACGACGGGCTCGGGCTCGGCGCCGGCAGGCACGTCGGCAACACCGGCTGCGCGCAGCTCTTCCAAACTCTCGAGCGTACCCTCGATATCCTCGTGCATCTCTTCAAATTCGGCGGCGACGCCCAGGAATTCCTGGATGTTCTCGGCACGGCTCTCGGATTCCATGGTGCCCTCGGCACGAAACGCCTGCAGCAGACCCGTCTTATCGACGATCATCTCGACGACGTCCTTGAGCTCGCCGTCCATGCGGCGGCCCTCGCGCACCAGCGACACAAAGCTTGACAGGCCATTGCGGACCTTGGCGCTAAACATGCCGGTTTCGACGCACGCGATCTCGCAAGCCTGGAAGAACGAGCAACGGTTGTCGCGCGCCAGCTGCTCGATTTTTTGGATCGAGGTGGAGCCGATGCCACGGCGCGGTGTGTTGATGACGCGCTTGACGCTCATCTCGTCTGCCGGGTTCACGATCATCTTGAGGTAGGCCATGACGTCGCGGATCTCGGCACGGTCGAAGAATCGCGTGCCGCCCACGATCTTGTAGGGCACGCCCGCGCGCAGGAACATATCTTCGAGGATACGCGACTGGGCGTTGGTGCGGTAGAACACGGCGATATCGTCGTAGCTCGTGCCTTTGGCGTGCAGTTTCTCGATCTCGCCGGCAATCCAGCGGCCCTCGTCGCGCTCGTCGCTCGCCTGGAAGGCCTGGATCTTCTCGCCATCGCCCTCGGCCGTAAACAGGCGCTTGTCCTTGCGCTGCGAGTTGTGACGCACCACGGCATTCGCGGCGCTCAGGATGTGACCCGTAGAACGATAGTTCTGCTCCAGCTTGACGGTCTTGCAGTTTTTAAAGTCCTTCTCAAAGTCCAGGATGTTGGTGATGTCGGCGCCGCGCCAGCTATAAATGGACTGGTCATCGTCGCCTACGACCATGAGGTTTTGGTACTTGGCGGCCAGTAGGTTGGCGATCTCGTACTGGACGTGGTTGGTGTCCTGATACTCATCGACGCTAATGTAGCGGAAGCGCTCTTGGTACTTATCGAGCACCTCGGGACGGGTGCGCAGCAGCTCGAGCGCGCGCACGAGCAGGTCGTCAAAGTCCATCGCATTGGCGGCGCGCAGGCGGCGCTCCAGCTCTAGGTAGACCTGCGCGGCCTTTTTGTCGTTGGGGCTATCGGCGCTCTTGAGCATGTCCTCGGGGCCGATCATGGCGTTTTTGGCCGAGCTAATCTTGCTGCGGATCATGTTGATGGGAAACTGCTTTTGCTCGATGCCGAGCGCCTGCATAATGTCGCGCACCATGCGCTTTGAGTCATCGTCATCGTAGATGGTGAACTGGCCGGTGTAGCCCAACAGGTCGGCGTCCTCGCGCAGCATGCGCACGCACATAGCATGGAAGGTGCACACCCACATGCCACGGGTGCCGCTGGGAATGAGTGCCGCCAGACGCTCGCGCATCTCTGCCGCGGCCTTGTTGGTAAACGTAATGGCAAGAACCTGCCAAGGCTTAACACCCAGGTCGCCGAGCATATGTGCGATGCGGAAGGTCAAGACGCGGGTCTTGCCCGAGCCGGCGCCGGCGAGCACCAGCAACGGGCCCTCGGTGGACAGGACCGCCTCGCGCTGGGCGGGATTAAGGCTGTCGATGTCGACGAGCGGTTTGGCGGGCTTGGGCGCCGGCGCGGGAGCGTCGTAGATGTCGAGCGGAACGAGCTCGGGTTCCGGCGCGGGCGGTACGGGTACCGCGGCGTTCTTTTCCCAGGGCAGGGGCTGGGTCATGGGCGACTCCTCATCTGACGGACGGCGCGCCTGCGGGCGGCGCCATAGTTTGAGCCGTACCAGTATACCGAGCCGCGCGGACACCGACGCAAATCACACCACGACTCCGTGCGCCACCGTCAGGCCCGCCCCAGCGAATTTGGTGCATTGGGGTCAGGTTGCTTTGCACCAATCTATTGACAATCACGAAACCGCCGATGTCATGGCAGCAGCAGCGAGCGGCGGCCAGAGCGAACAAATTGGCATGAAAAGGGGGCGGCATAGACCTTTTGGTCATGCCACCCCCTTTGAATGACAAGTTGTCGCTCTGGTCGCCGCGCAGCGTCAACCAAGTTACAGGCCGAGCATAGGCTCCAGGACAAAGAAGTACGCGAGCACCACGATGCCCAGGATGATGCGGTAGACGCCGAAGCACTTGAAGTCGTGACGGCGCACGAAGCCCATAAGCCACTTGATGGCAATGAACGACACCACAAAGGCGACGACGCAGCCCACGCCCAGGATGGCGATTTCGTTGGTGCCGAACGTGCCGCCCTTAATAAAGTACTTGACCAGCTTGAGCGCACTCGCACCAAACATGACGGGAATGGCTAGGAAGAACGTGAACTTAGACGCCACCGAGCGCGTGCAGCCCAGTAGCAGGCCGCCGATGATGGTGGAGCCGGAGCGCGATGTGCCCGGAATCAGCGAAAGCACCTGGAAGCAACCGATACCCAGCGCGGTCTTCCAGCTCAGATCCTCGAGCGTAGTGATGGAGCCAAAGTCAAGGTTATCGTCATCGTCTGAAGCGGCAGCCGCAGCGGGCGCGGCAAAATGCGCGCCGGCGGGGCGTCCGCCCACCACCACGGCACGCGAACCAAACGAACCGGCAAGAGCAGCCTGGTCGCGCTTGTTCGCGCGCCAGTTCTCGATCACGATAAACAGCACGCCGTACACAATGAGCGCCAGCGCCACGACGGGAGCATTATAGAAATGCTCCTCCATCCAGTCGTTGAGCGGCAGACCGATCGCCGCGGCGGGAATGCAGCCAAGCACAATCTTGCCCCACAACACCCAGGTGTCACGACGGCCCTCCTTGCCCTTGCTGGGAGAAAACGGATTAAGGTCGTAGAAGAACAGGACGCAGACGGCCAAAATGGCGCCAAGCTGAATCACGACCAGAAACATATTCCAGAACGTCTCGCTCACGTTCATCTTGACGAACTCGTCCACCAAGATCATGTGACCGGTCGACGAAACAGGCAGCCATTCGGTGATGCCCTCGACCAGGCCCATGAAGGCAGATTTTAGAAGCTCGATGATATCCAAAGGGACCCCCTCGTTAGACACCCGCCGATATTGTTCTGCGGACGGTGCGGGCGATGTCCCATTATCAACCGTTGACGGCGCGCCTGCGCCTACCCTTACCAAAAAACTCGCCCGTTCACAGAATTGCGAGCGGTCAAACCCAAATCCTTGGGTATAACTGCAACAAGATAAAGTGTCCAGCGGCCACGCATCCGCGCCCGCCCGATGCACGAGCCCCACGCCCGTGCGATAGACCAAGGAGGAAACCATGAACGAGGGCTACACCAAGGTATTTGTTTCACTCGACGGTACTGAGCAGCAGGATTATGTGCTCGCACGCGCCATCAAGGTCGCCGCGAACAACGGCGCCAAGCTGATTATCGGCCACGTTATCGATTCCACGGCACTCGAGAGCGCCGGTTCATATCCAGTCGATCTGGTCAACGGCCTAGAGGAGGCATTTAAGAACTCCATCGCCAAGCAGCTCGAAGAGGCCAAGGCCAATCCCGACATTCCCGAGGTCGAGGTCATGATTCGCGCCGGCCGCATTCGCGAGACGCTCAAAGACGAGATGCTCGACGTGGTCAAGCCCGACCTGGTGCTCTGCGGCGCTCGTGGCCTGTCCTCGATCAAGTATGCACTCCTGGGTTCAATTTCGACGTTCCTGCTGCGCAACACCGACTGCGACATCTTGGTCGTGAAATAGGTTCCTTCCCGCCGGCGCAAGGCCTGCGGGGTTATCACGCCGACGTCCTCGCCGCTTCGCGGCTGCGGGATGTCGGCTTTGATAACCCCTTCCGGCCTTGCGCCTTCGTCACCGTACTTCAGTGAGTTATCTGAATAGAGGAATGGCGTGCCGCCCCGTTTGGGGCGGCACGTTTTGTTTGGGCGGCACGTTTTTGTTATAAGGCGATCCTGCTTAAACGAGCTTGCACTTCTGGAATGATCTTCTCGAACATTACCTCCGCCTCGGGAAAACCCTCTTCTTTGAGACCGCGCGCCGCGTCTCTTAGCGCGTCTGGAACCTCATTGCAGGTATCAGCAATCATTCCGGCGACAATTCCCCCGGGCAAACCCGCCTCAATCATTTGGCTCATCACCGACCCACGCGTTACGTCGTCAATCTTGCGGCTCCCACCAAACGAGACGCCCATCTCACGAACGAGACTGGGGTAAACCGTTGTGGACAGCACGTCATAGAGCGGCGCCAACCTCACCTGCTTCCAACTTTCGTCCCATACGAGCGACCAGTTCTTTAGATGGTTATCACAGTTACCTACGGCATAGTCGAACAGCTGGTTATAGCCGACAAGGAACCTGTCCTCCATTTGATTCGTCGACGCCCTTCGCACCGCATCGACGATAAGCCCCAGGTAATTGACGCCCGTCGGCTCATATTTAAGCTCACGCGAGATGCCCTTGGCCTGACAAACATCTTCCTGGTGCAAACGGTATGGAATTGGCAATCCGTCAACCGAGCGTCCGGTATCAGGCGTTACTCGGTCAAATCGTTTCACGGCGATAATTGGCTCGGCATCCTCAACTCGGATAAGAAAGCACTCTTCGGCCGATAGGTCCATCAGAGAGGCGGCTCTCACGCACATCGCTTCGCACACTGTCTCGCCCGGGAACGTTTTCGACCCTGCCTTGAGAATGTGTGTGGATGGGGCCGCTCCATGAGGCAGGTACCATCCACCACATGGGTCATCACCCGTATGGTAGAGACCGACCTTCGCCTGAGCACCTGCAAGGGAGATTCGACTCTCTAGCGTTAAATCAAAAGCAATCTCCGCCGGTGCGTATGCCAGTCCGCTTAGCTGTTCCGCATCTATCTCTTCATAGCCCATTTCGAGACCGTCGGCCGAAGGCTCTCGCGTCAAAACCAGAGCGCCGACAGGTTCGTCGCGGACCAAATCGAGCACCTTAAAGTAATCTCCGCGTTCCGCTCGCGCCCTTTTCTCAAGGTCCCTGTTGAGCTGCCCCTCCGGAATGATGCCGGAGAAAAAGGAACCCGTTGCGTCCGGACTAAATGTCTCGGCCGACAACGGCAGCGAGATCGAAATCGGCGCCGCATCACCGCTCTCGAGATATTTGGGGCTATAGGTGAATATCGGAAACCCCGCATTTTCCTCCAATATGCCAACCGGCTGGTAAGACCCATTAAACTCACGGTGAACGAACAGCGTGCCATCCATTACTTCCCCCTCACCTTCAGAATAAAATCAACATCCACGATGGAGGCGTAATCGAAAATGACACCAATTTCGACCGTTGTCCGCCCCCGTTCGATATCACCAATCACACGAAGGCTGCGACCCGTCATAGTCGCGACGTCACGTTGAGTCAAGCCGAGTTCACGCCTTCTGAGCCTAAGGGCCTTCCCCATCTCGGCGGGATCGAAAACCGTGCGCTCCGAGAAAGCGACTTCCGACGGTTTGAGCTTGATGCGCCCATCCAGCTTTTTAATCGTTGTCACCGTTCTCATGACGCCTCCAGCTATATTCCTGTCCGTGAACTTAGTATAAAACTGTAGCACTATGTTCATGTACGGGAATATAGTGTTGACTACATTAGCAATGTTCCCGTTCAGGAATATAGCTGCTGAAAAGCCTGATTTCTTCTTACATGGGAAGATCCTGAACGGCTACGCCATACGGGCTGACTACTCAAAGTATTGGAACTTGTTGGTTGAGAAGGCAAACGTGACGACGAAGCCTTCGCCGGGCTCGGATGCCGCGGTGACGTCAATGCCCATCTTGGAGCACAGGCGTGCCACCAGGTAGAGGCCGATGCCCGTTGCGCGCTTGGTGGCGCGGCCGTTGTCGCCGGTAAAACCCTTCTCGAACACGCGCGGCAGGTCTGCCGCACACACGCCGCAGCCGTTGTCCGCGACGGTAAGCTCGATGCGCTCGCTTGCCAGGCCCTCGTCCAGCAACGCGCCCGAAAACACGATCTTTGCGCCGTCCTCGCGCGCGTATTTAATGCTGTTCTGAATGAGCTGGCCCAGAATAAACTCGAGCCACTTCTCGTCGGTAAAGACCTCGAAGTCGAGGTTCTCGCACACCGGGGCCACATGCGCCGCGATGAGCTCGCGCGCGTTGGCCTTAATCGCGCCCGTCACCAAGGTCTTAAGATCCCAGCGACGAATCAAGTAGTCGCGCTCCACGACTTCCGAGCGTGCGTAGTACAGCGCCTGGTCGATATAGCGCTCCACGCGGGCAAGCTCGCGACCGAGGTCGTCTACGCGCGACAGATCGTCTTCGCTGCCGTCCAGGTTTTCCAAAATTAGATGGGCCGCCGCCAAGGGCAGCTTGGCCTCGTGGACCCAGCTCTCGATATAGTCGCGATAGTCATCGGTCTGGCGCCGGCCTTCGGCAACCTCGTCGCAGGCAGCTTTGCCCACCCGGCGCAAGACCTCGTACTCGAGCTCGCCCTCGGCATAGGTCGGGCATTGCACCATCTCCTGCACCCATGCGGGACTCTCGAGCTCCTCAGCCGTGCGCTCCAACTGACGCAGAAAACGGCGACGACGCGCGTACTCGATCACGATGCCGAGCATACCGAAGATAAAGGACACGCCGACCGCCACGACCACGATAGAAACGGGTGCGCCGGCGACCGTCAGCACAAAGCAGCTCAGCAGCACGCCGCACGTCCACACGGCGACGGGAAGCAGCGCGTCTTTAAAGAACTTGGCAAACGACATAGCCGGCCCCTAGACCGAATAGCCTTGGCCGCGGTGCGTCGTCAAATACCCCTTGATGCCGATTTTTTCGAGCGTGGTGCGCAGGCGGTTGATGTTGACGGTGAGCGTATTGTCGTCCACGAAGGCGTCGGAGTCCCACAGGTCCTGCATGATGGCCGAGCGCGAAACGATCTTGCCCGCGCGGCTCAGAAGCAGCGAGAGAATACGCAGCTCGTTTTTGGTGAGCTCGGTGCTGGTGCCCGTTTGCGTGTTGGTGACCATGGAGCGTGCGAGGTCGAGCTCCAGTCCCTTGTGGACGAGCGTGCTGCGCTCGCCCGCCGCCGCGGTGCGACGCAGCAAGGCATTGATGCGCGCCACGAGCACACGGGCGCTGTAGGGCTTGGGAACAAAGTCGTCCGCGCCGAGCGTCATGGCCATGACCTCGTCGATCTCGGTCGTGCGCGACGTGAGGACGATGATGGGGACCTCGGATTCGCGGCGAACCTCGTGGCAGATATGCTGGCCGTCCTTGACGGGAAGCGTGAGGTCGAGCAGCACCAGGTCGGGCGCGGCGGCGAGAATATCGCGCGAGACATGCTCAAACGATTCGCATGCCTCAACCTCAAAACCGGCACGCGCAAGGATATCGGCAAGCTCGCGACGAATGGGCTCGTCGTCCTCAACGATATAGATCAGCGCCATGGATTCCGCTCCCCTCTTGGTTGTCTTGCCACCATTATGGCTGCGGAGCCGCAGGTATGCGCCTCGCGCGTCACCAAGGTGACAGAACTGTTCGCGAGCGGGGGGGGCGTTTGGCTCGCCTCGCACTCGCAGCGGTGACGGGGATCAAAATGATTATTAAATCCCCGTCCCAGAAAAATCATTTAGCGGCGGGCGCGAAGCTTTTCGTAGCCGTCGGCGAAGAAGGCGACCGTGGCGGCGTCGGCCTCGGCGGCGTCACCGTCGGTGGCGGGAACCACGCCGTGCTCGTCGCTCACCAGAAACAGCGCACCCTTGAGCTGCGCGGGAATGTCTACGCGCGTGACCGGGATGCCCTTGGTCTGGGCCAGCTGCTCAATGAGCGTCGCCGTGCCGCACAGGCACTCGTCCGCTGGCGCCACAAAGGCCAGCTCGCCGTTATCGACGGCGGCGAGCAGCTCGGGCGCCACGCCGGTTTCGTCGGCCTCGGAGCGGGCCTCTGCGGAGCGGGCGCGCAGCGCCTTGGCCGACGTATCGGCGAGCGGCTCGTACTCCCCCACCGTCATGGCGGCGTTGCCGTTGACGTCGATCACCAGCATGAGCACGCCGTCATGTGCGGTGTAATCGCCCTCGGCAAGCGACCACTCAACGTGCTGTTTGGCCCAGCTGAGCATGTTATGGGTAAGCGGCTCGCCCTGCACCAGGCGCTCGGACAGTGCGCGGATGTGGCGGTTGAGCATGGGCACCTTTTTGTTGGACATGCGCCAACGGCAGACAAGCGCGGGCTTGTCGAGCGTGAACTTCTCGACCGCCTCCTGATTGGCGCAAAAGTCCTCGTACGCACGCTGATCCTCGGCATTGCCAAACAGCTCGGCATCATCCACAAC
>JAXIYS010000023.1:0-34658 GCA_036304385.1 Collinsella sp. | reverse complement strand
TACGCGGTTTGGTAAAACCGCGTAACCCAACTAAAAACGGTTGCCGCGGAAGCCGCCACCGTTGCGGCCGCCACGATCGCCACCGCGACCGCCACGGTCGTTACCGCGGTTGCCGCCAAAGCCGCCACGGTTGCCGCCGCGGTCGCCATAGCCACCACGGTTGCCGCCAAAGCCGCCGCGACCGCCACGGTCGCCGCCACGGTCACCAAAGCCGCCACGGCCACCGCGATCGCCACCACGGCCACCGCGATCGCCAAAGCCGCCGCGACCGCCACGGTCGCCGCCACGGCCACCACGGTCGTCACGGCCGCCGCGAGGACCGCGATCCTCGTCCAGGCCCATGGCGACGAGCGGAGCGATAACCTTATCGAGAGCGGCCATCAGCTCGGTGGCCTCCTCGTAAGAAAGCTCGGGCAGGAGCTTCTCCTTCTTGTTGGCAAGCTCGACCAGGCCCTCGGCGGCATCCTCGGCAGCGAAGACGACGATCTTGCGCATATCGCCCTCGGCGTCGTCGATGCGGCCGACCAGATCGGCAGCCTCGGCCTCGGCCATCAGGCCATCGAGCTCACGAAGGCGCATGCCCAGCAGGTCGGACATTTCCTTCTGCTCCATCTTGGGCTTGAGGTCAAGAAGCTTGATAGCGCGCTCGATGTTCGCCATGCGCTCGGCCTTGGCCTCCTCCTCCTTGGAAATAGCAAAGCGACGGCTGCGCAGCAGGCGGGCGGCCTTCTGCATCTTGTCCATCAGCTCTTCGTCATCGTAATCAACGGCGGCCTCGGCAACCTCGGCCTCCTCCTCGGCGGAAACCTCGTCAGCAGCCTCAACCTCGGCAGCTTCGGTCTCCACGGTCTCGACTGCCTCAACCTCGGCAGCCATGGTCTCGTTCTCGGTCTCGTTCATGATCTCTTCGTTCTCGGACATGAGACTCCTTCTTGGCCCTCTCGGGCATCATCGCCCCATTCGCGGGGCCCGTCGCGCACTCTTTGCGCTTTAAACATTCATGCCTCTCGGCAAAACGTCCATTAGTTTATGGTGTCGCCCGCTAATCTAGCTGCAGAATCTATGTGCACACATTAATGCGACATGTCGCGGTATCATGGCCTGAACCAAACGTGTCCACCTTAAGGAGCCCGCCATGATCAAGCCCATCATGAAATCCGAGTTCTTTTTGCGTCTGCCTTCCGAAGACGCAGGACCCGACGATGCCGCGACCGGGCAGGATCTCCTGGATACACTCCACGAGCATGAGCGCGAGTGCGTGGGCCTCGCCGCCAACATGATCGGCGTGCGCAAACGCATCATCTGCGTAAAAGACGGCAACAGGGCGCTGCTCATGTACAACCCGCAAATTCTTGAGCAGGTCAACGCCTACCAGACGAGCGAAGGATGCCTTTCGCTCGTCGGAGAGCGTCCCTGCACCCGCTATCGCCGCATTAAGGTTGAATATTTGGACGAGAACTTCGTCCACCGCATCAAAAACTTCTCGGGCTACACCGCCGAGATCATCCAGCACGAAATCGACCACTGCAACGGGATCGTGATCTAGTTCCGCCGATTCAAGAAAGCTCCCCGCAGCAAAACAACTGCAGGGAGCTTTTCATAGTGCGGAGCTTCTATCCCACTAGTTCTGGCGGTAGTGATCGAAGAAGTCGGCGAGGTCTTCGAGCGACTCTTTGAGCACTTCCATGCGCGGCAGATACACGATGCGGAAGTGGTCGGGCTCGGCCCAGTTAAAGCCGCCGCCGCGCGTGATCAGGATCTTCTTCTCGTGCAGCAGGTCGAGGGCGAACTGTTCGTCATCGGTGATGTTGAACTTTTTAACATCCATCTTGGGGAAGATGTAGAACGCCGCACGCGGCTTAACCACCGAGATGCCGTCAATCTTGTTGAGCGCCTCATACACAAAGTTGCGCTGCTCGTAGACACGGCCGCCGGGACGGATGTAGTCGTTGACCGACTGATGGCCGCCGAGCGCCGTCTGGACGATCGACTGGGCCGGCACGTTGGAGCACAGGCGCATGTTCGAGAGCATGTTGACGCCCATGATGAAGTCGCTCATGCAGCGCTGGTTGCCCGAAAGCACCATCCAGCCAATACGATAGCCCGCGATCATGTGCGACTTGGAAAGGCCGCTAAAGGTGACGCAGGGCAGATCGGGAGCGAGCGAGGCAATCGAGACGTGCTCGTAGCCGTCCATGCACAGGCGGTCGTAGATCTCATCGGCAAAGATCATCAGCTGATGCCTGCGTGCAACCTCGACGATGCCCTCGAGCACCTCGCGCGGATAGACGGAACCCGTGGGGTTGTTGGGGTTGATGATGACGAGGGCTTTGGTCGCGCTCGTGATCTTGGACTCCATATCCTCCAGGTCGGGATACCAATCGGCCTGCTCATCGCACAGATAGTGCACGGGATGACCACCGGCAAGAGTCGCACACGCCGTCCAGAGCGGATAGTCGGGGCTGGGGATCAGAATCTCGTCGCCATTGTCGAGCAGCGCGTTCATCGAAAGCTGAATGAGCTCGGAAACGCCGTTGCCCGTGTAGATGTGCTCCATCTGAACATTGGGCAGACCCTTGATCTGCGAGTACTGCATAATCGCCTTGCGCGCGGAGAACAGACCGCGCGAGTTGGAATAGCCTTCGCAGTCGGGCAGCTGCTGACGCATATCCTTAATGACCTCATCGGGCGTGCGGAAACCAAAGGGCGCCGGATTACCGATGTTGAGCTTGAGGATGCGCTCGCCCTCGTCCTCCATGCGGGCAGCCTCGTCGACGACGGGACCGCGCACGTCATACAGGACGTTATCAAGCTTGGTGGATTTAGAAAAAGTACGCATGGTGGTGCTCCTTGGAATTTGAGCTGAGGGATGGGGTTCGGGCTTGGAATCGTTGCGAGGCGATGATGCCTCGCCTTGATCGGCGTCACCGGCAAGCAGCCAGGAAACATCGACCTCCAAAATGCGGGCGAGCAGCTCTGCCACATCGCGCCGCGGAATCGTCTTGCCACTCACATATTGGCTCATCTGACTCTTGCCGAGTTTTTTGCCGAGCATCTCCGAAGCGCGGATTACGTCCGACTGGCGAACGTCGCAATCGGACATGGTCTGTCGCAGGCGATCGCTAAACGTCTCTTGGGCCACTAGAACCTCCTTGCTGGCAAAGTTCAATTTATAGAACACAAATTGAACCTGAGTTCAATTTAGGCAGCAGTATAGCGCCGTACCTCATTCGCAAGTTCAATTTCATAAGAAAATGTACCGAACTCCGAGATTTGCCCAAAGCGGACAATGACGTGTACACGTTTAGAGGTATTCAAGGAATCGAACAGCGGCAAGCGAAACATCGGCGGTGCGGTATATGGCGTTGATCTGCCGATGAGGATGTCCCTCGAGCGGGCGCACGGCAACATCGAACTGGCAGCGGCGCAAGATGAGCGCCGGAAGAATGCTCACGCCCAGGCCGTCCTCGACCATGGCCATAATCGCATAGTCATCCCAGGTTGACAGCTTAGAGCGTACCGCCAGGCCCGCGCGGCGAAACAGCGGCGTAATCTCGTCGTCGCTACCCCGTTCTAGCAGAATAAACTGCGCGTTGGCCAAATCGGCAAGAGAGACGACCTCCGCGGTGGCAAGCGAGGAGTCCGCTGGCACCACGGCCATCAGCTCGTCTTGAACCAACGACCGCGACGCCATGCCGGCACCGCGTGGCTCGCGCGGAATAAAGCCCAGGTCGCAGCGGCCTTCCGCCACCCATTGCTCGATCTCGGAGTAATCACCCATCAGCAGCTCGTAATCGACATCTGGATAATCGGCACGAAACCGCGCAATCACCGGCGGCAGCACATGGGTCGCCACACTCGAAAACGTACCGATGCAGATTTTGCCGCGCATGAGCCCACGCATCTCGTCCACGCGTCGCTGCAGGCGGCCAAACTCTTCGCATAACGCCTCGACTGCCGGCATGACCTGCCGCCCGTCGGCAGAAAGCACCACGCCCTCGCGGCTGCGATCAAGCACCTTAAAACCCCAGTCGGCCTCAAGATCGCCCACCATGCGGCTCACGCCCGACTGCGAATAGCTCAGCCGCTCTGCGGCGCGTGTAAAACTGCCGGCGCGCACCGTCTCGAGCAGCACCTGCATCTTTTGGATATTGGTCTCCACGGCACGTCCCCACCCTTGCATGAGCTTTTGTCATGTTTTCCATGCATTATATTCGCTTTTCTTCTAAAGCCAGTTCACCCATAGTGAATATGCTCGGATATAGAGGGGATGTCAGCGCATGAACAACGGACTGTTTACGTACTTAGCAGCATTGCTATTGTTTGGCTCCAACGGCATCATCGCCGCTGCCATCGCGCTGCCGAGCTCCGATATCGTGCTCCTGCGCACGTTTTTGGGCGCACTCTCGCTTGTCACCGTCCTCGCCATCACCCAACGCCATAAGTTGCAGGCGCCATCTCGCCCCCGCGAAGCCGCAGCCCTCCTCCTTTCGGGAGCCGCGCTGGGCGCCAGCTGGATTTTTCTGTTCCGCGCTTATCAGACAATCGGCGTCGGCGTTTCCTCGCTGCTGTACTACTGCGGGCCCATCATCGTCATGGCCCTCTCGCCGTTTATCTTTGGCGAAAAATTGACCGGTGGCAAAATCGCCGGCTTCATAGCTGTCGCCTGCGGCGCCTTCCTCATCGCGGCCCAAGGCCTCGGCGGCAATATGCCCATCACAGGCATCGTGTGCGGCATCGCCTCGGCCTTCTGCTATGCATTGATGGTCATCGCCAGCAAGGGTGCGCCGCACATCGAGGGCCTCGAGAACTCCGCGCTCCAGGTGAGCGCCGCCTTTTTGACCGCGCTGATCCTTACGCTCCTCACACAGGGCGCCCCCTCATTCCTGTCCGCCGGCGTCGCCGCCAGTATTGATTGGCGCGCCGTCGTCATGCTCGGCGTCGTCAACACCGGCATCGGCTGCCTGCTCTACTTTAGCGCCGTCGCCAAACTGCCCGTCCAGACCGTCGCCGTCGTCGGCTACCTCGAGCCGCTTTCGGCGGTCGTGTTCTCGGCCGTCCTTTTGGGCGAAGCCATAACACCGGTCCGTCTGATGGGCGCCGTGCTTATCATCGGCGGCGCGATCTTTTGCGAACTCGCCGGCAAACGCGCAAACGCCAAGGCTGGCATCGCCCAGACAGCACGCGCTTAAAAGCCCCTCTTCTGTTTCGAAGCAGGGGCGCGTCCGCGGTTATCACATTGCAGCAAGCCATTCAGCGGATATGCCCCTGCTTTGAAATGCTACCTGCGTACGTGAATAATCCCCAGATGGGGATTATTGTCTAAAACACCCCGATGTGCCAAACTGCTCTTGTATGTATAAAGATGGCATAAAGGTCTACTGCTCGTGGCAGAGGCCAGATGTCCAAGGGAGTCCACGTGGCACACAACAAGCCGGAGGCAAGCCTCCAAGACCAGCGTAGTCAAGGCGGGCATGGAGCCATTCCCCTCTCCGCTGGCATGCTGCTCGTTACGCTCGGCGTCGTCTATGGTGACATCGGCACGAGCCCCATGTACACCATGAAATCAATCGTCGCCAACAACGGCGGCATCGGCACCGTCAGTGAGGACATGATCCTGGGCGCGCTCTCGCTCGTCATCTGGACCATGACGCTCGTGACCACGGTCAAGTACGTGGTAATTGCCATGAAGGCCGACAACCACAACGAAGGCGGCATCTTCGCCCTGTTCAGCCTCGTTCGCAAGGTGGCGCCGTGGCTGATTCTCCCCGCCATGATCGGCGGTGCGGCACTGCTTGCCGACGGCATCCTCACCCCCGCCGTCACGGTTACCACGGCCATCGAGGGTCTGCGCACCATCGAATGGGGCCATGCGCTGCTGGGCGACGGCCAGACCAACGTCATCATCATTACCATCATCATTATCTGCGGTCTGTTTGCCATGCAGCGCGCCGGCACCTCGTCAATCGGCAAGCTCTTCGGTCCGCTCATGACGCTATGGTTCCTGTTCCTGGCGGGCGCCGGCTTGTTCAACATGCTCGACAACCTGTCCATCTTGCGCGCACTCAACCCCATCCGCGGCATCATGTTCCTGTTCTCGCCCATCAACCACTCGGGCATCATGGTGCTCGGCTTTGTCTTTCTGTCGACGACCGGCGCCGAGGCGCTCTATTCGGACATGGGTCACGTGGGCAAGGCTAACATTTACGCATCCTGGCCGTTCGTAAAGGCGGCGCTCATCCTTAACTATCTGGGTCAGGGCGCTTGGCTGCTCGCCAACAACTCCAATCCCCAGATGCTCGCGATGGACATCGTCAACCCGTTCTACATGATGCTTCCCGAGCCCCTGCGCCCCCTTGCCATCGTGCTTTCGGCCGTGGCGGCCATCATCGCCTCGCAGGCGCTCATCACCGGCTCGTTCTCGCTGGTATCCGAGGCCACGCGTCTCAACCTTATGCCGCATCTGCGCATCCACTACCCCAGCGACACCAAGGGCCAGCTCTATATTCCGCTCGTCAACAACATCATGTGGGTCGGCTGCATCTTCATCGTGCTGCTATTCCAGAACTCTGAGCGCATGGAAAGCGCCTATGGCCTCGCCATCACCGTGACCATGCTCATGACCACCACACTGCTGACGAGCTATATCGCCGGCATCCTCAAGCACAAGCTGGGTGCCTGCGTCTTCGCCCTGCTCTTTGGTGCCATTGAGCTGTGCTTCTTCGCTTCGTGCCTCACTATGTTCTTTGACGGCGGCTACGTCATGATCTTCCTGGCCGCGCTGCTGTTTGGCCTTATGTATGTGTGGCGCCGCGGCACCGCCATCGAGCGCACGCAAACGATCCTGCTGCCCGTCTCCAAGTACATCGACCAGCTCAATCGCCTGCGCAATGACGAGACCTACCCCGTGCTCGCCGACAATCTGGTGTTCCTCACCAACAGCCCCGATCCGCTCACGCTCGACCGCGACGTGCTCTATTCCATCCTGGACAAGCACCCCAAGCGCGCCAAGGCATATTGGTTCATCAACGTGCACGTTACCGACGAGCCCTATACGCACGAGTATTCCGTCGAGACCTTTGGCACGGACTTTTTGTTCCGCGTGCGCTTGGACCTGGGCTTTAAGGTCAATCAGCGCATCAACGCCTACCTGCGCCAGATCGTTGGCGACCTGATGGCATCGGGTGAGTTGCCGCCGCAACATCACACCTACTCCATCTACGAGACACGCGGCAACGTGGGCGACTTCCGTTTTTGCATGCTGCGCAAGATGCTTGCCCCCGAAACAGACATCAACCGCAACGACCATCGCGTCATGGCCATCAAGTACGCCGTCCGCCGCGCCTGCGGAAGCCCGGCGCGTTGGTACGGTCTTGAGAACTCGGCCATCATCATTGAGTACGTACCGCTCTTTGCCCGCATGCGTCCGGCAGTCAAACTCATTCGCACCCAGGTGCCGCTCGAGATCCTGATCGAAGAGGCCGAGGAAATGGAAGTCGACATCTTCTCGGACGACCTGGTCAACGGCAACGAGGCCGGCAAGAGCATGAACGTCGACCCCACCGAGCTGCTCGAGAGCGTCGCCGATACGCCCGAGCAACAGCAACTCGACGGACTCGAGAGCACCCAGCTCAACGACGCCAACTTCTAACACGCCACCAGCCATTGACGACAACGGCTCCGCATCTCATAAAAGGTGCGGAGCCGTTTTATGTCGCAACGGACCGGTGAGCTACGAACGACGCGGCTCGGGAACCACGAGCCTATCGGGGCTCGCGCCCTCGGCATCCATCAGGCTCACGTAGCGAATCGACGGATCCCCATACATCGCGTAGTAATAATTGCCCGTGCGCGCGCTAAAGCATCCGGTGTAGATAGTCTTCTCGAACTTGCCATCGCCCATCCTGGACGCCCCCTCGATCATCACCACGCCCTCGAGCGAGCGGAACATGCGGACGACGTTTTCGGTCTCGCTCTCCTTTTGCGGGTAATTGGCATTGAGGTACGCCGCCTTTACAAAACGGCTCGGCGAATAGCAGTCACCCGGAATGCCGCGCATGCCGGCACCCGCGCCATAGGGCTTGAGCTCGGCGCCACGCCATGTCGCCGTCTGCGGAAAATCGCTTGTGGCGGTGATATAGGTGCGGAGGTTTTCCATGTGCCACGGGAAGGTCGGCTGGTTGGCAAGGGTGTCGACCGGATCGTCGTATACATGCAGGCCGTCAGCCATCATCTCGACCACGATGCCGCGCTGGCTGTCGCCGATAATCCAATGAAGCAGCGACACGCCCAGCCCCTCTCCTGCAGATTTGGCAACAATCACCGTGTCGCGCAGCGCGGCCTCGACCTCATCGACCGTCGAGAACGTCGCTGCCACCCACAGGGGAAACTCATAGGCCGCGATATTGGTCTTTCCATCAACCGGCCCCTCGGCATACTCGGCATAACCCGGGAAATTGAGGCCCGCCACGGCGAGGCCCGCATCGTTGCCGCAATCGAAGAACATAGGGTAGTTCTTGTAATCGATGCACATACCGATCACCGCGTGTGCCGCTGTCGCGTCGTCGATAAACGAATACGGAATGTGGAACCCGCGCGGCATCACGCGAACCTGTTGGCCGTAGTCAAAGCTCCAGTCGAGATTGCGGCCCAGATACATGTGACCAGAATTATCGGTAAATCGAATGCTCGTACACATGGCGCCTCCTAGCTTTACGTTCTTGCTAATTTCATTGTCTCCAAACAAAAAGGCGCTAAACACAAAAGCCCGGACATGACAATAACGTCACGCCCGGGCCAAAAGAGACGAAGTGCGGTGCTGTAGTCACCCTAGACAAGTTTACCTTGGCAGTGGTCGATCATATGCTGGATCATTTGTGCCTCAAAGCCCGCGTAGTCGCGGCGGCACTCCTTCATCTTGCCGTCGACGATCTGGTCAAAAGCAACCTTGCACTTGATATAGCGCGCGGACTTGGTGACCTCCTCGTGCGTCAGGCAGCTCTCCTCCATCTTGCTGGCACCCAGGCCAAACACCAGACGGGGGTTGTAGAGCACATGGGGCTCGCCGGCATCGTCTAAGTAGACGCAGACCTTCTTGGTGACGCCGATCTGGTTGGCGGCAAGGCAGCCGGCATCGTCGAGCGACTTGATGGTATCGATCAGGTCCTGTGCCACCGACTCGTCCTCGACAGTCGCGACCTCGCAACGCTGGGACAGAATAGCCTCGTCGTGGCAGAGCTCTTTAATCATACGTTCCTCCATAGGGGTCGTTGTAACTGCTTAAGTATACGGTACCCACACATTTTCATACGGAAAATACCGCCCGTCCGCTACAAAGCGCCGAACATCAACATGTGAGGAACAGCAAGGTTGTAAAGGCGATATAGTGAGTGAGTTCGTGTCAATCGGCCTAAACTCGGGGCCGAACAAGGAAAGGGTATGCATGGACGAACTATTTCACGTCAGCGAGCGCAAGTCCACAATCGGGACCGAACTTCGCGCTGGACTGACAACATTCCTGGCGATGGCCTACATCATCGCCGTCAACCCCGCAGTGCTCTCGGGCGCCGGCATCGATGCGGGAGCGCTCGCCTGCGCCACCTGCCTGGGCGCCGGCATCATGACCATCTGCATGGGCGTCTTCGCCAACCGCCCGCTCGCCTGCGCTTCGGGCCTGGGCATCAACGCCATGATCGCGGGCATCGCCACCACCATGTGCGGCGGTGACTGGCACGTGGCCATGAGCGTTATCTTCCTCGAGGGTATCGTCATCTTGCTGCTCGTCCTTTGCGGCCTGCGCGAGGCCATCATGGATGCCATCCCTGTGGTCCTGCGCCACGCCATCTCGGTTGGCTTGGGTCTGTTCATCGCCATGATCGGCCTGTGCGACGCCGGCATCATCACCGCTGGCGCCGGTACGCTCGTCGGCCTGGGCGACATCGCCTCCCCCACCTTTATCGTCGGCATCATCTCCATCGTCGTGACGGTTGCCCTGGCTTCCCGCAACGTGCCGGGCTCGCTGCTCATCGGCATCATCGTCGCCGTTATCGCCGGTATCCCGCTGGGCGTCACCCATGCGCCCGAGGGCCTTATCGCCCCGCTCAACTTCTCGACCTTTGGCGCCCCGTTTGCCAGCACCGCCGACGGCAACATGGCCATCGTGAAGGTTCTGACCGACCCGATGCTGCTCGTCGTTGCCTTCTCGCTGCTCATGAGTGACTTCTTCGACACCATGGGCACCGCGATGGCCGTCGCCAAGCAGGGCGAGTTCTTGACCGAGGACGGCAATGTCGAGGACATCCGTCCCATCCTGGTCGTCGACTCCGTGGCCGCTGCTGCCGGTGGCTTTATGGGCGTCTCCTCCATCACCACCTTCGTCGAGTCCACCTCTGGCGCTGCCGACGGTGGCCGCACGGGCCTCACCTCCGTCACCACCGGCGTGCTGTTCATTCTCGCCGCGTTCTTCTCCCCCATCGTCACCATCGTTTCCAGCGCCGCCACCTGCGGTGCTCTGGTCTACGTCGGCTACCTCATGATGAGCGAGGCCTCCGAGATCGACTGGTCCGACGTGTCGCAGGGTTTCCCGGCGTTCATGATTGTCGCCGGCGTGCCCTTTACCTACTCCATCTCTGCCGGCATTGGTCTGGGCTTTATCGCCTACGTGATCGTCGCGCTCTTTAAGGGCGAGGCCTCCAAGATCAAGCCGCTCATGTGGATCGCAGCCCTCGCCTTCCTCGTCTATTTCTTTGTAGCGTAGCGGCAAAGCTGCCAAAGCAGAACACCAAAGCGCGGAGTCGCATCGAGCGGCTCCGCGCTTTTCTTTTAAAGCCAGGCAACGCACGGACGCGCGATGTATTGCTTCCCAAGTTTTGGACATTTTGCCCTCCAAACGGCACTACCGCCGGCTACATCCTGCAGATATGCTGGGCGTAATCGCATAGGCCCTATGAGGATGGGAGTAACCATGGCCGCCTTGTTCACGACCCCCAAGCGCAATGACAAAACCTCTGGAGCCCATTTTGTCGAGCCCGACGTGCGCCGTCGCACGCTGCTCGCACACGGCAGCTGGCGCCGCGTGACACGCCGCATCGTCGCGGGCGCCGTATGCGCGCTTACGGTGAGCTCGCTGCTCATGCCGAGCGTCTCGCTCGCGGCCGAATGGGTGGACGTCGGCGGCACCCAGTACAACGCCGGCACCGCGGCGGGCGACGAGGCCGGCACCTGGAGCTGGGACGGCGCCGACGATATGAAGCTCAACGGCTATGACGGCGGCGCGATCGAGGCAGCGGGCAAGCTCAACGTGAGCTACGAGGGCAACAACACCGTCACTAACGACGACGGCCGCGGCATCAAGGTTAAGGATGGCGCGAACGAGAACGCCGAGCTTAATATTCAGGGCGACGCGTCCAGCACGCTCAACGTGACATCTTCTCGTGACGCCATCACTTCCGTCGGCAACATCAACATCGACGGCGCTGGCACTGTCAACGCCACAAGCACCGAGCACGATGCCATCGATGCCGGGGGCGATGTCACCATCAAGGGCTCGGGAAACGTTAACGCCACGGGCGATTCGGATGGCATCAGGGCCGACGGCAACATCACGATCGACAACAGCGGAACCGTCACCGCCAAGGTCACCGAGGATCAGGGTATCGATGCTAACGAGAACCTCATCATAAAGGGCGGCGGCAAGGTAGAGGCAAGCTCTATCAAAGACAATGCGATTTGGGCCGACGGCAACATCGAGATCTCGGGTGGCAGCCAGGTCAAGGCAAGCTCCGAGGAAGACGCCGCCATCGACGGTAAAAACAGCCTCACGGTCACGAACGCTTCCCTCAACGCAAGTGGCGTTGGGTATGGCATCTATGTCTACAAGGGCATCACGCTCGATGGCGCGACCGTGACGGTCCGCGCAAGCTCAGATGGCGGGGAAGTCAGTGCACTCTTCACCGATGAGGACGACATCGTCATCAAGAACGGCTCGACTGTGGATGCGCTCGCAGAAGGCAGGTTCTCGGTTGCAATCTCCACCAGTAATTTCTACTCCGACGAAGCGGGTGGCCATATCTACATCAGCGACTCCGCTGTCAAGGCTATAGCCCGCTATGCTGAGACCGGCGGCGACGGTCCCGACTGCTACAGTACAGACCAGGATGGCGGGATCACCCCTGAGCGCAGGGGCGTGAACATCGGCATCTATGCTCAGACCACCGAGGGCATTATGCCCGCGACCATCTCCATCGTCCGCAGCAAGCTCACGGCCGAGGGAGACACGGCAGCGATTTTCGCCCTTGCCATGAGCACGGACGGCAAGGCGATCGGCACCATCGAAATCGAAGGCGCCAGCATCCTGACGCCTGAAGGCAGCAAAGTCATTGACTATCGCCACAAAGAAGAGCTCAGTAACGGCATCATGTACGAGGCAGGCCAAGTCATTGGCACGGGCGACGCCGTGATTGATTCTCCCTACGACGATGTCATCGCCAAGAAAGCCGTCATCGCACCGTCCGAGGAGATCAAACCCGAGGAGAAGCCCGGCGAGACCAAACCCGAGGGTTCCAAGTCCGAGGGCACGAAGACGACCAAGACCGTTGCAGTTGCAGCCACGGGAGCCAAGACCACCGGCAAGCTCGCGGCAACCGGCGACGCCTCGAACGCAGCCATCGTGGCAGCCGCCCTTGCAGGAACAGCCGCCATCGCCGCGGGCGCCGTGGTGAGCCGCAAGCGCTCGTAAACACTTTTTCGCACGGGACGGGTGGATCGCGGCCCTTGCCTTCCTCGTCTACTTCTTCGTAGCGTAAGGGCAAGGCTGCAAAAGCTGAACAATAAAGCGCGGAGTCGCCATGCGGCCCCGCGCTTTTCTTTTAGCGCCGGTCCCTGCGCCGGCGTGCGGCCTATTTCTCCCCCATTTTGGCCATTTTGCCCTCCAAACGGCACTACCGCCGGCAACATCCAGCAGATACGCTGAATCTAGTCGTATGGGCCCTATGAGAACGGGAGCAACCATGGCAGCCTTGTTCACGACCCCCAAACGCAATGACACTACCGCCGGAACCCATGTTGCCGAACCCGACGTTCGCCGTCGCATAGGACTCGCGCACGGCAGCTGGCGCCGCGTGACGCGCCGCATCGTCGCGGGCGCCGTGTGCGCGCTCACGGTGAGCTCGCTGCTCATGCCGAGCGTCTCGCTCGCAGCGGAATGGGTCAAGGTCGGCGGCAACAAGTACAACACCGCGGCGAGCGACGAGGCCGGTACCTGGTCGTGGGACGGCGCCGACGACTTGAAGCTCAACAACTATAACGGCGGAGAGATCCAGGCCGCAGGCAAGCTCAACGTGAATTACTCGGGAACCAACATCGTCACTGCCGAATGGATCGAAAGCATCAACGTTTCTCATGGCGCTAACGAGAATGCCGAGCTCAATATCCAAGGCGACGAGGGCGGCACGCTCAGCGTGACATCTACTGAGGACGCTATCCTCTCCACGGGTAATATCAACATCGACGGAGCCGGATCCGTCAACGCCACGAGCACTGGGTTTGATGTCATCAATGCCGGAGGTGATCTCGCTATCAAAGGTTCGGGCAACGTCAACGCCACGGGTGCATCGGATGGCATCAGGGCAAACGGCAATATCACGATTGACGACAGCGGAGCCGTCACCGCCAGGGCTACCAAGGACAAGGGTATTGGAGCCGACAAGAACCTCACCATCAAGGGTGGCGGGACGGTCGAGGCAAGCTCCGAGAAAGACGCTGCCGTCGAGGCCAAGGGCAGCCTCGCAGCCACAAACGCCTCCCTCAACGTAAACGGTGTTGAATATGGCGTCTATGCCCACAAGGGCATCACCCTCGATCATGCAAACGTGACGGTCCGTGCAAGTAAAGGCAGATACGGTGGCGCCAACGCCCTCTTCACCTACCAGGACGACATCGTCGTCAAGAACGGCTCCACCGTGGACGCGTTTGCGGAAGGCGAGGTTTCGGCTGCATTCTCCACCAGAAACGATCGACCCAACGAGAAGGGCGGCCACATCTACATCAGCGACTCCGTTGTCAAGGCCATAGCCCGCTATGTCGAGAACGGCGACGGCCCCATCCCCTACAGCGAAAACCAAGATGGCGAGACGAGGCGCGAACCCCAAGGCGAGAACATCGGCATCATCGCCCAGACCAGCGAGGGCGTCACACCCGCAGTCATCTCGATCATCCGCAGCAAGGTAACGGCCGAAGGAGATACAGCGGCAATCTTTGCCCGTGCCATGAGCGCTGACGGCAAGACAATCGGCACCATCAAGATTGAGAACGCCGCCATCCAGACGCCCGAAGGCGGCAAGGTCATTGACTATCGCAAGCTCCGTGACGGCATCTACGAGGCAGGCCAAGCCATCGGCACGGGCGACGCCACGGTCGACTCCCTCTATATCAAAGCAGTCGCCAAAAGTACGACCATCGCACCTCCCGAGGTAGCCAAGCCGGAAGACCCCAAGCCCGACGAGACCAAGCCCGCAGAAAGCAAGCCCGCGGAGTCCAAGCAGAACCCCAAGCCTGAGGGCTCAAAGCCGACCAAGGCCGTTGCGGCTTCAACCACGAAAGCCAAGACTACCGGCGTGCTCGCGGCAACCGGCGACACCTCGGGTGCGGCCATCGTGGCAACCGCCCTTGCGGGAACAGCCGCTATCGCCGCAGGCGCCGTGGTGAGCCGCAAGCGTTCTTAGACGCCTCTGCGCACATGGCAGCTCCCGCGAAGGCCCCGAGCCCCAGCGCCGTTTAACAACGCCACCGCCGAGCTCCCCTCCGGCGGTGGCGTTTTCCCGTTCGCGCTCGCGCGGCGCGCATGCGATTGTTCTTAATGCAGCCCAACCTGTATGTGCCAGCGTGCGACAATTGGGACTGCCAATATCGCAACACTGAGAGAAGCCTGCCTTGGAAGCGCAAAAGCAGATAACCGTTCATTCGGAACACACGGAAGGTGCGCCCGTCATCTACCTCCCCGTAGTCATGGGCAACGGCGGCGAGGTCTATGACCGCTGCCGAGAGCTCGACTGTCCGCCATTCACCCTTGTCGCCATTGGCGGGCTCGATTGGAATCGCGAGCTGAGCCCTTGGGCATGCGACGGGACCGTACGCGATGCCGAGCCTTTCGGCGGCCAAGCTGCCGGTTTTCTTGATGAGCTGCTGAATCAGATAATCCCCCAGGTGGAGTCGTCGCTTCCTCAGCCGCCCACCTGGCGCGGCATTGCCGGTTATTCGCTAGCGGGCCTCTTTTCGCTTTGGGCCCTCTGGCAGACCGATGCCTTTGACCGCGTCGCAAGCGCATCGGGATCCCTGTGGTTTCCTGGCTTTATCGACTATGCGCACGAGCACGCGATGGCAGTTACGCCCGACGCCGTCTACCTGTCACTCGGCAAAAAGGAAACCAAGACGCCCAACCGCATGATGCGGCATGTACTCGACGACACACACGCGATGGAAGCGTTGCTCGTCGAGCGCGGCATTCCAACAACGCTGGAACTCAACCCCGGCAATCACTTTGCCCAGACCGACCTGCGCATGGCACATGGCATCCACTGGATATTGACGCATTAAAAATGGCGCCCGCGCGTACGCATGGGCGCTTTTTTTGATCTAGCTGAATGCAGCTGCTACTCAGCAGCCTCCTCTAGCTCGGAGACATCAAACTCGAAGTCGTTACCCGGCAGAATCGCGTTGAGCACGATGCCAACCAGCGAGCCCACGGCAATGCCGGACAGCGAAATGGTCACGCCGCCCAGCTCCAGCACGATGGCACCGGCAGTGCTGTAGGCAATGCCGAGCGAAAGCACGAGTACCAGAGCGGCCACCAGCACATTGCGGTTGTTCTGGAAATCGACTTGGTTTTCGATAAGGTTGCGAACGCCCACGGCACTGATCATGCCATAGAGCACGAGCGACACGCCGCCGATTACACACGCCGGCATGGCCGCAATGACAGCCGCAAACTTGGGGCAGAACGAAAGCACGATGGCGCAGCACGCGGCAATGCGAATCACACGCGGGTCGAACACGCGCGTCAGGGCGAGCACGCCGGTGTTCTCGCCATACGTGGTGTTGGCCGGAGCGCCAAAGAGCGAAGCCAGAATCGTGGCAAGGCCATCACCGAGCAGCGTGCGGTGCAGGCCGGGATCGGCAATGTAGTTACGCTCGCAGGTGGAGCCAATAGCGGAGATATCACCGATATGCTCAATCATGGTTGCAAAGGCCAACGGCATGATGGTGATGATGGCGGTCGTGGCAAGGCCGCTATCGAACTGCGGCCCAAAGAGCGCAAACACGGTGTTATCCCACACGATGGGCAAACCGACCCAGGGAGCGGCTGCGACGCCAGAAAAGTCGACCTCGCCCAGCGCAGCCGCAACGGCATAGCTCACCACAACGCCCAGCAAGATCGGCACGATCTTAACCATGCCACGGCCCCAGATGTTGCAGATGACGATCACTGCCACGGCGACAACGGCAACAAGCCAGTTGGTCTGGCAGTTGGCAATAGCGGAGCTTGCCAGGATCAGACCGATCGAAATGACGATGGGGCCAGTCACCACCGGCGGGAAGAAGCGCATGACGCGCTTGGCGCCAAACGCGCGGAAGAGTGCCGCAAGCACCGGATAGAGCAGGCCGGCACAAGCTACGCCCAGGCAGGCGTAGGGCAAAAGCTCGGCCTCGCCGTTGGGCGCGATGGCGGCATAACCCGCAATAAAGGCAAACGATGAGCCCAAAAATGCCGGCACCTTACCGCGCGACAAGAAGTGGAACAGCAGCGTACCCAAGCCGGCAAACAAAAGCGTCGCCGAAACCGAGAGACCGGTGAGCACGGGCACCAGCACGGTGGCGCCAAACATGGCAAACAGGTGCTGTAGGCCGAGCAGGAACATGCGCGGGCGGCCGAGCGACGATGCGTCGTAGATGGCATCGCTGACGGCGGGCGTCGAGGACTGGGACATGGATGTCCTTTCGAATGGAAGGGCGATCAGGCATATCGGATAACCTGCCCGAACGATACGATCCGAACCATTGTACGCGATACACTATGCCTCGCACGCGCCGCCACCTGCAAACACTAGCGCTATTTCCAAACGCGCTCGGCAATGCGCTTGACCAGCGCGATCTTTGCCCATTGCTCATCCTCGGTCAGCTTGTTGCCAATCTCGCAGCTGGCAAAGCCGCACTGAGGCGACAGATACAGGTTCTCGAGCGGCACGTACTTTGCGGCTTCACGGATGCGCTCGACGATAACATCCTCGTTCTCGAGCTCTGCCGCCTTGGTGGTTACCAAGCCCAGCACGACCTTCTTGCCCGGGGCAACGTACTTGAGCGGCTCAAAACCGCCGGCGCGCGGCGTGTCGAACTCCAGATAGAACGCATCGACATTCTCATGCGCAAACAGGTACGGCGCGATGGGATCGTAACCGCCCTCAAAGGCATAGGTGGAGTGGTAGTTGCCGCGGCACACGTGCGTGTTAATGACCAGATCGTCGGGCTTGCCCTCGATGGCGGCGTTGTTGAGCGCCACGCCCAGCTCGCTTACCTTTTGCAGGTCGACCGGGCTCATGCCGGTTTTGGCGACAAAATCGGTATCGCAGTAGATGCCCCAGGTGCAGTCGTCAAACTGGATGTTGCGGCAGCCTGCTGCGTACAGGTCGGCGATCACCGTGCGATAAGCGGCTGCAATGGCGTCGGCAAGTTCCTCATCGGTCTTATAGACAGCGCGCAGGCTCTCCTGCTGGCCGTCGCAGCGATCGAGCGTGACCTCAGAGAACGTCTGAATCGGCGCCGGGATGGTCTGGCGCGCAACGTGGCCCTCGCCCTCGAGCGCTTTGACAAACTTAAAGTGCCCGACGAAGGGGTGATTCTCGCCGCTGATAGGGCCGGTCACCACGGCGGTATCAGCCGTAGTCTCCTCGTCGTGGAACATATAGCCCGTACGCGAGGTACGGCGCTCAATGCCATTGAGGCCCCACATAAAATCGAGGTGCCAGTAGCTGCGGCGGAACTCGCCATCGGTGATCACCTGCAGGCCGGCAGCCTTCTGCTTGGCCACTAAGTCGCGGATGGCCTCGTCCTCGACGGCCTTAAGGCCGGAAGCGTCGAGTTTACCCGCGACATAGGCGGCACGGGCGTCCTTTACAGCCTGCGGACGAAGAAAGCTGCCGACGATATCGGCGCGAAACGGCGCGTTCGGTTGAATCGAAGTGCTCATAGATATCTCCCTTTGCATTGGTTGCTTTACTGGGACAGAGTATGAGCGCTCATATGGCCATCGTAAAATATATGTTTATAACAGTTTGATATAGATGCTTCCTATATCAGTTTGGACTGCCCTAAAGAGATTTGACCCGCGCAGAATGCAGCGGCTAAATATGCTGACGAATCGCGTCGATATAGGCCTGCCCATAGCGCGTGAGCGTCGTGTTCTTGCGCGTAATGATGCCGATCTCCATGTACTCGTCTACATCGAGCGGAATCGAGATAATACCGGGGCCGTTAAGTTCATGGCTGATCACGCCCGAACACACCGTGTAGCCGTTGAGGCCCATGACCAGGTTGAACAACGTCGCACGGTCACGCACGCGGATATTCTTGCGGCGCTCAAAGGTCGAGGTCAGCTCCTCGGAGTAGTAAAACGAGTTGTAGCTGCCCTGCTCGTAGGACAAAAACGGGTAGTCTTCCAAGTCCTCGAGCGTCACGCTGGAGCGGCCCGCCAGCGGATGGTCGGCGCACACGAAGACATGCGGCGTGGCGCAGAAGAGCCCTTCGAATACGAGCTCGTTGGCCGCCAGCATGCGCTCGATGACCTCGCGATTGTGCTCCGACAGATACAGGATGCCGAGCTCGCTTTTCATGTGCGCGACGTCCTCGATAATCTCGTGGGTTTGCTCCTCGCGCAGGGTAAAGTCGTAACGCGCGGCATCGAACTCGCGAATCACGTCAACAAACGCGTTAACGGCAAAGGAATAATGCTGGCAGCTCACACTAAAGTGCGGCACCTGCTCGGATGTGCCCTTGTATTTGCCCTCGAGCAGGTCGGCCTGGTCGAGTACCTGGCGCGCATAGCCCAAGAAGGTCTCGCCTTCCTCGGACACAACGACGCCCTTGTTAGTGCGCTCAAAGATGTGCACGCCCATCTCGTTTTCGAGATCGCGAATCGATGCGGTAATCGAAGGCTGCGACACAAAGAGCCGGCGCGAGGCCTCGGTGATGCTGCCGCATTCGGCAACTTTGACGACATATCTGAGCTGCTGGAGCTTCATGATGGCCTCCCTAGACGTCCGCGATACCCGAACCCGCCACATCCATCTGACGCATAAACGGCGGCATTTCCCCCGTCGCAGCGCAGGCGGCAATCTGATGCAGAGCCCCGGCGACCGCATCGTCTGCCGCAGCGCCGATATGCCAGCGCGCGGCAGCAGTGACGGCCTCGTTGGCATTGGCGACTGCAACGGAGTTGGGAACGGCATCGATCATGGGCAGATCGTTATCGGAATCGCCAAATACGGCCACCTCATCGGGCGTCAGGCCCAAAGCGCGCGCCAGCTCCAGCGCAGCGCAGCCCTTGTCCCAACCAGCCGGAAGGATGTCAAACAGGCGCACGCGGTTGTTGGGAAACACAAGCGAGAGCTCCGGCACCTCGGCGGCAATGTGCTCGCGCAACTCAGCGAGCTCTTCGCGCGAGCGGGCGCTCCAGATATTCGCCTTGTATACCGGGGCATCATCGACAACAGGACGGCACGGGGCCTCTTCGCCTTTGAGCCACGCGTTGCCGCCCGACTCCATGGCGCGACGCACGCGCTCGGGATCACCCGTCACGCAATAGGCATCGTTATTCCAAAAGTCATCACCCAGGCTGTAGACCTTCAGGTACGTATCGTCGGTCTCCTGCTCCAAGTAGTCAGCCAAGCGCATAAGGGCGGCGTTGTCGGTCGCATGCGAGGCTACCGCCTCGCCGTCCACAAACATGACCTGGCCATTGCAGAACGCACCGGTCGAAAAGCACTCGGAACAATTATTGAACATCCAGCCCATCGCGGACGGCTGACGGCCCGAAACCGGGCCAAAGTGCAGACCCGCCGCCTGCATGGCATGAATACCCTCAATGGCGTAGTCGCTGGCGCCGTCAAGCCCGGCTGGAATCAGCGTATCGTCCATATCGGTCAGCACAAGTTTGATCATAGAGTCCCCCAGTCATTTTCACCGTAACCATTGTAACGACCTGCCAATAAGGGACAGGTTTATTTTGGCAGGTTTTATCTGGGAAAATACATCGCCCCAATTGCCACCTGCCAAAATAAACCTGTCCCATATTGGCAGGTGCGTTAGTATAGGGAACAACAGATTCGATGCGGGAGTGCCGGCGGTGCAAACCACACGGCTGAGAGGGCATGGGGCCCAATCCTTTGAACCTGTCAGTTAATGCTGGCGTAGGGAGCATGCCGCCTTTACAGGGGCGCTGTCTATGCACAGCGCCCCTTTTCTATGCCAAGGAGGCATGTGCAGTGATTGATTCGGAACAGCTTAAGCAACATATGGTCAAGGCCGTGGAGGAGATTCGTGCCACCAATCCGATGGCAGGCTCCATCACCAACACGGTGACGATCGACTTTGTCGCCAATGCTCAGCTCGCCGTGGGCGGTTCGGCCGCCATGGTCTATCTGCCCGACGAGGGCGAGGCGCTCGTTGCCGGCGGCGGCGCCATCTATCTCAACATGGGCACGCTCTTCCCCATCTACGAGCAGACGATTCCCCGCGCGGCCAAGGCGGCACACGACGCCGGCAAGCCCTGGGTGCTCGATCCGGTGGGTCTGGGCATCGGTAGTCTGCGCACCCAACTGGTAAACGAGCTCAAGCAGTACAAGCCCGCCATCGTGCGCGGCAACGCCTCCGAGATCATCGCGCTCGCCGGCCTGTGGGGTCTTGAGGGCGAGGCAGCTGATCTGAGCCGCGTGCGCGGTGTCGATACCACCGACACGGTCGATGCCGCCCGCGGCGCCGCCGTGGCGCTCGCCCGCTACACCGGCGGCGCCGTGGTCGTCTCGGGCGAAGTCGACCTGATTACCGACGGCACGACCGTGGCCAAGTCCCACGGCGGCAGCCCGCTCATGTCAAAGATCACCGGCTGCGGCTGCTCGCAGGGCGGCGTGCTGGCCGTGTACGCCTGCGCCGCCGACCCGTTTACGGCAGCCGTCTGCGGCACCGCCGTCTACAACGTGGCCGGCACGCGTGCCGCCGCCGTCGCCGATGCCCCGGCAAGCTTTAAGGTCGCCTTTATCGACGAACTCTACCGCGCGAGCGCCCAGGACATTGCCGATAACCAACTCGAGCTCGAGGAGGCATAAGTCATGTCCGAGCCCGTAACCAATGCCGGCATGAACACGCTCGTCGCCGTGGCCATCGCCCCGTGCGGCACCGGCGATGAGCTGTCCGCCGAGGTCGCCGAGGTCGTGCGCGTCATTCGCGATAGCGGCCTTCCCAACCGCACCACCTCGATGTTCACCGAGATCGAGGGCGATTGGGACGAGGTCATGCAGGTCGTGCGCGACGCAACCTTTGTATTGGCGAGCAAAGGCATCCGCACCGAAGTCGTGCTCAAAGCCGATATCCGGCCCGGATTTACCGACACCATGACCGGCAAGCTCGAGCGCATGGAAGCACAAATCAAAAAGCAGGAGGAAGCACGATGAGCATCCGCGACAACCTTGATATCTCGGCCTATCTGGTACTCGGCCCCGAAAACACGCTCGGACGTCCCGTGGGCGATGTGGTGGCCCAGGCGCTCGACGCAGGCTTTACCTGTATCCAGGTGCGCTCCAAGGTGGCAAGTGCCCGCGAAATCATCGCACTGACCGGCGACGCCGCACAGGCAATCGCACAGGCCGACAAGACCGGTCAGGTCGCCTTGCTGATCGACGACCGCCTTGACTGCGTGCTCGCCGCGCGCGAGCAGGGCATTGCCGTCGACGGCGTGCACGTGGGTCAGAGCGATATTCCCGTCGAGGTCTGCCGCAAGCTGCTGGGCCCCGATGCCATTGTGGGCCTTTCGGCCCGCTGCGAGGAGATGCTCGAGTACGTCAAGACCGCCGACATGAGCCTGGTCGACTACCTGGGCATCGGCCCGCTCCACGAGACCGAGACCAAGCGCGACTGCGGACGCGCAGCCGACGGCTCCATCATCACCAAGAGCTTTGAGGACCTGGCCGCCCTCCACGCGGCAAGCCCCGTGCCCATCGTGGTGGGCGGCGGCGTCAAGACGGCCGACCTGCCGCAGCTCAAGGCCACCGGCGTCGATGGCTTCTTTGTGGTGAGCGCCGTCTGCAGTGCCGACGACCCCTACGCCGCTGCCAAGGAGCTTGTCGACACCTGGCAGCAGGCATAAGTCTAGGCCGAGCAGTTGCCCTGCAGCCTCATATCTTCAATAGCGGAAAGCGCATCCCAGTTTGGACCTCCATTCTGGGATGCGCTTTCCATATGCGACCCTTACCCCGCCAGATACGCTTCCAACGCCGGCAAAGTCGCCTCCGCATCGTGGCGACCGATCTGATAGATGCGCTCGAGCTCATCCGGTTCGCGGCACAGCGACGGCACCTTCACCGATTCGCTCGGCCGCACCACAAAGATTTCGCCGGCAGCCTCGCGACGTGCAAGGTCATCGAGCGTGGCATTGTAGACCTCATGCCGATGCTCGAGCGCCGCGACAAACTCCGGGTAGTGACGGAACACGCGCCGCAGCATGGGCATCACGCTGTTGGGCTGCTTTACAAAGCCCGCCGGCTGCGTGAGCACCACGATATTGCAGTCATATCCCTGCGCAAACAGCCATGCGCTGGGAATGGAATCAGCCACGCCGCCATCCAGATACTTATGCCCGTCAATAGCAACGGGACGCGTCGCCACAGGAATAGCAGACGACGCCCGAATCCACTCGATATCCCGCTCGTCGCCATAGGGCAGGTCGTGGTAGACGGCCTTGCCCGTCTCGATATCGGTACACACGCACGTAAATCGCATGGGGCAGGCACGATACGCCTCCAAATCGATGGGATCGCGCTCGATAGGCACCTCGTGATAGGCAAAATCGGCATTGTACATATCGCCGGTTCGCAGCCAGCTGGTCACGCTTGCATAGCGCTTGTCGGCGCAATAGGCCTTGTTGTAGCGAATGGCGCGCCCGATCTGGCGCGATTTAAAGTTGTAGCCAAACGCCGCACCCGCCGAGACACCCACCATATGGTCGCAGGTCAAACCGTGCTCCATCCAAACGTCGAGCACGCCCGCCGTATACATACCGCGATAGCCGCCTCCCTCGAGCGCAAGCCCCACCGTGTGTGATGTCTCCGGCTGTGTCATGCAACCATCTCCGTTCCCATGCTTTTGAACTCAACAAGTATATCTGTCAACGTATGCCGTCAAAAACGTGTTTATAAGCATTTATCGAACGTTTCCCGATGCATCCCCCATGCCGTACCGCAATGCCCCTAGATGGCCTTAGGCATGAACGCCCTTAAGAACATTGCGGGATAAACATCGCCCGCACCATGCCAACGTCATCGCACACAACGTGAGATAATTCTCAGCAGAATTCACCGACAGCAGAGGGAGTTTGTGATGAAGGTTCTTTTAGTCAATGGCAGCCCCAAGGCAAACGGCAACACTGCCCGCGCACTCGCCGAGATCGCCGAGCAACTCAACGCCGAGGGCATCGATACCGAGGTGTTCCAGCTGGGCGCCAAGCCCATTCGCGACTGCATCGGCTGCGGTCAGTGCGGCAAGCTTGGCGGACGCTGCACCTTTGGCGACGACGTGGTCAACGAGCTGATCGCTGCCGCCGAACAGGCTGACGGTTTTGTCTTTGGCTCGCCCGTCTACTATGCGCATCCCAGCGGACGCATCCTCTCGGCTCTCGACCGCGCATTCTATGCCGGAGGCAAAGCCTTTGCACACAAGCCGGGCGCTGCCGTCGCCGTCGCCCGTCGCGGCGGTACGTCGACGACCTTCGACGTGCTCAATAAGTACTTCACCATCAACCAGATGCCTGTGGTAGCGTCCACGTACTGGAACAACGTGTTTGGCTGCGTGCCCGGCGACGCCGACGGAGACGCCGAGGGCCTTGCCACCATGCGAAACATCGGCAAAAACATGGCCTGGCTCCTGCGCTGCATCGAGGCAGGACAGGCCGCCGGTATCAACGCGCCCGAAGCCGATCGCGCAACGACCAACTTCATTCGATAGAACGGCGGAACATGAATATCCAGATTTTTGGCACCAAGAAGTCCTTTGATACCAAAAAGGCTCAGCGCTATTTTAAGGAGCGCCGCATTAAGGTGCAGTTTATTGACCTTAAGGAAAAGGAGATGAGCAAAGGCGAGCTTACGAGCGTGATGCAGGCGGTCGGCGGTATCGACAAGCTGCTCAACCCCAAAGCCAAGGACGAGGAGACGCTCGCGCTCATCCAGCACCTTACCCCCAGTCAGCGCTTCGACAAGCTGCTCGAGAACCAGCAGGTCTTGGCCGAACCCATCGTGCGCAACGGCAAAAAGGCCACCGTCGGTTATTGCCCCGATGTATGGGGAGCCTGGGAGTAGCTTGTGTTATTTGCCGGCGCGTGGGTATAAGAGCAGGCGTTTGGCATAAGATTCAACTGTAAGCCATGTCTAACAAAGGAGGGCACATGCCCAACAAACCCGTGAAGATCATCATGCTTACCGGATACCTCGGTGCCGGCAAGACCACGCTGCTCAACCACATCCTCGCTAACGACGGCGGCATCCGCGCCGCCGTGATCGTCAACGATATCGGCGAGATCAATGTGGACGCCAGCCTCATCGCCGACGGCGGCCTTTCCGAGACCGACGACCTCATCCCGCTCACCAACGGCTGCATCTGCTGCACGCTTTCGGACGACCTGGCCAACCAGCTGCAGGGCATCGCCGATTCGGGCAACTTCGATTACATCATCATCGAGGCCTCGGGCATTTGCGAGCCCATCCCCATCGCCTACACCATCTCGAGCTTCTGCGACGAGGCCAAGGCGGGCGGCGAGCCCAAGCTCGCGCTTGACAACATCGTGGCCGTGGTCGACTGCGCCCGCATGTACGACGAGTTCAACGGCGGTCGCGACCTGCTGGCCGAGGATATCGACGAGGACGACATCGAAAGCCTGCTCATCCAGCAGATCGAGTTCTGCTCCACGCTGATCCTCAACAAGACCGATACCGTGACGCCTGAGCAGATCGCCGAGCTCAAGGCCATCGTGCGCAGCCTGCAGAAGGACGCCGTGATTGTCGAGGCTCAAAACGGCGAGGTCCCCATGGAAGAGCTGCTCGACACCGACCGCTTCGACTTTATGCGCGCCTACAACTCCGCCGCCTGGATCGAGGCCATGGAGCATCCCGAGGAGCACGACGACCCCGAGGTGCTCGAGTACGACATCGAGACCTTTGTATACTCGCGCCGCAAGCCGTTTGACCTGCAGAAGTTCACCGATTTTGTTGAGCAGGAGTGGCCCGACGAGGTCATCCGCGTCAAGGGTCCGCTGTGGCAGACCGGCGATCCGGACATGTGCTACATGTTTGAGCAGGCCGGCCACCAGATGCGCCTGACGGAGAACGGCCTGTTCGTTGACTCGGCGCCCGAGGGCGAGAAGCAGAAGATTATCGACGAGAACCCCGAGATCATGCAGATTTGGGACGACGAGACGGGCGACCGCATGACGAGCCTGTGCATCATCGGCCGTCACATGGACAAGGATGCACTCATCGCCTCCCTCGATGCCTGCCTGACCGACTGGCACCGCGCCTAGGTTTATCCAAGCGGACATTTTCCGCCTACGTAACCGCCAAACCACCACGAAGGTGCCCTTCGTGGTGGTTTTTCATTCCGAGCCAAGGAGATTCATGTTCAACATCGTGCTGTATGCGCCCGAGATTCCGGCAAACACGGGTAACATCGGCCGCACCTGCGTGGTCACTGGCGCCTGCCTGCATCTGGTGGAGCCACTGGGCTTTTCGCTCGATGACAAGACGGTGCGTCGCGCCGGCCTGGGCTACTGGCAAAACTTGGACGTGACGACCTATGCCGGCTGGGAGGATTTCCTTGCCCGCAACGGCCTCTCCCCCGCCGACGAGCGCCTGCATCTGCTGACCAAAAAGGCACGCCGCACCTATGCGCAAAGTACCTACCGCAATGGCGACTACTTGGTCTTTGGCAGCGAGAGCTCAGGGATTCCCGAGCCACTGCTTGCCGCGGCGCCTGAGCGCTGCGAGCGTATCCCGATGCTGCGCGATTGCGACTCACTCGATAACGCCGAGGCCTGGGAAGCCCGCGAGGAATCGCTGGGGCATACCGAGGACAGCCACGAGGCCATCCTTCAGCAGGATATTTGCGGCAACTTCGTCAATCCGGACGACTACCGCATCAGCGCACTCAACCTCTCCAACAGCGCCGCCATCGTCCTCTACGAAGCCCTGCGCCAGACAGGCTTTCCGAGAATGTGACAAAGGGACAGTCCCTTTGTTGCATTCGGTTATAGGTAGCGTCCGGTAATGCTCTTGGAGCAGACTGCGATGTCGCCCGGCGTACCGGCGCAGACGATTTGCCCGCCCGCGTCGCCACCGCCCGGGCCCATGTCGATCACGTAATCGGCGTTACGGATAAGGTCGAGATCGTGTTCGATCACGATAACCGTGGCGCCCTTGGCAACGAGGCCGTCAAACACACTCAGCAACACCTGAACATCGAGCGGATGCAGGCCAATCGTGGGTTCGTCGAACACGAATACGGCATCGTCCTGCACACGGCCCATCTCGCTCGCAAGCTTAAGACGCTGTGCCTCGCCGCCCGAGAGCGCCGGCGTGGGCTCACCGAGCGTGAGATAGCCCAAGCCCAAGTCGTGCAAGGTCTGCAAGCGCGCCTGAACCTTCTTGAGTCCCACCGTGGCGTCGAGGGCCTCGTCCACACTCATGTCCATGAGCTGCGGCAACGTAAGCAGACTCCCGTCCTTGCCCTCGCGATGGATATGCGAAGCCGCGTCTGCATAACGTGAGCCGCGACATGCCGGGCAGACGATCTCGACGTCGGGCAAAAACTGCACGTCGAGTGATATCGAGCCCGTGCCATCGCACGTAGGGCAGCGCAAGGCGCCGGTGTTGTAGCTAAAGGCACCCGCCTTGTAGCCGGCTGCCTTGGCCTCGGGCGTACGGGCGAAGGCGCGACGCAACTCATCATGGATGTCGGCATAGGTCGCTACCGTCGAGCGCACGTTGGCGCCGATGGGCGTGGCGTCAATCAGGTTGGCACGGGCGATACCCTCGGCGTCGACCCAACGCACATGTTTTGGCAGGCGCTCACTGGCTGCCTGCGCCTTGAGTGCCGGGATGAGCGTCTCGAGCACCAACGTCGTCTTGCCCGAACCCGAAACGCCCGTCACCGCGACAAGACGGCCGCGCGGAATATCGACTTCGAGCGGCTTGACGGTATGGATGGCATCAGTTGCCATGCGGATATGCCCCTGGTCGAACATTTCGTCGTCATTCACCTGCGGACGCAAGCGCTTGGACTCTGCGCACAAAAACGGGGCGATGCGGCTGCCCTGCGATTGTTCGACCTCACCCACCGTACCTGCAGCGATCACATTGCCGCCGCCTGCTCCGGCAACGGGGCCCATCTCGACCAAATAGTCGGCTTCCGCCAGTACGCGCGTATCGTGGTCGACAACAACCACGGTGTTGCCGTCGCCTACCAGGTCGCGCATAACGCCAACCAGGCCATCGACATTGGCAGGATGCAAGCCGATCGAAGGCTCGTCCAGCACATAAAGCACGCCCGTCGATCGGTTGCGCACCACACGGGCGAGCTGCACACGCTGGCGCTCACCCGTGGAGAGCGTGGCGCCGGCGCGGTCGATCGAGAGGTAGTCAAGCCCCAGGTCGACCAAGCGACGAGCCGTGCTCAAAAATGAATCGCAGATATCCACTGCCATGGGCTGCATCTCGGCCGGCAAGGATGCGGGCACCCCGCGCACCCACTCAATCGCCTCGCCCAGCGTCATGGCCGCCGCCTGTGCCAGATTGATACCGCGCACCTGGGGCTGGCGCGCAACCTCGGAGAGACGCGTGCCGCCGCAATCACGGCATGGCCCCTCGCGCAAAAAGCGTGCAACGCGTTTGAGGCCCTTGTCGTCCTTAACCTTGGCGAGCGCATTCTCGACGGTATAGACAGCGTTGTAATAGGTAAAGTCGAGCGGCGTGGCGCCCTCGCCGTTTTTGGGAACGTAGAGAATATGCTTCTTGACCGCCGGGCCGTGAAACACGATGTCGCGCTCTTGAGGCGTGAGCTGGTTAAACGGCACGTCGGTGCGCACGCCCATCTCGCCTGCCACCTGCTTCATCAGATCCCACATGAGCGTGCCCCAGGGAAGCACCGCACCCTCGTTGATAGTCTTCGACTCGTCGGGCACCAGGCTCGCCTCGTCTACCTCGCGCATGACACCGGTGCCGCCACAGGTGGGGCATGCACCGCCGCTATTGAAAGCCAAATCCTCGGCGCTCGGCGCGTAGAACTCGCGGCCGCATGTCGGACACGTGAGCGACAGGCCCGCGGCCACGTTAAGGCTCGGCTCCACGCGCGCCCCGCAGTGCGGGCACACGTGATGGGCGCAACGGCTAAAGAGCAGACGCAGGCTGTTGTTGAGCTCGGTCATGGTACCAAAGGTCGAACGTACGCCCGGCACGCTGGGGCGCTGATGCAATGCGAGCGCCGCCGGCACATGCAGCACCTCGTCCACCTGGGCATGTTCGGCCTGCGTCAGACGACGGCGAGTATAGGTGCTGAGCGCCTCCAGGTAGCGACGCGAGCCCTCGGCATAAAGAACTCCCAGCGCCAGCGAACTCTTGCCCGAACCCGACACGCCGGCAATGCCCACGAGCCTTCCCAGCGGAATATCGATATCGATGTCCTTGAGGTTATGGACGCGCGCACCGCGCACCTCGATAGCCTGCGGGCCCATCTTCTGTTCCGTCACCTTTATCACCCTACTCATGCCATAAAACTCGATCGCGAATGTACGCGCCCAGCATGGGCACGGTAAACCGGACGAGGCCGTATCCGGCAGCCTCGATGATGCGCTCGCGAATCAGGCTTGCGCGATATTTACTCGCCCAGCTCTGGGTACGCTCGCAACGCTCAATGATGTCCGCCATGCGCGTCGGCTTGCCCCCGTCAGCCGCCATGGCCTCGATAAATAGGCGCTGCGGACTGCGCAACCCGTAATACAAGGGAGCGTCAACTGCTTCATAGAACTCGGAGACGGCATCCGCATGGCCATCCTCGACATCGCACCTTTCAATGACCTGCGAGTTACGTCGGACAGCAGAGCGCCACATGTAATAGCCCACCAGCTGGACCATATAGGGATGCCCCATGCTCCTGCGCGCCGCAAGGTCCGCCGTCTCCGCATCAATGTAAAGACCAGCGTCTTTGACCGTCTGGACATACGAATCGCGCACCTTGGGCAAAGATATCGCTCCCAACGTACGCTGCTGGGCACGCCGCAAAAACGTTACGCTCGGCTCTTCGAGCAAATCGTCAACCATGCTGGGTAAGCCGGCGAACACCAGCGCAAGACCGCGCTGGTCGCTATCGGGCAAGCCCGTGGCATCCTGATCTCCGAGCACTTGCTGGTAGAGAACGGCAAGAGCCGCCAGTTCCTCGATAGACGCAGATTGCGCCTCGTCAATCGCAAACAATATGCCCTTGCCTGGACCGAGCTTCTTGAGGCACTCGTTGACCAGCCCCCGCAACGTTTCGCCCTTTGCCCGCGCCGCCTCGACCGACGTCCGGCCAAACGACGGACCGAACCCCAACGACTTCACAACGGGTTTATTCGAGCAAAGCGCGTCGGCCAAGCGGTCGCATAAGCCAAGCGAAGCGGAATCGGAGACAACCGCCCATCCGCGTTCGTTGGCCAGACGTTGCAGCTCCCGCAGGAGAACCGTCTTGCCGCAGCCGCGGTTTCCCGTAATGAGCATGAGCCTACCCGGCGCTCCGGCGCCGTTATCGAGCCCTTCCTCGAAATCTTCGATGACCGACTCGCGGCCGATGAGTATCGGGGGCCGCTTGCCAGCCGTGGGCTTAAAGGGATTTGGATTCATGTCGGCCTCCTCGGATTGGCAAACCCTGCCTATAGTTATACCAACTTATACCGAGTTATACCAACAGCAGGTAACAAAGGGGCCGCCCTTCTATCACCTACGGCAGAAAAACTCCGCGTCTGCTGCTCGCCAGGGGCGGAAGGTGGCGGGATCGACCTTTACGTGCGCCGCGGCGGGGACGTCGTACCATTTGACCGTGTAACCGGCGCCGTGAGAGCAAAAGACCGAATCGGGCGTGTTGGGCAGATCGGCCTCGGGCTCATAGGCGGCCGTCTCGATTACGCGCTCGGCATCATGGCAAGCCGCATAGCCGGCGAACTCCAGGTACAGATGCCCGCGACCGCTCGTGTAGGCAGCTACCTCCAGGGCATAGTCCTGCACCTCGGATGCCGGCACGCGACCCACAAGCTTCGCCCGGTCTCCCGCCATCGTCGGCGGCTCGTACTCGGCACCCATGCGCGTAGCATCCGAGAGCGCCCGACCCACGCACTCCCCCGGCACCTCGAGCTCAAAGCGGTACCACGGCTCCAACAGCACCGCCGCGCCGACCTCACGCGCCTGCATCAAACCCTGGCGAATCGCGCGGTACGTGGCCTGGCGAAAGTCGCCGCCCTCGGTGTGTTTGGCATGCGCACGGCCGCCCGTGAGCGTAATACGCACATCGGTGATGGGCGAGCCGGTCAGCACGCCCAGGTGATCGCGCTCCATGGCGTTGGTGAGTGCCAAACGCTGCCAGTTAAGATCGAGCTCGTCGGTCGAGGCCACGGTGCCAAACTGCACGCCCGAACCCGCTGGCAACGGCTCCAGGCGCAGATGCACCTCAGCATAGTGGCGCAGCGGCTCAAAGTGGCCCACGCCCTCGACCGGCTGCGAAATAGTCTCCTTATAGAGAATACCGCCGGGCTCAAACTCGACCGCAAGGCCAAAACGATCGGCCAACACCCGCTGCACGACCTCGAGTTGCACGGCGCCCATCAACTGCAGGTGAATCTGCTCCAGATGCGTATTCCAGCTTACGCCGAGCATGGGATCTTCGTCCGCTAACTCAGTCAGCGCTTTGAACACCGCGTGGACATCGTGTTCGCCCGGAAGCACCGTATAGGTGAGGACCGGCGCAATGACAGGCGCATCGCCCGCAGGCTCCGCGCCCAGGGCATCCCCCGGGCGAACGTGCGCAAGACCCGTCACGGCACAAATACCGCCAGCAGCAACTTCTTGGGCAAGCTCATACTTCTCGCCGTTATAGATGCGTACCTGATCGACCTTCTGCTCCCATGCCTCGGCACCGGAACGTCCGGCAATCATCTGCTTGGCATGCAGCGTGCCGCCGGTCACCTTAACCCATGCCAAGCGCTCGCCGCGATCCCCGCGGCTGACACGATAGACGCGCGCGGCAAACTCCGGGAACCACGCCTGTTCACGCATCAGCGCGCATATACCATCCAGCAGCTCGTCCACGCCCTGGTCCTTGAGCGCCGAGCCGGCAAAGCAGGGAAAGAGCTTGCGCTCGGCAACCATGCGCGACAGCGTTGCGACGGAAAGCTCACCCGCTTCAAGAAACTCCTCGAGCGCCGCCTCGTCCAACGCAGCAGCGTCCTCCTGAACGGCACCGCCCGCCAACAGTTCGTTGGCATCCAGGCAGCCTTCGGAAAGACGCTGCCCAAGCTGTGCCAGCAAAACATCGCGGCCGGGATTCTCCAAATCGATTTTGTTGATATAGATGAACGTCGGAATGTCATAGCGCGCAAGCAGGCGCCACAGGGTTTCGGTGTGCCCTTGCACGCCATCGTTGGCACCCACAACCAAAATCGCATAGTCGAGCGCGCGCAATGTGCGCTCCGCCTCGGCAGAAAAATCGACATGCCCCGGTGCATCCACGAGCATGACGTGGGTATCGCCATGGTCGAGCACGGCTTGCGACGAGAAAATCGTGATGCCACGTTCGCGCTCGATCTCGTTCGTATCCAGATGCGAATCGCCATCGTCCACGCGGCCGCGCTTGCGAATGCGACCCGCGTTGAACAGCATGGCCTCGGCCAGCGTGGTCTTGCCGGCATCGACATGCGCCAAGATTCCAACGACCGCTTGCTTCGACATGGCTCTCCTCTTATTACAAGCCCATCGCACGCGGCAACGGGCGTTCACGCTCCACACTGGATGATACAATTTACGGGCCGGCGGGCGAAGCGGGCCCTATCCCCCGACCGAGCTCATCGCCCTGCGTTGCCGCGCGGCGATTTTCGTAGGTTCGCGCCTTGCGAAAGCCGGCTTGCAAAACAGTGCAGCGAACGAAAATGGCCCCACCTGAGGCCATTTTCGTTCGCGCGAATTGTTGATACGCGTCCCCGCTCTTATGCCTCGCGCAGCCAGTCAAACGCAACACGCGGTGTGCCGTCCGACACATACACGATGCCGGCGCGCTCAAACCCCGCCTTGATGCTCGCCCCCTGCATGGGCAGGTTGTCCTGATGCGTGTCGATTCGCAGGTGATCGGCACGCTCCTTGGCAAAGGCAAACATCGCAGCCGCGATACCGTGCACGGTGCCATCGGACGCCACACGGTGCAGCACGGCGTATGGAGTGTCGCTGCGCCATTGACCGCCCTCAATTACGTCATAGCACTCGTCCGGGCCCGGTAAAAAGGCAAACGTCGCCACCACGCGACCGTCGACTTCACACACATAGCTGCCACCGGCGGCGATATCGGCAGCCAGCTGCTCGGCAGAAGGCGTGCCCTCGGGCCACTGCGTGGCGTTGCCATGCGCGCGCATAAAGGCGCGGGCCGTGTCATAGATAGCCATGACGGCGGGAATGTCGGTATCGAGGGTTTTTCTGATCATCACGCGGCGACCTCACGTTTATTGGTATCACTTTGATTGAGCAATGATACCAACGTTTGGAGAAGGGCGCGAAGCAGATGGGAAGCAAAAAGCGAGCCGCCTGGTCAAAGGCCAAAAGCGAGTTTTTGAGCGCTGCCACCGGCGGCGATATGAGCGACCTGTTTGCGCGCGAGGACGAGCGCCGCGACGCCCTGGACGCCGAGCGCGATGAAGCCTGGCGCTACAAGTCGTGCGAACGCAAAAACCGTTACGACACGCGCGCCGAGGCCGAGGCCGTTATGGCCGAATGCGAAAACCGCGGGCGGCGTGGTTTGGCCTGCTATAAATGCGAATACTGCGGCGGATGGCACCTGACGTCGCACCCTTGGAAATAGGCGCCGCTTCGGCGCGGCATTGACGGAGCGCCAGCCATCGCACGCAAGCTACGGGCGCGGCGGCACCAAAACATCGTAACGAACGGCCTTGTCCGCAAGTTGATAGCTCGGCTTAACGCCGGCAAGCAGTGGGCCCTTCACCGGCCGCTTGATAACGACCTTGCGCGGGCGCGCCGCAAGCGCTGCCTGGACCAGCGCCTCCTCATCGGCACACGGCTGTTCCAAATGGTGCAAGAGTTGGAACTTCTTTTTCACCGCCGCGCTCTTGGTGCGCTCGGGAAACATGGGGTCCAGATACACCACGTCGGGAGCGGCAAGCTCGCCCTGCCCGATCAGCTCAGCTGTATGGCGAAGGCCAGCAATGCTGTCCTCGCCCGCATGTAAGCGCATACGCGACACGGCAACCGCAAGCGCCGGATCATCTGCCGCGCGATCCAAGGCATCCTTGAGGAGTGCCGCGATCACGCAATCCTGTTCATACAGATCGACGGTAAAGCCCGCGGCCGCCAACAGCAGCGAATCCTCGCCAAAGCCTGCCGTGGCATCAATCGCCCATGGGCTCTCGATGCCTTTTGTGCGCGCAGCCTTTACCAGCAGCTCTTGCTGCAGACGGCCTTGCTTGAGTCGTGGCAGCATGCGGGCAAAATCGGCTCGCAGCTCCATCGAGCCGTCGGTGAGCGTGAGGCCCTCGGGCTTCCCGGTCAGCTCAAGCCCCGCGGCCCGAGCAACAGAAAAGGGATCGACGACGCCCATGGACACTCCTTAATAAACAAACGAATACGCGGGGCGCCGTTTATGCCAGCACCCAACCGTCCGCTATTGTCCCACATGCGACATGGCCCACAGCATCCCAATGCAAAGCACCGCCATCAACCCCGTGCACACGGCAGCGATCACAGAATCGCTCATGCGCCTCCCCAGCGACCGCGGCTCTCGTACTTGCTCTGCTCCGTACATCATGACTCCTCCTTGAGACCAGCTCCTTGTTACGGCCTCATCATCGCAGCGCCGCACATGAGCTGCCATCGATTTGGCTTACGTCCAGCTTTCCTTTTTGAAAGGTTGGACCGTACAGGCAAGAGACGCTTTCAAACGCATGCATCGTCCCGTTGAACTACAATGTGCTTCACGATATGTGCCGTAACCTGGGCGCGACAGATTCTCCGCGCCCACATCGAAAGGACCAGCTATGAGCGCTGCTCGCAAGACACTCAAAATCCTTGCCCTGATTTATTTTGTTCTGGGCATCGCCAGTCTCGTCATTG
>JAXIYS010000022.1:0-10178 GCA_036304385.1 Collinsella sp. | reverse complement strand
TTAAGAACGTCCCCAACGACTAGTTGGATTGCTAGTTTGTGCGGGTTGTGGTTTTGGGAGCTGCGGGAATTTAAGATACTGTACAACTGTACGTTAACTCATCTTCGTAGTATATTGCTACCCGCAAAACTCAGCACCATTGTGCCGCGAGGCGCTAAAGCGTCTACGTACAATGGTTGTCGATAGTACGATTCGATTCAACGACAGGATGGATGGTCCAAGCGTGAGTCTCGGCAGCAAACTATCCAACGCAAAGGTCTCCTTTGCGATATTTAAGCGCGACATTAAGCGACTGCTTATGAATCCCGTCGCCCTGGTGGTTACCCTGGGCGTGTGCGTCATTCCTTCGCTGTATGCCTGGTACAACATCGTTGCCAACTGGGATCCGTACGGAAATACCCAGGGCATTAAAATCGCCATCGCCAACAACGATCAGGGCACCCAGAATGACCTAGTGGGCGAGCTTAACGCAGGCGATAAGGTGGTCGACCAGCTCAAGGAGAACGACCAGCTTGGCTGGACCTTCGTCGACTCGGCGGCAGATGCCAAAGAGGGCGTCGAAAGTGGCGAATACTATGCTGCCATCGTGATTCCCAAGAACTTCTCCGACAATCTCGTCTCGATGCTCGACGGCAATTACCATCAGCCGAAGCTCACCTATTACGTCAACGAGAAAAAGAGCGCCATTGCGCCCAAGGTCACCGATACCGGTGCCAACACCATCGAGGAGCAGATCAACTCGGAGTTTGTCTCTACGGTGGGCGAGACCGTCGCGGGCATTGCCAAAGATGCTGGCATCGACCTTAAAGACAAGGCAACCCAGACCCAGGATTCGCTGGCGGGCTCGGTGTCCGAGGCGTCTGATACCCTGGGCGAAGTACGCGATTCCATCGGCGACATGAACACCGCCATCGACAAGACGAGCAGCTCGATTGCTTCGGCCGATGCTGCGCTGGCGGGCCTGCAGGGACAGGCGCCTTCGCTAACGCAGGCAATCGCTCAGGGTAATGATCTGCTGGGCGAAGCTCGCACCACGGCTGGCAAGTCCATCACCTCGCTCTCCAAGGCGCTCTCGGAGGGCAGCATCGTGCTGAGTAAGACATCGGCTTCTGCGAACGCCGCGATTGGCAAACTCGCCGGTACGGTTACGTCCACGACCACTCGTATCGACAACTCGCTCGAATCCCTTCAGGCGACGATTGACCACAACAGCGCTGTCATCGAGCGCCTGCAGATTCTCGCTAACGATACGTCGACGGGATCGGAGGACGCCGACGCGCTCATCGCATCGACCATCAATTCGCTTCGCGAGCAAAACCAGAAGCTGCAGAGCATTAAGGATGGCCTTTCTGCACAGTCGAGCGCCATGGCAAACGACGCTACGGCAATCTCAAGCGCGAGCAACGCACTCAACGCGGCAATTCAGACCGGTACGGCTAACCTCGGTCAGGCTCAGACCGATCTGGGGCAGAACGCACTGCCGAAGGCTTCGAGCGCGCTTGACTCCTTTGTCGCCGTTTCGGGCGATTTGACCGGCATTGTATCGGGTATGACCCCCACGATAGCGAGCGCGCGCGGCACGCTGGCGCAGCTCGACGCCACGCTCAAGCAGGCAAAGACCACGCTGTCCCAAACCGACGCCTCCCTTGCCAAGGTTCAGGGCAAGCTCGCGACCGCCGCCAATGACATTGCGGCGCTGCAGACCTCTGAGTCTATGGGCGAGTTGGCCGACCTCATGGACGTCGACGTCGATGATGTGGCAGATTTCATGGCATCTCCGGTTGAGCTGACGTCCAAGTCAATCTATCCGGTCAAGAGCTTTGGCTCGGGCATCGCGCCCTTCTACACCAATCTGGCGCTGTGGGTAGGCGGCTATGTGCTCATCGCTATCTACAAGCTCGAGGTCGACCGCGAGGGCATCGGTAGCTTTACGGCGCGTCAGGGCTACTTTGGTCGCTGGCTGCTGATGGTGATCCTGGGTGCGTTCCAGGCCATCATCGTTACGGTGGGCGATTTGGTGATTGGCGTGCAGTGCGTCAACCCGCTGCTGTTCGTGCTGGGCGGCATCGCTATCTCGTTCACCTACGTCAACATCATCTATGCGCTGTCCACCACGTTTAAGCATATCGGCAAGGCTATCGGTGTCATTCTCGTTATCGTGCAGATTCCGGGTTCGTCGGGCATGTATCCCATCGAGATGATGCCCGGCTTCTTCCAGTGGCTGCATCCGCTGCTGCCCTTTACCTACGGCATCAATCTGCTGCGCGAGACGGTCGGCGGCATGTACTCGTTCAACTACCTGTTCAACCTGTGCATCCTGGGCGTGTTCCTTATCATCGCGCTCTTTATCGGTCTGCAGCTGCGCCCGTTGCTGCTCAACCTCAATCTGCTCTTTGATAAGCAGCTTTCCACGACGGGCCTCATGATCTGCGAGTCCAACGACCTGCCGCGCCAGCGCTATTCGCTGCGCACGGCCATGCGCGTCATGCTCGATTCCGATTCGTACCGTCGCGAGCTGCTCGATCATGCCGTGGCGTTTGAGCATCGCTACCCGTACTACATCAAGGGCGGTTTTGCTGCCGTGGTAGGCGTGCAGGTCCTGCTCTTTGTGCTCTCGACGGTGCTCGATATCGACAATAACGGCAAGATTATCCTGCTCGTTATCTGGATCATTTCGGTTATCGCCATCTGTGGCTGGCTCATCAACATCGAGTACATCCGTGCGAGCCTCAATACCCAGATGCGTATCTCGGCGCTTTCGGACGAGGACCTTCGCCGCGAGATGCGCGAGCACACGGCTGCCATCCCTGCTGCCCGTCGCATGTTTGGTCTCAACGCCAGCGAGCGGGGCACCAAGGACAGCGAACAGCCCACGAGCCGTCTGCCGCATATCGGTGCGCATCGTAAGGCTCAAGATGTCGACGACGTTGACAACGTAAGCGGAAACGACGGGGACACCACCCCGCTTGGCAAGCACTCTAAAGGAGGTGAGGCATAAATGAAAAACATCCTGCACCTGTTTAAGCGCGATGTCCAAAACGTGTCCCGCTCCGTGATCGGCTTGGTTGTTGTGATGGGCCTGATCATCGTGCCGTGCCTGTACGCGTGGTTTAACATCGCCGGAAGCTGGGATCCCTACGGCAATACCGGCAACCTTAAAATTGCAGTGGTCAACACTGACGAGGGCTACGAGAGCGATCTGATTCCCGTCGAGGTCAACGTGGGCGAAAACGTAACCGCCACCCTGCGCGGCAACGAGAACTTCGACTGGGTCGTCCTCAACGACCGCGATAAGGCGATTGAGGGCGTTAAGTCGGGCGCATACTATGCGGCCGTTGTTATCCCTAAAAGTTTTAGCGCAGACATGATGACGCTCTTCTCGACCGACGTGAAGCACGCCGATATCGAGTTCTATGAGAACCAGAAGGCCAACGCCATCGCACAGATCGTGACCGAGAAGGGCTCGAGCGCCGTCCAGAGCCAGGTCAACGAGACCTTTACCAAGACCATTACGACTATCGGCCTTAAGACCGTGTCCAGCCTGCTCGACTATATGAGCACCGACCAGGTGAGCAACTTTATCGCCAATCTGTCCTCTACACTGGGCGATTCGGTCGAGGACCTGCAGGACGTTCAGGCGAGCGCGACGTCACTCGCGGGCATTTTGAGCTCTACGTCCGATTCGTTGACATCGGCGGGTGGCATGCTCAAGCAGACGGGCACCGTTGATGAGTCGACGAAGCAGCTGATGGAGCACGCCAAGAACGGAATCAATGATTCCAAGGAAGCGCTCAAGGCCGCCAGCGATGCCGTTGACGCGGCGATTGACGGAAGCGCGGGCTCGTTCGACAACGTGTCCGCCGAGCTTGCGAAGGCATTCGATGCCGCGAATCAGCATGTTGACCTTACGGTGTCTCAGCTCAACGAAGCCGCAGCGGCGCTCAATACGCGTGCTGACGATATCGATGCGATGGCCGATCGGCTCCGCAACCTTGCCGACCAGGTGAGTGATGACAAGCTCAAAGACGGCCTCAAGTCCGCTGCGACGTCGCTGGGCAGAATTGCCGCGGAGTACCGTAACAATGCGAAGGACCTGACGGCGACCGCAAAGTCCTTTTCGGGCAGCATGGCGGAGGTCAACAATTCGCGTGCCGAGGTCGACCAGGCCATCGCCGATGCCAAGGCGGGTATCTCGGGTGCCAAGTCCGACTACGATTCTACGTTCTCGGTTAAGGCCAAGGAGCTCAAGAAGACCATTTCGGGCGTTCTGGATTCCCTGAACGGCATCTCGGGTGACTTGGATAGCGCCGTGAGCGGTCTGACCGACGCCTCTGGTTCGCTCGCGAAGGGTCTCTCCAAGGCTGCAAAGCTGGTCAACAAGGCTTCCAATCAGCTGGGCGAGGCGTCGGACAAGATCAGTGCCTTTAAGGACGAGCTTGATAGCGCTCTGATCTCGGGTGACCTGGCCATGATTAAGACAATGATTGGCAGCGACCCCGAGGGCCTCGCCGTGTCGCTTTCCGGCCCCGTTGCGCTCGATCGCAAGCCGGTCTATCCGATCCGCAACTACGGCTCGGCCATGGCGCCGTTCTACACGATTCTGTCGCTATGGGTCGGCTCGATCGTACTGGCGGCCATGATGAAGGTTTCGGTTGACGATGAGCTTATCAACGAGCTCATCCCCGTGCGCCTGCACGAGATCTACCTGGGTCGCTACCTGTTCTTTGGCGGTCTGGCTCTGCTGCAGGCAACGCTCGTGTGCGCGGGCGACATTCTGTTCTTTGGCATCCAGTGCGACAATCCCCTGCAGTTTGTGCTGGCGGGCTGGGTCGCGAGTCTAGTGTTCTCCAATATCGTCTACACGCTTACGGTATCGTTTGGAGATATCGGCAAGGCCCTCGCCGTCGTGCTGCTGGTCATGCAGGTCGGCGGTTCGGGCGGTACGTTCCCCATCGAGATGACCGGCCCCGTGTTCCAGGCGATCTACCCGTTCCTGCCGTTTACTCACGGCATCAACGCCATGCACGCCGCCATGGCCGGTGCCTACCATATGGAGTACTGGATTGAGCTGGGTATCTTGGCGAGCTACCTGATTCCGTCGCTGGCCCTGGGCGTCGTCTTCCGCCGTCCGGTTATCAAAGCTAACGACTGGATCATCGAAAAGCTGGAGAGTACTAAATTAATCTAGCGCAACAATGTAAACGCTGATGCTGCGGCAATGTCAGCGAGCGAGCCGCATTTGCGCCAAGGTGACGTGAAATGAAAGGGCGCTGACCTTCTGGTCGCGCCCTTGAAATTGAACGTCAGATTGGTGTGAATGCGGCTCGCGCAGCGTCGGCCGGTCCGCCGTTCGGTAGAACGGCGGAACAAAACGCTTTAGTGGGCTGGATTGCACGGGTTGCTTGGTTGTTGCTACAGTAGCGGGGCGTGCCGGGGGTCCGGCGCGTCCCGTTTTTATTTGACCATGAGGCGGCACGCAGCCTTACGCGTGCGGACACCACGCCCAGTTTGAGTGTGAGGATGTTCCATGGCCCAATACGCTGCCAACGAAATCGAAAACTTGCCCGATAGCCCTGTTGCTCGCGAGGACCTAGGCGCGGGCGGCACCTCCCGCGGCGCCGGCGCTCGCTCGCCGCTGTTCTGGAAAGTTCTGCTGCTTTCGGTGGCGATTATCTGGGGCTACTCCTTTACCACTATGAAGGATGCGCTCGACACCATTCCGGTGTTCGAGCTGCTCTATGTACGCTTTCTGCCCGCAGCGTTGGTCATGTTTGCCGTCTTCCACAAGCGCATCATTGCACATTTCAACGCTCGCAACCTGATCGTTGGCCTGAGTATGGGCGTGCTCATGTGGGCGGCCTATGCGTTGCAGACGGTCGGTCTGGCACATACTACGGCGGGCAAGAATGCTTTTTTGACGGGCACGTACTGCATCCTTGTGCCGTTCGCGAGCTATTTTCTGAGCGGCGAAAAACTCACCCGCTATAACCTGGGCGCGGCACTGCTGTGCTTGGCAGGCATTGGTTTGGTGGCGCTCGATAGCGTTGAATTCAACATCGGTGACGTCATTACGCTGGCGGGTGCGGTCTTTTTCGCCATCCAGATGGCGGTGACTGCCAAGTACGGTCGCAAAATGGACATCAACGTCATCACGTTTTGGATGTTTGTGGGCAACGGCGTGCTGAGCCTGGCAACGTCGCTGCTATTCGAGACCCAAGCGCCTCTGTCCGTGTGGACGCCGAGCTTTATCACTGCGATGGCGTTTCTCTCGGTGGGCTGCACATGCGTGGCTCTGCTCATCCAAAACGTCGGCCTGGCGCATGTCCCGGCCTCGACGGGCTCGCTGCTCCTTTCGATGGAGTCGCCTTCGGGTGTGCTGTTCTCGGTGCTGCTGATGGGGGAGGCGCTCACCTCGCGCCTGCTCGCCGGCTTCGCGCTCATCTTCCTGTCGATTATCTTGAGCGAGACTCACTTCGATTTTTTGCGTCGAAAGCCGCGCCCGCAATTGTAAACAACTTGTTGCGCCGCCCTCCCGGGGCGGCATTTTTTATGCCTCGCCCTTAAAGTAGTACCTTGCACTTTATGCTATCAAAGTGCTTGCTGCAAAAACGATACTGGAGGGCATCTATGGCACCAGCTTTGTCCGATCTTCAACCGCAATCAGCGCCCAAGGCCACCGCAGCGGCGCAGACCGCTATCGGTGACGGTCTTGTTGCAGAAGCTCAGGCTTTTGCAGACGAGCTCGCTGCGTGGCGACACGATCTACACCAGATGCCCGAGCTGGGTAATAGCCTCCCACAGACCTCTGCGTATATCCAAGCGCGCCTGACCGAGATGGACATCCCGTTTGCCACGCTCGTCGATGGTTCCTGCGTTGTGGGCCTTGTCGGCGCCGGTGCCGCCGCGGCCCAGGGTAATGGCGTCTGCACGAATGAGCAGGCCGGTACGGTCATCATGCTCCGTGGCGACATGGACGCCCTGCCCGTTGCCGAGGAATCCGGCGAGCCCTTTGCATCCACCAACGGCTGCATGCACGCTTGCGGTCACGATATGCACGCGACGGCGCTGCTTGGTGCGGCTCGTATGCTCAAAGCGCGCGAGGCAGAGCTTGTTGATGCCAACGCCACGGTTAAGTTGCTGTTCCAGCCGGGCGAGGAAACCTTTGAGGGTGCCCGCGCCGCCATCGCCGACGGTCTGCTGCAGAACCCGCGTCCTCAGGTCGCCTTTGCCATGCATGTCAATAGCCAGTCGCCGCTTGGTTTGGTGCTCTACGGCAGCCCGGCGCTCTCGGGCGTGTACGGTTTTCGCATCACGCTTCAAGGCAAGGGCGGCCATGGCTCGAGCCCCGAGATTTGCATCGACCCCATCACGGCCGGCGTGCATGTGCATCTGGCACTTCAGGAGCTCATCTCCCGCGAGGTGCCGGCGGCCAAGGAGGTCGTGCTTACTGTGGGTAAGTTCGCCGGCGGTCAGGCCGCAAATGTCATTCCCGACACTTGTGTGCTCGAGGGGACGCTGCGTGGCTTCGATGTCGAGCTCATGGCTCATCTCAAGGAACGTATTGCCGAGGTCGTCAACGGCGTGGCCGCAACGTATCGCACGCCGGCGACTATCGAGATGCTCTCGGATGTTCCCCCGCTCGTACTCGATGACGACATGACCCAGGCGTCGCTTGGCTACGTGGGCGCGGTGCTGCCCAAGGCCGCCTTCCTGCCGCTGTTCCACGCCATGGCGAGCGAGGATTTCGCGCTGATCTCGAGCGAGATCCCGAGCGCGTACTTTACCGTGGGCGCTGCCGTGACTGATACGGACGAGCATTTTGCTCAGCATCATCCCAAGGCACGTTTTAGCGATGCCGAGCTTCCCCTTGGCGCCGCGGCTTATGCCGCCGTCGCTTTGGGCTACATCGCCGACCACCGGTAGCACCCAATCTTGCTACTCGTTTGTTTAAAAAAAGGAACAGTATGTCCCAGCAACGTAAGTTCTTCCCCGGCTGGCTCGTGGTGGCCTCCGGCTTTGTGATCATGGCCACGTGCTACACCATTTTCGTCAACTGCATGAGCCTGTTTCAGCCGCTCATCGTAAGCGACCTCGGGATTACGCTTGCGCAGTACAACATCTCCAACGCCATCTCCACCGTGGTGAGCGTTATCGGCTCACTTGTCATTGGCCATGTTGCCGATAAAGTAAGCGGCCGCGTTTTGGGTTCCCCTCACTGTAATCGCCACCTCTGCCGTTCTTGCCGGCATGAGCTTTGTCGGTGAGTTGTGGCAGGTCTACGTGCTCTTTTCTGTTCGCTCCGTTCTGTCCGTGGCTGCCCTGGAAGCCGAATGGATGCTCGTACCATCATTCGGTTTCCAAGGCTGCCACGGGCCTACGAAATGATCCGCTTTCCTCCGTCCCCAACAGATCACGTGATTCGAAAGAGACGGAGGAAAACGGATCACAAACAGCGGCGGTGCGTCTGGCCGAACGAGCCCCCATACCCTCGTTCGGTCAGACGCGCCGCCGCGTTTTGTTTTTGTGCCGTATAATGACCACTACCTATGACGCGATACAAAAGAAAGGTGTTTGCCCATGCAGGCACAGAAGGCGGAGGGAACCCGCGACCTTATCGGCGCCGAGATGCGCGCCTGGCAAAAGATGCAGCAGATTGCGGCCGGCGTGTTCGAGCCGTTTGGTTTTAAGCCCATCGAGACGCCCGCGATCGAGCAGGTTGACGTGTTTGTCCACGGCATCGGCCAGTCGACCGACGTCGTGCGCAAGGAGATGTTCCGCGTGTTCAGCGGCGCCAACCTAGAGCGCGTCTTTACCGAGGGTACCGATACCAAGCTCAAGCCCAAGCAGCGCTTGGCGCTTCGCCCCGAGGGCACGGCCGGCGTGGTGCGCGCCGTCGTGGAGAACAACCTGGTGCCCCAGGGCTCCACGCCGTTTAAGGCCTATTACGCCGAGGCCATGTTCCGTGGCGAGCGTCCCCAGAAGGGTCGCCTGCGCCAGTTCCACCAGGTGGGCATCGAGTGGCTCGGCGCTCCCGATCCGGCTGCCGACGCCGAGTGCATCATCATGCTCATGGAGTTCTACAAGCGCCTGGGCTTCGATCTGTCCAAGCTTCGCCTGCTTATTAACTCGATGGGCGATGCGCAGTGCCGTCCGGCATATCGCGAGCAGGTCAAGCAGTTTATCCTCGATCACGCCGACGAGATGTGCGACGAGTGCCGCGAGCGCGCCGAGCTCAACCCGCTGCGCGCCTTCGACTGCAAGAACGACCATTGCCGCGAGATCATGGCCGACGCCCCACTGATGGGCGACAACCTGTGCGATGAGTGCCGCGAGCACTACGAGCAGGTCAAGCGCTATTTGGATGCGGCGGGTATCGAGTATGTCGAGGATCCCACCCTGGTGCGCGGCCTGGACTACTACACCCGTACCGTCTTTGAGGTCGAGGCCCCTGGCGCCGGCGTCGGCTCCATCGGCGGCGGCGGCCGCTACGACGGCTTGGTCGAGCTCGAGGGCGGCAAGCCCACGGCGGGCGTCGGCTTTGCCGTCGGCTTTGAGCGCGCCCTGCTGGCCCTGCAGGCCTTTGGCAGCGACCTGGGTGCCGAGGAGGCCCCGTGTGTCTACGTCGCCAACGCCGGCAAGGAGTTGCGCCAGAACGTCTTTACCATTACGCAGGAGCTTCGCGCCGCAGGCATCGTGACCGAGGCGGACTATCAGGGTCGTTCGCTCAAGGCTCAGTTTAAGCAGGCCGATAAGGTGGGCGCCAAGCTCATCCTGGTCCTGGGTGGCGACGAGCTTGCCGCCGGCAAGGTCAAAGTGCGCGACATGGAGAGCCACGACGAGGTACTGGTCGATTTGGCCAACGTTGTCGAGGCGGTTCGCGAGCGCCTGTAGCGTATCTTTTTGAGCTGCGGGCTTGCTAACGTGCCCTGCTCATGGAGAGCGATTGTTACGGGGGTGTTTCGCATTTATGCGAAATGCCCCCGTTTGCATATGCCGTCCACCCAGAAATACGACCATTTGGGGCAAAAAGCCTTGCAATGCAGAAAATACTTTGGTTGATTTCCGATCTCAGCCGAACACATTGAGCAAATAGGCCATTCCCGCAGCTAGCCGAACGCCCCCGCGGCCCCTCCTGGGGTCCGGGGGCGGCATTTCCCCAGTTGAAGGAACGGTGGAGA
>JAXIYS010000021.1:0-65141 GCA_036304385.1 Collinsella sp. | reverse complement strand
TGCTCCATAAACAACATCAGCAATGTCATAAATTGACCCGAGGGTTAACTTGTTGCAGCAGAAGGAATGTTGGTACTGAACATTCATCAACTCAAGTAAATAGCCATTTAGCTTAGAGTTTGCTTGCTGCTTTGCATATATCGCGTCAAGTATTGAAACAATTTGATGCTGAACCTCAGTTTGCGGTAAATCAATTTCGATTCGTGCCACGTCTTTGGGATGGACACGGAATACCTTCATACCTCTCGTGTACTGCCGGAGCTCTCTGATAAAGCGCGGAGAGCTCATAAGATAGTTGAGGTAAGCCGGCACGACGAGGTCTCGGCGATTGACGCGCACGATGGTTGTTTCGGTGCCTGAAATGGTAGGCTTTTCCTCTGGATTGTTAAACAAATAGGCATGACCAAGGTCATCGACTGTCTCTGAGGTCAGCACATATACGATGTCTTGGTCTCTGAGACGCTGACTGTCTTTTATCTTTTCGTTGTTAAGGATGTATGGGATGGGTTTTGCGGGGTCTTCAACGTCGATGTGTAGGTCGAAACCTTTGTAAAGATCTCCATAGTGAATGTAAAGATAGGCACCCCTATCGTACATGCGGGTACGGGGGACGCTGGCGCCGCGGTAGAAGCTACAAACGTCACCAAGTGCGACTCTACATCCCATACCCAATCGCCTCCAAGTTCTTCTTAATTTGCTCCTGCAAGCGGTTGGACTCTTCAAAGCACTTTGAAATCTCGCTGGTCAGGCGTGCCATCTTCTCATCAAACGGCTCACCGTCGTCTTCGACCTCGGCAATGCCTACGTAGCGACCGGGTGTCAGAATGAAATCTTGCTTGGCGATTTCATCCAAATCCGCTATGGCGCTGAACCCCTTCACGGGCTCGAACTCACCCTTGCGGAAGGAGTTGAATGCGGATGCAACTTTGTTGATGTCCTCTTCGGTAAACTCGCGTAGTTTGCGAGAGACCATGGTGCCCATTTCGCGGGCATCGATGAACAGTGTCTTGCCGGACTGAGCCTTCTTCTTGTTCAGGATCCACAGGCACACGGGAATTTGGGTGCTGTAGAACAGCTGCCCCGGCATGGCTACGATGCCTTCGACCAAATCGTCCTCTACGATAGCGCGTCGAATATCGCCCTCGCCGCTCGTCTGGCTCGAGAGCGACCCGTTTGCCAATACGAGGCCAATCTTGCCCGCGCCGTTAAGATGCCAAATCATATGCTGCATCCAAGCGAAGTTAGCGTTGCCCGTGGGCGGCATGCCGTACTTCCAACGTACGTCTTCCTGCAGCGCTTCGCCGCCCCAGTTCTTGAGGTTGAAGGGTGGGTTTGCCAACACATAGTCAAACTTTTCATTCTTGTGCTGGTCGGCGCTGAAGGTGTCTGCATAGTTGCCCAAATCGGCCTCGATGCCGCGAATACCGAGGTTCATCTTTGCGAGCTTCCACGTGGTAGGGTTGCTCTCCTGGCCAAAGATGGTGATGTCCTGTACCACGTTGCCGCCATGGTGCTCGACGAAGGCGGCGGACTGCACGAACATGCCTCCGCTGCCGCAGCAGGGGTCGTACACACGACCGTGGAAAGGCTGGAGGATTTCAACCAGCGTGCGCACGATGCACGACGGCGTATAGAACTCGCCGGCGTTTTTGCCCTCCATTGATGCGAATTTCTGCAGGCAATATTCGTATGCGCGCCCTAACAGGTCTTTCTCGCTCTCGTTATCGGTCATTTGTACGTTTGTGAATAAGTCTACGACGTCGCCTAAGCGTCGCTTATCTAGTTCGGGACGAGCGAAGTTCTTGGGCAGCACGTCTTTGAGCTTGTCGTTCTCGCGCTCGATGGCGCGCATGGCATTATCAATGATCTGGCCAATTTCGGGCGTATGCGCCGCCTGTGAGATGTTCGCCCAACGCGCTTCCTCGGGAACGAAGAAGACATTCTGCTCCATGTAGCAGTCACGATCTTCCTCGTCGCCGTAACCCTCTGCGACGAGCTCTAGATAGCGTTCGTCGAAACGGTCCGAGAGGTACTTCAGGAAAATGAGGCCTAATACGACGTTTTTGTACTCAGCAGCGTCCAAGTTGCCGCGCAGCACGTCTGCGGCGTTCCACAGTTGGTCCTCAAAGCCAACATCGGCCGTGTTCTTCTTGGTGTCCTTAGCCTTGCTTTTAGCCATGCTGTTTTAACTCCCTATGCTGCATTGTCGGCCCAGAGTTCGCACTGATCCATCACGGTGGCCAGTGCCGACTCCATGCCCTCTGGCGGATACTTATGATGTTTGAGCAGACGCTTGATTGCAACGCGCATAGCAGCGCGTGCACTTTGTTTCTTCTGCCAATCGACCGTGCGCATTTCGCGCATCTTCGCAGCGAGCTCTTGCGTGATGGCGACCAACTCGTCATTCCTCTCGCGATAGTAGTCGGCGACTGCTTGCGGTTGTGTTAGCGCCTCGTAAAACGCAAACTCCTCTTCGCTAAGCCCAAGCTCCTTTGCCTTTTGGTTTTCGGAAAGCATTTCTTTTGCCATCTTGAGCATTTCTTCGAATACCTCAGCGTTTGTGAGCTGTCCATTTAGATAGCTATTTACCATGCCTTGCATGAGTTCCGAGTACTTCTTTGCCTGCGTCACGCTCTTCTTGCGGTAGCCCTTGATCTGGTCGTCGATGAGTTTTTTCAACAACTCGTAAGCCAAGTTCCTCTCTTTCATACGCGAGAGGCTCGACAGAAACTTGGGATCAAAAATCGAAACCGTTTCGTCTTCCACCTTAAACAGGTCTATTACGCCGTCGGTATGGACGATGTTCTGTTCGAGTAGTGCATTGATGCGGTCATTTACCTGCTTAAGGGTAAGTTTGCCTCCTTTTTTGCTGCGGGTGCCGCCCTGCTCGGTGAGCTGAAGGATGAGCTCTCGAACAACCTGGAAATAGCCAGCCTCGATGCGCTGCATGTCTGTTGCGCGACTTTTGGCGAGTCCATAGGCTTTGAGCATGACTCCTGCCTGCTCAACAAAGTCGCGGGTGATATCTTCGTCGCCGGGTGCAAGGATATGATTTACTCCACCCGTTATGAGTTCGCTTCGACGTGCGGCGGACTCGGTGCTCATGAATTCCGAATAATCGTAACCAAACATTTTGTCGCGACAGACCGCCAGTTTTTCCAAGAACTTAGGATAGGCGGTTTTCCCGATATCCATGTCGCCGTATTTCTTTTGGTCGCGCTTGGTGTAGTCCTTCATGGCGCGTTTAAGGGCGTTAGCTATGCCTACGTAGTCAACAACCAGTCCGCCAACCTTGTCTTTATATACTCGGTTTACGCGTGCGATTGCCTGCATCAGGTTATATCCGCGCATGGGTTTATACACATACATAGTGGCAAGGCTCGGCACGTCAAAACCGGTGAGCCACATGTCTACGACGATTACGATTTTAAGCGGGTCGGCGTCATCCTTAAACCGCTTTGCCATCTCCTTAACATGGGCCTTATTGCCTACGACGTCGAACCACCACTCGGGGTCTTGATTGCCCATGGTCATGACAACGCCGAGCTTGCCCTCGTCCTTCCAAGAGGGTCGCAGCTCGCATATACGTTGATATATGGCCATGGCAGCGGGGCGCGAATACGCAACGATCATTGCCTTGCCGGTGAGTTCGTGCGCACGGTTGGTTTCATAGTGCTCTACGATGTCCTGACACAAGGCATCGATGACTTCGGGTGCACCTAGAACGGCGTCCAGATTTGCAAAGTTACGCTTGCTTGCGTCAATGGTTTCGGCGTTAGCCTGCTCGGTTAGCTTTTCGTACTCATCGTCAACTTTTGCAAGGATGCTCTGATCCAGTTTGAGTGCGACGACGCGGCTCTCGTAGAACACGGGTCGGGTTGCGTCGTCCTCTACTGCCTGAGTCATGTCGTAGATGTCAATATAATCGCCGAAAACCTCGCGAGTCGATCGATCTTCGGCAGAAATAGGGGTACCGGTAAAGCCGATGAAAGTTGCATTCGGAAGGGCGCGGCGGATGAGCAACGCGGTGCCCGTGTGCTTCTTGCCGTCACGGTCGTATTTCTCCTCGAACCCGTACTGCCCGCGGTGCGCTTCATCCACCATCACGACGACGTTCTTGCGCTCGGAGAGGGCGATGACCTCCTCCTCGAATTTCTGCATAGTGGTGAAAATGATGCCGTTGGCGCGGCGGCTCGAGATCTGCTGCGCAAGATCGGCGCGGCTCTGCGCCTGAACGGGCATCTGGCGCAGGAAATCTGAGCATCTGGAGAACTGCGCGAACAGTTGCGAGTCGAGGTCGTTGCGGTCGGTAATCACCACGATGGTCGGGCTGTCGAGTTTCTCTTCGAGCAGATGGGCAAGGAAAACCATCGAAAGCGACTTGCCCGAGCCCTGCGTGTGCCAGAAGACGCCGCCCTTGCCGTCGCCGCCGATGGCCTCATGCACGCTCTCGAGCGCTTTGTTCACCGCGAAGTACTGATGGTATCCCGCGAGGATTTTCGCGTCCTCGGAGAACAGAATGAAGTTCTTCAGGATGTCGATGAGCCGCTCCTTGGGGAACATGCCGTCCAGAGGGGTTTTCCAATCGGCGTACTGGGTGGCCTCGTAGCTCCCATCGACGCTCTTCCACTCAACGAAGCGTGACTCGTTGGCGGTGATCGTGCCAACCTTGGTGTGAAGCATGTCACTGGTGACGCAGAAGGCGTTGTACACGAAAAGCGATGGAATCTGTCGTTTGTAGTTTTGAATCTGTTGGTAGGCATCTTCGCTGTCAGCGTCGGCTCGAGCGGGTGACTTCAATTCAAAGAGAACGAGCGGAAGCCCGTTGACGAATACGATGACATCTGGACGTTTGTTGGTGCCACACTCGATGTAGGTCCACTGGTTAACAACGTGGAAGCAGTTCTTTTCGGGATTGTCGTAATCGACCAAGCGCACGATGTCCGTATGCTCTTCTTTGCCGTCAAACCAGCTTGTCTCCACACCGTTCTGGAGCATGTCCATAAAGATGCTGTTCTTGGCGATGAGGTCGCTGCCCTCGATTTCCTTTAGTTTAGTTATTGAGGCCTCAATCGCGCGTCGATTGAGCGTGGGGTTAATGCTCTCAAGAGCGGGCCCAATGACGTCAGGTAGGAAGGCGTCGTCAAACGCGTCGGAGGAACGAGCGACATCAGGTCCATAGAGGTGCTCGTACCCCAGGCTCGTTTGCAAGTGGTCAATGATGCCTTGTTCGAAAGCATCCTCATTAAATGACGTTGAGGAGCTGTAATCGACAGCAATCATGCGCACTCCTTACCTTATGCTTCCACGACGTTGGTGAGCCTGTCCACCATTGCATTCTAGCAGTTAATCTTGCGTATATTGGTATATCTGACACCCGTTAGTTGCCATTTGACTTATCGGTTGACCGCGCCAGAATGACAATTGGTGGCAAGGCTTTCTGACTTATTTAAATAGGCTTCTATTTATGGGCGCTCGTGTTGTGACAGTTGCCCAAGCGCTTGCTTGAAGCTGTTGTTGGTGATCTTGAGGTCGTTTCCCGCTTGCATTTTAATGAGTTTCGGGCCGGAGGCGATGGCGGATGTGGTGCGATGGTGCCAAGAAAAGCGCCTAGACCTGGGTGAAGAACCGAGGCCGCGGGCGCTTTTCTATTTCTTTGGTCGCATGGATTGTCTGTTCTGTTGGCCGCGCCGGCGTTGTTTCTTTGCTCTCGTTCGCGCGGCATCCGCTTGTGGCGGTGGATGTAAATAAAAGGTGGAGCGACTGCAAAGAGCCGCTTCACTGGGTAAAATCAGGATGTGCCGCGGAACCCGCTCCTCAGTCGGTCAACTTTGGAAGCGCGGGCAACGCAGGTGCTATCGTCTTAAAGGGTCGGCTGCAACCGCCCCTTTTCTATGACTCCCTTCGCTATCCGTTACTGCTTATATTCCCGCCAGATCGAGTAGAGGTTCCAGGCAATGCCGTGGGAGGCATCCTACCCATCCCATGGTTTGGAGCAGTGTCGATCTAACGGGCAATCAAGCCTCTAGCGCTCTTTGAATTGGGCAAGCATCTGCCCGAAGAAGCTTAGTTCGGATGGCTCATAAATGAGTGAGCCGCCATCTTCGGTCCGGTAGACCCCGCAGGGGAGGTAACGCCCGTCGGGGAGGACATAGAGGTTGGCTTCTTCCTTCAGTCCTGCTGGAAATAGCGGAATCCCGTTTTCGTCCACTTGGAACTCGCCTATATTTGCGATCTCTCTTTCCATGGTGTCTCCTGGACAGTTTCTATCGTAAGTGCGCCCTAAAACAAGCACTGCTCAATCAGCTCTTTTCCGCGTAGGGTGTTGATCCACTCCTGCGGGATGGCTTTGAGACCGTAGGCCGTGCCGGCGAGGGCGCCGGCAACGGCTGCGGTGGTGTCGGTGTCGTCGCCCAGGTTGACGGCGGCAAGCACGCAATCTTCGTAGCTGCTAGTGTTGACGAAGCACCAGGTGGCTGCCTTAAGCGTGTCGCGCACGAAGCCGCCAGACCTGATTTCGTGCTCGGGTGCGTCTTTCAGGTGGAGCGCCCACGAGGGGAGCGCGTTGTTCATCACATCCCTCATTAGCTCGACAAATATGATGCACGCGTCGGTCGACGTTCTGTGGGCGTGCGTAATCGCGGAGACCTTGCTGACCTCTTCGTCTGTCGCATCGGTGAACGCCAGGGGCGCGATACGCATGAGCGAGCCGTTGCCGTTGTCGCGCTCGCCGGAGCCTCCTTTGCCGGTGTGCAAGGCGCGGGCGGTCGTGCCGCCGTAGTCGAAAACGCCGTCGATCGTATACTCGCCACGGGCAATCCAGCTTACGAACTTATCGCGCATGTCTGCGGTATCGATGTGCCCAAGCTCCCTAATCGAGTCGCAGGTAGCAAGCGTCATGGACGTGTCATCGCTCCAGGTGCCGGCGGGCTGCCCGTGCGTGCCGTAGCCGATCATGTCGGTGCATTCGAACGCGCCACGAGGTCTGAACTCGTAGGGAACGCCCAGCGCGTCGCCGACGGCGAGCCCATAGATGCAGTCGCGCAGTGTTGTTTTCGGTCTGTCTGCCATGGGAAACACCTCTCGTACTTTGGATTGAGGATGCGCAGCTACCTGCGGCAATGTGTCCAGCCCAATTCGGAACGCAGTGAGTTCCGAATTGGGAGAGCTTGTCAGCTAATCTGACAAATGAAAAACCCGCAACGCTATTGCTTTATACAGCAATAGGGACCTCTTTCGGGCGCCCTGCCTTTGGTGCGTCGGCGAGTCGTGCCTCGATGGAAGCTTTGGACACCATGCGCTTGGCGCCGTCCTTCCATGAATCCAACATTCCTGCATTTATCAGTTGCGATACCCGTGCTGAGCTAACACCGAGCATACGTGCGGCATCCGCTGCGGTGGCGGCGGGGATGTCGCCGAGCTCGCGGCTGACGGCCACGGCGATAATCTTGCCACCGTGTTGTGGCTGGTGTCCAAAGTCCGGCGCGGGAAGTTCAATGCCACCCATAAGGTGATCGTCGACCATGCATGCAAGAAAATCAGCTGCGCTTTCGATGGCGTCGTTTAGATCGGAGCCAAACGTTCCTCCTCCGCCCAGCGAGTCACATGGCACAGCATCGACAATGCCGTCCGAATCAAAGAACTCGAATTCCCATACGTAAACCACGTAAGACCTCCTCCGATGCCGGCGATTTGAGGAACATCCTAAGAGCCCACCAAGCGCATCGAACATCTTTATTGTCTTTAGTTTAAAGCCTCGTGCGGACACGATTTGGTGCTCTGCGCACGACCGCGAAAAGGGTTTGCGGTGGCTAAAATGTGGTCATAGAGATGGTTTTATCGAACTCCATGGGGGTGGCGCGCGTGGATAACAACACGTTGCTGTTTCACGATAAGGGTGCCGGCGTTTTCAAGGGAATAAGCATCTATCCCAATCGCATCGAGGCGGTCGTGAAGAACGACTTCTTCGGTACCCATACCAAGATCGTCTACCTCAAGGATATTACGGGTGTCAACAGGGCCAAGGGCAAGCGCGTGCTCCTCCGTAATAGGCTGCTGACCGACTGTTCCTACAGGCTGAGCAGTCACTCCCAGGCTCAGGAATTCGTCGGCGTGCTCAATATGGGGATGTGACCGGGCGCTTTCGAACACAAAAAACCGGGATGCAAGGAGTCGCACTTTGCATCCCGGTTGAGCTAAAACGGCGCCGCTGCATGCCGTTGGAGCTTTAGCGCTTAATCTCGATATCGTCGAGCTTAACATCCATGGCCTCGGTCTTGGCCTTGGCGATATCATCGGCAAATTCCAGAGACTTCATCATGGTTTCGACGGCATCCTTGTGCTCCTCGACGTTGTCGATGCGCACGTAGACGCTGCCGCCGCCTGCTTCGGTGAAGTACTCAGTCGTCACGCCGCCCGAGTGTGTATAGGAAGCGTTGCGCCAAGTCTTGCCGTTGTACTTGACGGGGTCATTCTCGGTCCACTCAAAGCTGGCATTCCACTTTGCCTCGTAGTCGAACAGCTCGTCGGCGTTCTTGTCAGGATCGAAGACGGGGATGAAGCGATCGCTGGCGTGCTCGCTCTCGGTGAACTTAAACTGGGCCCTGTCAGCGGTATCGCCTGCGACGTCGGTGACCTCGACGCCCTCGGGGACCTCGACCTTAAACCAAATGAAGTCGGTCCTCATATCCACGGCTGGCTTTTCTGCTCCGCCGCCACCGCCACTGCCGGTAGCGCCACCGCTTCCGCCACAACCCACCAGGGCAACTGCGGCAAAGAGACTGATGCAGAGGGTGAGAATCGCAAAGGCCTTCTTTTTCATGGTCGTGTCCTCCTCGATCTGTAACCGCCCATGGATTACCTGCCTTTACTGTACGCGCGAGCAGCTCGTAAGGGTGGGCCATGTGTCCCATTCTGAGGGTCGGATTTGCGCCGACATGTGGCAATATGCCCGGGCGCAAAAGAGGGGAGGATCGATGCTATCGACCCTCCCCGGTGTTGGGTGCCCAATCATTTAATGACTGCGCATGCGATGCTGCGTGCGAGCCCCTAATGTTTGATCTCGATGCTCGAAATCTCGACTTCGCGTGCCTCGGCAACTGCCTTCGCCATGTCATCGGGAAACTCGATGGAGTTGAGGAGCGCCTTGGCTTCTTTCTTATGCAGATCGAAGTTCGAGATGAGAACGTAGACGCTTCCCGGCTCAACGTCGGTAAAGAGGAGGGTTGAGACGCCGCTGTTGTCCTCGTACGTTCCGACGAGCCACGTCCTGCCGTTATACTCGACGGACCCGCCATCCTTCCACTGGAACGTATCACCTTTCTTTTCTGCTTGGTCGGCGTGGGATTCCTCTGCCGTCAGCGCTTTTTTCCAAACGGGGATAAAGCGATCGGCCGAACCGTTCTCGTCTTCGGGGAAGGTGAGCTGGACCCTGTCGGCATTCTTGCCAGCGGAGTCGCTTACGCCAACGCTCTCGGGCATCTCGACCTTAAACCAGATAAAGTCGGTCTTCTTGGCGACGGGGGCCTTTTCCTTGCTCTCGCTCTTGGATGCGCTGCTGCCCCCGCCTCTGCTTGACGCACTTCCGCCGCAGCCTACAAGGGTGAGTGCGGCAAAGAGGGCGATGCAAAGGGAAAGGATTGATAGGGTCTTTTTCTTCATGGTGGCGTCCTCCTTGTCTGTCGGTGACATCACGGCGCCGCGGTTTGTTGGAACCGTTGGTGTATGTTGCTATTCGCAAGTGTGGCGGATGTCGTTGTGTGTGGTGCGTCGATACCTCCGTTCTTAGTTTTCGGCCGTTGAGTGGCCGTGCCCCAACGGGTTCCTTACTTATAGATATGCCCCAGCTTGTGCTGCCCGGGAGTCTCGAAAGGTGGGCCATGTGTCCCATGTTTGGGGCAGGCGCATGGGACGGCACGGCTCGGCATCGGCTTTTTCATGTTGCGCAACAGCGCCCTGGGTGGGGGCGTATAGACTTGGCTGTGACAAAAGCTAAACCACGAAAGGTCGAATGATGTTCTGTCAAAAATGCGGACAGCAAGTGCCTGATGGATCGACGTTTTGTACGCACTGTGGGGCCTCGCTGGCGGGTGGCTCCGCGCCGACGCCTACGGGCGCTGGTCCTTCCTCTGCCCCGGGCCTGACCCAGTCGATGCCGCCGGTTGCGCCCGCGCCTCAAAAGCCTAAGAGCAAGGCGCTGGTCATTATCGCGGTGGCGTGTGCCGCCGTGGTACTCCTCGGGGGTGGCACGGTGTTTGCGCTCACGATGCTTAACGGGTCCAAGAGCTCTGACACGCAGATTTCGGTGATTGATACTGGGTCTTCGGACGAGAAAGATTCTTCTGCTAAGAAGAAGGATGACAAGTCCAAGGCCAAGGAGTCTTCGTCGTCGGATGACGAGGCCGTTCCCGAGGACGAATCGGCATACTACGGCTCGGGCGATTCGGACGATTACCTAACCGACGTGTATACGTACACGAACGACATGCATCCTTATAGCATGTCGATTCCCAATTGCTTTGAGATGGAAGATACTCCCAGCGGCAGTGGCGCCAGGTATGAGGATCCGGAGACGGGTTTTGTGATCAACCTGTTTGGCTACGTCAACATTAACGACGAAACTGCACACGAGATGTTCGTCGATGCGGACACCTCGGGCAAGGCCGACCTCTATACCGCAGAGGGCGACAACTGGTACGTGGTCTCGTGGCGCGAGGGCGACACGATCATTTACGAAAAGACGATCGTCACGGATTCGACGATTGCCACGGCGCATCTGGAGTATTCGACTGCAAACCGCGACATGGGGTCGAAGATTATCGACACGCTACTGCCGACGTTCCAGGTGGACTAGGCGCCCGTGCCTATAGCCGGCAATCGGAAACACCGATAGCCAGAGCTCCTGACAGCCTTTGTCTTATGGGTTAGACTGGGCTTCAATAAAACCGATGAATGGGACAACCGCTTCCTGGCGTCGTTGTCCCATTTTTTATTATGCGCACGGTCCGTGGTGGCCGGCGCGGTGGGCAGAGGTGTTTCGATGAGCCAAGAGATGATGGATAAAACCTGTCGCGGTTTTGCCGAGGCGTTGGCTGCACGCGAGCCGGTTCCCGGCGGCGGTAGCGCGAGTGCCTTTGTGGGCGCGCTGGGTGCCTCGCTGTGCGGGATGGTTGCTCGCTATGGCGCGACCAATCCCGCGCTTGCCGATCGCGCGGACGATCTGACGCGTGCATTTGCCCAGGCGGATGAGTTGGCGCAGGAACTTGTAGGTCTAGTTGCCGAGGACGTTCATGCGTACGGCCAGGTGTCTGCGGCATACGGTATTCCTCGTGATGACCCGGCTCGACCGGCTGCGATTCAGGATGCGCTGCACGTGGCAGCCATGCCGCCGTACCGTATTATGGATGCGTGCGGTCGTGCGCTGGCGCTGCTCGAGGACATGGCCGATAAGGGCTCGCGCCAGTTGCTGTCCGACGTGGCGTGCGGTGCCGTGTTTTGCCGCGCGGCCATGCAGGGCGCGAGCTTGACGCTCTTTGCGAACACCACGTCTATGAAGGATCGTGCCCGCGCCGAGGAGCTCGAGGCGGCGTGCGATGAGCTGCTGGATACGTGGCTGCCGCGCGCCGATGCGCTGGCGCGTCGTGCTGCCGATGCCGCAAGGAAGAGGGGATAGCCATGGCCGAGCTACTCAAGGGTGCTCCCGTTGCCCGTGCTTTGACCGAGGAGCTCGCTGCTCGCTGCGCCGCACTGCGCGAACAGGGCATCGTCCCGACGCTGGCCATTGTCCGTGTAGGCGAGCGCGAGGACGACCTGTCCTACGAGCGCGGTGCACTCAAGCGCTGCGAGAAGGTTGGCATTGAGGCTCGCCGCGTATTGCTTCCCTCCGATGTTTCGCAGGACGAGCTGTTGGCGGCCATCGAGGACATCAATGCCGACCCCGCTGTTCATGGCTGCCTGATGTTTCGTCCGTTGCCCGCTGGGCTTGACGAGGATGCAGTTGCCGCGGCACTCAATCCTGCCAAGGATGTTGACTCCATGACGCCGGCCTCGCTGCTTACCACGCTTTCGGGGCGAGGCGAGGGCTTTGCTCCCTGCACGGCCGAGGCAGTGCTATCGTTGCTGGACCATTACGGCGTTGAGCTGGACGGTGCCAAAGTCGCGGTCGTCGGTCGGTCGCTGGTGATTGGCCGTCCCGTCGCCGCCATGCTTACGGCTCGCAATGCCACAGTGACGACGTGCCATACGCATACGCGCGACTTGGCTGCCGAGTGCCGTGCGGCTGATATTGTGGTTGCGGCCGTTGGACGCGCGCGCACGATTGGTGTGGACGCGGTTCGCGAGGGCCAGACGATTATCGATGTTGGCATTAATTGGGACGAGGCGGCTGGCAAGTTGGTCGGGGACGTTGATTTTGATGCTGCAGAGCCGGTTGTTGACACCATCACGCCCGTGCCGGGCGGCGTGGGAGCTGTGACGACGGCGATCCTCGTTAAACACGTGATCGAAGCGGCCGAGCGCGCATCGAAATAGGCGTTTTGGGCCGTTTGAGGGGTTAGTTCCATACTCCGTGGACAAAAAATGCCAAATATGAGTACTGTTGCCAAGATAGTCATATATATTTTAGGTTAATTTGGCTCTCTAACGATATTTATTATCGATAGAGAGCCTATTTTATTGGACCTATGAGGAATTACATTGTCCAGCTTTTGAACAAATGTAGATTATCGACACCTTTGTTCAGAGAAATTGCTGTTACTAAATTGGTGACAGTACTCATATTTGGCATTTTTTGACCACAGGGGTTGCCGGAGCTGTGGCTTCGCCCTTTTTGAGCCAAAGCGATACACTGTTGCCATTTAATTTCTTCGCTCAAGGAGGATGCGCATGCCGTGCACAACGATTTTGGTTGGTAAGAACGCGAGCTACGACGGGTCGACGCTTGTCGCCCGCAATGAGGACTCGTCCAACGGGGTGTTTGAGCCCAAGCGCATGCGCGTGGTACACCCCGACGAGCAGCCGCGTGTCTACACGAGTGTCCTGAGCCACCTGACCATTGAGCTGCCCGACAACCCCATGCGCTACACGAGCGTCCCCGACGTCGTTCCCGGTCACGGCATTTGGGCCGAGGCCGGTTTCAACGAGCTCAATGTTGGCATGTCCGCAACCGAGACGCTCACCACCAACGAGCGCGTCCGCGGCGCCGATCCGCTTGTCGACTACGTGCCCGCCAAGGGCAACGAGGGCGAGGACGGCTATGTTCCGGCACAGCCCGGCGGTCTGGGTGAGGAGGACATGGTGACCCTGGTGCTGCCGTATGCCAAGTCCGCCCGCGACGGTGTGCGCATTCTGGGCGACCTGCTCGAGCGTTACGGCACCTACGAGAACAACGGCATCGCCTTTAGTGACGTGGACGAGATCTGGTGGCTCGAGACCATCGGCGGCCACCACTGGATCGCCAAGCGCGTGCCCGATGACGCCTATGTGACCATGCCTAACCAGCTGGGCATTGACAGCTTTGACCTGGACGACGCCGAGGGCGCTCAGGTCGACCACATGTGTTCCGCCGACCTGCGCTCCTGGATGGCCGAGTGGCATCTGGACCTGACGCTGGGCGTTAAGGGCGACGGTCCCGCTGCGGTCTTTAACCCGCGCGAGGCCTTTGGCTCGCACAGCGACAGCGACCACGTCTACAACACGCCGCGTGCCTGGTACATGCAGCGCTGCCTCAACCCCAGCGATGTGTGGGACGGTCCCGATGCCGACTACACGCCCGAGAGCGACGATATCCCCTGGAGCCGCGTGCCCGAGCGCAAGGTGACCATCGAGGACATCAAGTACGTGCTTTCGAGCCACTACCAGGGCACGGAGTACGACTGCTACGGCAGCAAGGGCACGCCCGCCACGCGCGGCGCCTATCGTCCCATCGGCATCAACCGCAACAGCCAGCTCGCCGTGCTGCAGCTGCGTCCCTATGCGCAGCCTGCGTATCGCGCCGTGCAGTGGATGGCGTTTGGCTCCAACTCGTTTAACGCGCTCGTGCCGCTGTACGCCAACGTCGAGACCATGCCCGAGTACTATGCCGACACGCAGGCTCGCGTGACGTCCGAGAATTTCTACTGGGCCAACCGCCTGATCGGTGCCTTGGCCGATGTTCGCTTCCATGAGTGCGGTCGCGCGGTCGAGGATTACCAGGAGAAGGTCGGCGGCATGGGCCACAAGCAGATTCACGATGTTGACGCTGTCGTAGCCGCGCTGCCCGAGGCCGAGGTGCCCGCCGAGCTCGCCCGCGCCAACGAGGCCTTTGCCGAGCTCGTACGCGTGGAGACCGATGCTCTGTTGGGCAAGGTGCTCTACACCACGAGCTGTGCCATGAAGAATTCCTTCGCGATGAACGATAACGTGAGGTAAAGACAACCTTGCAGCGAACGAGCGGGGCAAACGCCGTCAAAGGCTTTGCCCCGCTCGATTCCTATCTTGGCGGTAAAACGATTTTGTGTCGTTCGCCCAATCTTGGGTACAAGAAGGCCAATACAATTGTTCATGATTGGAGTCAACCATGGTTATGAAACTCGATCAGCTTGTTAACGGTGCCATCAACGTGGGCTTCGGTGCCGCCGCCGTTGCCGTCGAGGGCGGCAAGAAGGTTCTCGACGACCTCGGTACCAAGGGTGAGCAGGTCCGCAAGGATGCCGGCACCCCCGATATCGCCCGCAGTGTATCCGACATGTTCGAGCAGGCCGGCGGCACCATCTCCGACCTGACCGAGCGCCTGGGCATGCAGGGCGAGACCGCGGCACAGCGCGTGCTCGACGAGCTTATCCTGGCCCGCGTCCGCGTCATGACCGCCCCCGAGCGCACGGCCTTTTTGGCCCATGTGCGCGACATCGTCGATTCGGTCGAGGACAACGTGACTTCGGTGCCCGTCGAGTCCGTTGAGCCCGACGACGCAGAGGACGCCGAAGAGGCCGAGTAGCAGCGCAGATGGCAGATTCCACTACCGATTACAACAATCTAGATCCCTTGGGTGACGAGGCGGCGGTTGTCGATGAGGTTGAGGCCGCCGTCTCGGGTGCTCGCAAGAAGCCGCGCGCTGTCGATATGGTCCCCGAAGAACCCGACGCGATGGCGCCGGACGAGGAATACCAGCTCACGCCGGCGGGCCGCCGCGAACGCATCGGGCAGATTGTTCGCCTGGTCAAAAAGTACCGCGTGTGGGATAACCTCACGCCGGTGCGCCTGCGTCGTCTGCTCGAAGAGCTCGGCCCCATGTTCGTCAAGATGGGGCAGATCCTGGCCAACCGCTCCGAGATCTTGCCGCAGCGGTTTTGCGACGAGCTGCGTCGCCTGCGCTCCGACGTAGAGCCGGTGCCGTATGAGGTAGTGCTCCGCTGTCTGGAAGAGGAGTACGGCCAGCGCTTGGGGCAGATGTTCGACGCAATCGATCCCAATCCGCTCGGAAGCGCGTCGCTCGCGCAAGTTCACCGTGCCCGCCTGGTGACCGGCGAGGACGTGGCCGTTAAGGTGCAGCGCCCCGGCGCGCAACAGGTCATGGCGCAGGACATCGATATCATTCGCTCGGTGGTGCGCATCGTTTCCAAGTTCGTCAACACCGACCAGTTTGTTGACTTACACGCCGTCGTCGAGGAACTGTGGGCCTCGTTTCGCGAGGAGACCAACTTTTTGGCCGAGGCCAAAAACCTCAACGATTTCTATGAGTTCCACAAAAGCGTGCATGGCGTGTCGTGTCCCAAATCCTACTTGGATCTGTGCACCGAGCGCGTCGTGGTCATGGATTACGTCGACGGCATCTCGATTGCCGATCCCGAGCGCCTGGTGGCCGAGGGCTATGACCTGGAAAAGATCGGCTCGGCGATTGTCGAGGACTATTCGACGCAGGTGCTCGATGACGGCTATTTCCATGCCGACCCGCATGCGGGAAACATCATTCTCAAGGATGGTATCGTCTACTTTATCGACCTGGGCATGGTCGGGCGCATGTCGAGCCACGACCGCGGTATCGTTAAGGACATGATTTTCGCCGTGGCCGAGGGTGACGTTCCCAAGCTCAAGGACTCGCTTATGCGCTTTGCCGTGACGCGCGGCGACTCGGCCGAGCTTGACCATTCGGCCTTTTTGTCCGATCTGGACTTTATCGTTGCTGACTTCGCGGGTCTTGACCTTAAGGATCTTGATATCGGCGAGTTTTTGACCTCGCTGCTAAATTTGGCGCGCAAGAACGATGTTGAGCTGCCGAGCGTGGTGACGATGTTCGCCCGCGGCATGGTGACGCTCGAGGGCCTGCTGACCGAGTACATGCCCAACGTCAACATGATCCAGATCATCCAGACGCATATCAAAAACGAGAAGAGCACCTATGCGCGCGTGCGCGATATGGGGCGCGATCTTGCCGCGAGCAGCTATCGAGCGGCAAAAGGCTCGCTCGAGGCGGCCGAGTATCTGGGCTTGGCGTCGCGCATGCTCACGCGCGGCCAGCTTAAGGTAAACACGCAGATCATGAGCAGCGATAAGGCGCTGCGGCAGCTGGGCGGAATTATCGACCGCATGTCGATGGCAATTGTGATTGCCGGCCTGTTTATCGGTTCGTCGGTGGTGTACTACGCGCGCATCGAGCCGGTTGTGTTCGGTATCCCGGTCATTGGCTTTATGGGCTATGTGAGTGCGCTGGTGCTGGCGCTTATGCTGGGCCGCGAGATCTGGCGCAACAGCCACGGCGGCAAGCGTTAGCGATTTCCTGGGGTCGGGGGAAACGGATCATTTTGCCTTGCGTCGCGCCGGCGTGGGCTGGTCCGAACAAAACTATGCCGGTTTACGGGGCTGGAGTGCCGAACCTCGAGCATACCGAAATTCGCGCTTTTAAAACCGCAGGTAGATGAGTCGTTGATTTTCGAAAATGGTTGATATGGTTGCGAAGTGCTGAATCAGCCCCGTAATCCGGCATAGTTTTGAAACGAGCTGTTCTTGCAAGGTCCGACGACAGTCCTCCCTATCGCAAACCATAGCTTTTACCTTGGGCTTCGCCTGTGTGCGGGGCCCTTTTGCGTGCTACCATATCGACAGTAATAATCGATGGCCTAGATGGTGGTGCGGAGACGCACGAATGCGCGGTTTTCCTGCGTGTTTGGGAGAATCGGGGTGCAAGTCCCCGGCTGTACCAGTAACCGTAATTCCTCTTGGCCCGGGATGGTCACGTCGCAGATCGGACGGCGCGCCCGGGTCGGTAAGGTTAAGTCGGATCGCCTCCCATCTTGCACGCGACCGTGGCGCATGCCGCCGGTACGCGTTGGGCTCTGGAGGGAAGGGGGACCCCGATGGGGGTACTCGAGCGCAATGTGCGCGATGACGTGGGGCAGCCGCTGGGCAATGCTCCAAGTGCAGACAATGGGGGACAAATGGATATGTTTGAGGACGAGCGTGAGCGCGCCTCGTTGCATCGCCGTGGCGCGATTGCACGCGGTGTAGCCAAGCGCGGCCTGGTGGCATTCCTGGCCTTCGCGATGGCCTTTAGCACCACACCGGCTCAGCTGTGGGCCGAGGGCGCCGAGGGCATTGCCGAGGCTGTGGCTCAGGCTGCGACGTTGAGTGAGGGCGCGGGGGCCGCGGACGGTGCTGCCGACGGTGTCGTTTCTGAAACCGGCTCTAACGCGAGCGATGCGTCGGCCAACGATGGCACTTCGACGAATGACGCAGATAGTAACGGCGTAGCGTCGGACGATTCTGCCGCAGTCGAGGCTTCTACTACTTCGCCGGATTCATCCGAACAGAACGTCAAAAGCGTTGCAGCCGCTTCCGATGAGGCTGAATCTCAGCCTACCGAAGCCGCAAGCCAAGAGGTCTCGGCCACGTGCTCCGTCGTCGGCACCGACGCCAAGGGCGCCCAGCAGACCTGGGCCGCCGCCCAGCAGATCACGCTGAAGGAGGGCTCGACCGCGGCCGATCTCTCCGAGCAGCTCTTCAAGCGGGCCGGCCTCAAGGCCGACTACGACCCCAACGGCCCCTGGGGCTGGGCGCTCAACACGATCACGTCGCCTTTCGATAAGGACCGCAAGCTCGGCTACGACTCGGCGACCGGCGCGTACTGGCAGCTGTTCGTCAACGGCAGCGCCTCCGAGGTCGGCGCGGGCGGCTACACGCTCAAGGACGGCGACTCCGTCGTCTGGTGCTACTCGAAGTACGGCGACCCCGCGCCCGAGCAGGTTTCCGTCACGATGGAGATTATTGGCAAAAAGGCCGAGATAGCTCAGCGTTGGACGAGCCCTTCGACCCAGGTGTTTGCTAAGGGCACGTCGATTAAGGATGCCTCTGCTGCTTACTTCGATGCCCTTGGCATAAAGTCAAAAATGTACGACCAATTTGGCTATTGGGGCGTCTATAGTCTCGTATCTCCGCTTGATGGCACCGAGCTGTCGGGTGCATGGTCGTTCTTTGTCAACGGCGTTCCTGGGTCTCAGCTCGATAGCGATTACGTGCTCAAGTCTGGCGACAAAATCGTCTGGGCTTTTGCTCCCGGCGATACTGTGCCCGGCGTCGACAGCGTTGTTGTTGACCCGGGTGCCGCACGTCCTAACTGGGATAGCGATTGGCCTGGTTATACGAGCGCCGACAAAGTAACTGACGCTCCTGTGCCCACGAAGGACGCTGAGGCAAAATGGGTGAGCGAGCTCAAGGGCTCGAACGAATGGAGCAAGGGTATTTCCGACCCGTTGCTGGTCGGTGACTACCTCTACGTGGCCGTTGGTTCCAAGCTGCTCAAGAAGAATGTCGACACGGGTGAGACCGTTGCCGAATCGCCTTTGGCGGCAAAGATCGATTCGACCTCGCGTATGGTATACACCGGCGGCGTGATACTCGTGCCGCTTTCGAGCGGTCGCCTGCAGGCGCTGACGGTTGATGCTCTGGCGACGGTTTGGGTAACCGATGGGTTGCCTGCTGGCCCCGATGGTGCTCAGCAGTCACTTGCGTCCATTACGGTTCGTGACAGCTTTGCCTACTTTGGTACGGCGTCGGCCGGCTGGTCCGACTCGAGCGACGGCTACCTGCTCTGCGTGCGCATCTCCGATGGCAAGGTTATGTGGCAGCATAAGAACGAGAACAGCAAGGGCTACTACTGGGCCGGCTTGGCGTTCTCGGGCAATTATGGGGTCATCGCAGATGATTCCGGTACGGTGAGCACGGTCGATCCCGAAACTGGAAAGACCGTTGCGTCGCTCAAGATTGCCGACCGCGTGCGCACAACCGTGCTGGTCGATGGGTCGATCGCTTATGTCGTGAGCGCCGATGGCGTTTTGCATAAGCTTTTGGTTGGAACGGACGGAGCGCTGTCGGAGCTTGGCAAGGTGGCGTTTGGTAGCAGCTCGACCTCGACGCCGGTGCTGGCCAACGGCAAGATTGTGGTCGGAGGCGCATCGACTGAATCCTTTATGGGCGGTTATCAGAACAAGTACACGTATCACTACGGTCAGCTTGCAGTGATTGATGCCGAGACGCTTGCCGTGGACTATTCCATTTGCAAGGCGGACGGTAGCTATATTCGTCAGGGGGCTTCGGGCGGCGGTGATGTAAAGTCGCAGCCGGTCGTTTCTGTCCAGAATGGCGAGACGTACGTCTACTTTACGTCTAACAACAACCCGGGCGGCATCTATCGCTACCGTATGGGCGATGACGAGGCCGAGCTGCTTTATACGCCCGCGGCGGGCGATCAGCAGTACTGCATGGCTTCTATTTCGGTCGGATCCGATGGCTCACTCTACTATGTCAATGACTCGGGCAAGCTGTTTGCAGTCAAGGGCAATGGCCAAAGGGTCAACCGCTATACCGTGACGTTCGACGCCAACGGTAAGGATGCGGCGATGCCCGATTCTCAACGCGTGAAGGAAGGCAAGGCGGCGACGGAGCCCTCGACCAAGCCGCAGAGCAAGGGCTACACCTTCGCTGGCTGGTATACCGACGAGGCTTGCACACAGGCGTATGACTTCAGTATGCCGGTGACGGCCGACCTGACGTTGTATGCCAAGTGGACCAAGAATGCCGTTAACCCTGGCGGTAATGGCGGTTCAGGCTCCAATGGCGGCAATGGTGGCGCTGGCAACGGTTCCGGTACTGGTTCCGGCTCTAAGGGTCAGCAGGCTGGCGGCGCTGTCGCCCCGGGTCATAAGCCGACGACCAAGACGACGGTGTCGACCAAGACCGAGACCAAGGACAACAAGTCCGACAAGAAGGACTCCGATAAGTCCGATAAGAAGGACGAGAAGAAGTCTGACAAGAAGGGCAGCAAGTCCGACAAGAAGTCCGATTCCAAGTCCGATACGGGTGCTGCTTCCACGACCACTGCTAAGAAGTCCTCTAGTGCTTCCGAGCAGGAGAATGGCACCAATCCGCTTGCCATCGTCGGCGTTGCGGCTGGCGTGATCGGTCTTGCCGTCATCGGCGTGTTCGTATTCACCAAGCGTCGGTAGGTGAGGGCTGTGTCCAATAAGCCTCAGGACGCCGAGTCCAAGCAGTCCGACTCGTCGTTCATCCAGCTCGACGATGCAAAGCAAAAGGGCGCCGCTTCGGCGGCGTCCGCCCCTCGGCGCAAGACGCTGCTTGGGGCTCTGACGGCCGTCTGCATCGTGTTGATTGTCGTCTCGCTGGGCTTTGTTCGCCCTTCCGCCAGCGGTGCCTGGTCCATCGATTGGATTGTCGAGACCGTGACGGGGGAGAGCGTCGTTGCTAAGGATGCGTCGGTTTCCGGCTCGACTACCGCTTCGGGTAAGACTGGAGTCAAGGGCTCAAAATCTTCGGACAATGCGAAGGACGGGTCGAAGGATTCGGATGAATCTGATTCCAAGGACAAGTCTGAATCTTCGGACAAAAAGTCAGACAAGGGCTCGACGGAGAAGAAGTCCGAAGACAAGGGCGGCAAGAAGTCAGGGGACAAATCGGGTTCGCAGAATTCTGATTCCACTGGCGGATCGAGTTCTTCTGACGGCTCTTCTTCGGGCGGTGGCTCGGCGTCTGGCGGTGGGTTTGCATCCAACAGTGGCGGCGCCTCTGCGGGCAATCAGGACGGCTCGCGGCAGTCTGGTTATGTCACAGTGACGGTCTCGGTTGCGTCGAGCGCCGTGGGCAATCCTGTGTCTTCTGGCGGCACCTTCACCTTTAACGAGGGCGCTACGGTCTACGATGCCCTGTGCGCTCTGGGGCTTTCTGTCAATGCGTACGGCTCGCCATACGGCACGTATGTCGCCGCGATTGGTGGTCTGGCCGAGAAACAGTACGGCGGCACGAGCGGCTGGATGTACTCCGTCAACGGCACAACGCCCATGACGGCCTGCAGCAACTACGTTCTCTCAAACGGCGACAACGTAGTCTGGTATTACGTAATAGGCTAGAGGCCTCGACATAGCGCGCCAGACGGGCGGTTCGGACAAACACCCGGGCCGCCCGTTTTTATGCGAATGGGACGTCGTTTCCCAATCGAGGTTCAACCGGAAAATGCATCCCGCTCTGTAGGCGAATTCCGGGACACAGTTTCCGCATCAGCATCCATTGGGAAAGCGGGGACCTCGGACGTTTTCCGGACCATGTCCCGGCGCTATGCCGCATGGCCCCTCTCCTCGCGATACTCCCTAATGGTCTTCCATCCTAGGTCCTTCGTGAGCTTGCTGTCCCTATATCACTCGATATATTCGCCGAGCAGGCGGGAGAACTCGTCGAACGGCACGCCGGTCCAGTCCCTGCCCTCGAAGAAGTCGCACTTGAGCGTGCCGAAGAACCCCTCGGCGCGCGCGTTGTCGGGGTTCCGGGCCCTCCTCGACATCGAGCGCACCACCCCGGGGCCGCACGCCTCGCGCCACTCGCGCCCCATGTAGACAGCGCCGCCGTCGGTGTGCACCGTGAGCGGCCGTCCCTCCGTCGGGCAGACTATCCCCACCAGGTCCCTGAGCATGCCGACCATCAGGTCCGAGTCGGCGTGGACCGAGACCCTCCAGCAGATCGGCCAGCCGTCGAAGCAGTCGATCGCCGGCGACAGGTACGCGCTGTACCCGTCGAGTCTGAACTCCGTGACGTCGGTGACCACGAGCAGGCCGGGCGCGGCGGCGTGGAGGTCGTGCGTCCCGCCCCCGCGAAGGGGAACGTTGGCCGGGCGCCCCGCGAGCTAACCCCGGTAGCTGCAGTACCTCGCCCTCCTGCGCATCTGCGCCGCCTTGCGGGCGACCAGGCCCTCCTCGCGCATGATCCGACGCACGACCTTCTCGGACGCGACGACGTGGGTCTCGGCGTCCCCGGGCGCGAGCGCGCGCCACGAGACGGGCTCGCCGGTGGATTGGCAACACCTATTTGGACGATTCCGGGAGGGACAGCCCCGCCTCCCTGAATTCGACCGGAGACATGTGGCCCGGCGTCGAGTGGATCCTGAAGTTGTCGTACCGGTGCACGTTGTCCGAGAGCTTGGCCCGGAGCTCGCGCGTCGTGCCGAACGCCTCGCGGTGGACGAGCTCGGCCTTCAGTATCCCGTCGGTCGACTCGTCGACGGCGTTGTCGTAGGGGCGGCCCTTGGCCGACGGCGACCTCTCTATGCCGAAGGCCTCGAGCATCGGGTCGATCCCGGCGTTGTCGAGCTCGCTGCCGCGGTCCGTGTGGAACGCCTCGATGTCCGAGATGGGGAAGGAGAGCGTCGCGAACGCCGACTTGACCGGCCGGGCGTCCTTCCCGGGCCCGGCGGAGTGGCCGACGATCTCCCCGTTGCAGGGGTCGACGAGCAGGCAGACGTAGTTCCACGAGGCCCCGACGCGCACGTAGGCCAGGTCGCTGCATAAGGGTGCGCGGTGCCCTGCCGCCGAGGCCGCGCGCGACGACGCTGGGCACGTCGGCCTCGCTGACCGCCCGGGGGTGCACCTTGAACCTCTTCCCGCCGTATGCGCTAGCCGGGCCGTTCCCCCTCATGATGCGGCAGGCCCGGCGCCGGCTGACGGTGACGCCCGACCTCCCGGGCGACGCCTTTATCTTGCGCGAGCCGTACCGGCCCTTGCTGGCGGTGTGGGCCGCGACCACGGCCGGCGCGGCGGGGTCCGGCGCGGCGGGCCGGCCGGGCCGCGAGCGCATGGAGTGGTACGTCGACCTCCATCCGGAGCCTTCGGTCCTCGCGCTCGAGCTCCAGGATCCGGTCCTGCTCGGGCGTGCGGTTGTCCGCGGCGCGCGGCGAGCCGGTCGCGTTTATCGACTCGACCCGCCTCTCCACGGTGCTCTTGCCGAGGTCGTGCTCGTCCATGGCCTCGCGCTTGGGCTTTCCGGCGCTGTGGAGGTCGACTGTCTGCCTCTTGAACTCGTCGGTGAGATGCCTCGGGTGCCTGGGGTCCCTCATATGCGGCCCTCGCGTCTCCTGCGCCCCTCCCGGAACTGTCCACATCAGCGTAGCCAATCCACCGGGAGACCCTCGGCTGAACCTGGAAGAGCGCGCTTTCTCCGTGGGCGGGCGCAACAGGCTTTGGGTGGGCGACATCACCTACATACCCACAAGAGAAGGGTGGCTCTATCTCGCAGCCGTGACAGGCGCCTTCTCCCGCAAGGTCGTGGGCTGGTCGATGTCCGAGCACATCACCGAGAAGGTCGCGATCGACGCGATAGAGCAGGCAGTTGGCAGGGAGGGTCCGCCAGATGACGGCAGCCTCGTCTTCCATGACGATCAAGGCGCGCAGCACGCCTCCCGTTCCTTCCACGATGTCTGGACTCGCATGGCGTAATCCGGTCGGTATCAAGGCCCGGCACGCCGCTGGACAACGCGGTGGCCGAGTCGTTCTTCAAGACGCTGAAAAGGGAATTGGCGGAAGGAAGGAGCTATGGGACGAGGGACGAGGCCAAGCAGGACATCTTCAAGTACATAGAGCTCTATTATAATAGGGTGCGCATGCATTCCACCTTGGGCTACATGTCTCCAGTGGAATACGAGCGACAGTACGCTTTAGGATCCTTAAAAGAAAGTCCAGTTTATCCTTCCCACTCCAATTGGGAAACCTCCGATGCGCCTTCGCACGCTCGCATGACCTCGATACCATGCGAGCGTGCGAACTCGACGAGCTCTGCGTTGCGGGCGTTTATGGTGCCGAAGGCGGCGGGGCACACGATAAGGCGCGCGCAGTGGACGAGGAGCTCTTTGGCGCGGGCTATAGTTTTATCCCCTATCGGCTCGAAGGCGCGCTCGGCCACGCATTCCGCTGCCAGGTCGCGCGCGAGCTCGCAGTCGATGTCCCCTTCGTGCAGAACGCCCGCGTAGAACGCCTTGCCCTGCCGGATGAGCTGGCGAAACACAGCCGACCCCGTACCTGCGCCGGCGATGACGAACGTGTGCGCATCGCCGTGCGGGCGCCCAATTTCCACGCTGCCGAAGCGCTCGTTGAAGGTGCCATGTTGAAGGCCGTAGAGCTCGCCAATCGTCTCGCGCGTGAATATGTCCTCGGGTGCACCGGCGCGGAAGACCCGGCCGTCCTTCACGCAAATCACCTTGTCAGCGCTTTTCTGCGCGAGCTCAAGTTCATGGATGGACATGATGACAGCCACATTCCGCGATTTCGCAAGGTGGCGAAGTATTCGCAGCAGGTCGATCTGGTAGCGGATATCGAGATACGACGTGGGCTCGTCGAGCACGAGCACACGCGGATCCTGCGCGATGGCGCGTGCGAGCATGACGCGCTGGCGCTGCCCATCGCTTATCTGCATGAAGTCGCGCTCGGCGAGCTCTTCCACATGCGCGGTTTTCACGGCCTCGTCGACCCGGCTATGGTCGTCGGGCGAGAGTGTGCCCATTCGCCCGGTGTAGGGATACCTTCCCGCCTCTACGATATCGCGGCAGGTGAGGAGCTCGGTCCGGGGTCGATCTGTCAGCATAACGGCAAGGTTCCTTGCGAACTCCGCCGTCTTCCATCGGGAAATCTCCCGCCCGTCGAGCTCGACGGCGCCGGCAAGCGGTGCCAGATGGCGTGTGATGGTTTTCAAGATGGTTGACTTGCCCGAGCCGTTCGGCCCGATGAGCGCCACGACGTCGCCCGCGCGAACCTCCAGATCGACGCCTTCGACTACGACCTTCTTGTCGTAGCCCGCCGACAGGTCACTTATGCGGAAAAGCGGCGCTCCGTCAGCCTGCGCTTCGACCGGGGTTTCGAGGTTCGACTCCACTTGGAGGAGGCGTTCCGCGCGCAGTTCCGCACGAGCCGAAAGTGCCTTCTGGCGCTTTCGAGCGAGCTCAGGACTGTCTAAGCATGGAATGTCCCCTCCGAGCGTTTTGGGCCGCGGCACGAATTCCCCCATCTACCTCACCCGCTTCTTCAACATGAGCGCGATAACCACCGGCGCGCCGAAGATGGCGGTGACGGCGCTGATGGAAAGCTCGACGGGAGAGAACAGTGTGCGCGCGATCAAATCGCAGCCCGCGCAGAAGATGGCGCCTCCCAAGAAGCACGCAGGAATCACACGGATGGGCTTCGATGACTTTAGCGCCGACTTCACGAGATGCGGAACCGCGATGCCTACGAACGACACCGGACCAGCGAACGCGGTCACGCAGGCAGAGAGCATGCTCGCTAGAAGGACGAGCACCACGCGGAAGCGTGCGACGTTCACGCCGACGCTTTTCGCGTAGGCTTCTCCCAGCTGGAAGGCGGAAAGGGGCTTCGATATCGCGAATACGCATGCGCTCACGGTGATCACCACGACTGCGATGACCGCGACGTCGTCCCAGCTCGAACCCGAGAAGCTACCCAAAGACCAGTTGTGCAGGTTCACGATGGACTGGTCGTCGGCGAAGGCGATGAGGAAGTTCGTCGCCGCCGAGCAGATGTATCCCACCATGACGCCCGCCACGATGAGCATGGCCATGGAACTTATACGCCGTGCGATGAGGAGCACGAAGCCGATGGTGATAAGCGATCCCAGAAACGCTGCGGCCACCATGACCGGCGAGGACATGGCCTGGTTCGCGCCCAGAAGCACGATCATCGTAAGCGCGACGACGAACTTTGCGCCCGAGGAGACGCCCAAGATGAACGGGTCGGCGATGGGGTTGTTGAAAAACGTCTGCAGCAGGAACCCGGAGAGCGAAAGTGCCCCGCCGAGAAGCACGGCTGAAAGCACGCGCGGCAGGCGAATCTCCCAGATGACTTGGCTTTCCATGGAATTGGCCGCGCCGCCCGAAAGGATGCCGGGGATGTGGTCTGCGGGCACGAGCACGCTCCCGATGCACAGGTTGGCCCCGACGAGCACGATGAGGACAACAGCGAGCAGCGCCGTCACGACGCGACACCGCGCGGCGCGCCCCGATTCGTCGTATGTCATGGAAAGCCGGCTTCTCATGACGCTAGCCAAGCTTCCTCAGATAATGGAAGTCGCTCGCGTCATCGCCGGTGAACGCCCCGTGCAGCTCGTCGATAATGTCGGCGGTAGAAGTCATCTGCTGGTACATGTCGGCGTTTGTGACCCAGACGTTGCCGTTCTTTACAGCTTTGAACTGCGACAATAGCGCGTTTTTGCCTACGAAGTCTTTCAAGGTGGCAACCGATTCGTCGATGGTGCCGTTGTAGACGATGATGTCGGCATCCTTCGCCGTCGCGTAGAAGCGCTCCATTTCGAGCGTTACTGACGAACCTGACGTCGACGCCGTCTGCGCGTCATCGAGCGCGTAGCTGCCGCCTGCAAGCTCGATCATCTGCGCCACGTAGTCGCCCGCCCGCCGCGTGACGGCGGCCCCGTTCGAGTTAATGTAGAAATACGCCACGGTTTTACCTGACGACGCGAGCCTCGACGTTTGCTCGACGCGGGCCTTCTGCTCGTTGAACAGGTGCGCGGCCTCGTCTTCCTTGTCGAACAGGACGCCGAAAAGCTTAATCCACTCGACGCGCCCGAGTGCTTCGGGCTCGCTCGACGACTGTTCGGTGAGCACGACGAGCCCGAGCTTCTGCAGCTTTTCCTTCACATCGGGCGTGTGGTTGATCATGGTGTTCTCGATGGCGAGCGTGCAGCCCGAGGCCGATATTCGCTCGTAGTCGGGCGCGCTGTACTTGCCGCCGTAGGCGATCGCCCCACTTTCGAGCGCGCTTTTGAAGCCCGCGACCGAGCAATCGTCGGCCTTCGTGCCCGACATGAGGATATTGTCGTTCGCATCGAGCGCGTCGACCAGGCACATCGTCGCCGACGACACGAGGTACACCTTGTCGGCGGGGCGCCTTATGACCGCGATGTCGGAGCTCAACCCATCAGGTACCTTTGCATTTTGCGGCACCACGAGGAAGCGCTCCCCGTTCGAAATGCAGATAAGCCGCAGGCCGCCTTCGTACTCGTCGACAGTGAAGTGCTCGGCGTATTCAAGCTGAAGCGTCCCCGTTGGCTTCCAGCCGCAGCCCAAATCGGCGTTGTGGAAGTCGGCCGCGGCGTTTGAAGCCGTTCCCGCAGGGGAGCCGCCGCTTGCTTCGTCGCCCGATTTCTCCTTCATGGTGGATGAATCGAAGTGGAGCGTGTAGTCGATGGTGTGCGGCGTCGACATGGCGACGGTCTCGGCCGACACGACGATGTCCTCGTCGAGCGTGACGGGTATCTCGAACGTGGAGTTGCCGCCGTCGTTTACGGGCGCGTAGTCCACGCCGTTGACGGTCATTTTGTCGTAGTTCGAACTCGACCAGGTGATGGTCGCGGTGTAGGTGTCACCATCCTTCACAATTGTGGTGGGTGAGGCGATGCTTGCGCGCCCTGACCCGCCGGAGAGCGAGACGCTCACAGTGTATTCCTGAGAGCCTGCCGTGCCACCGGTCGCGTTCGGGCTCGCACTGCACCCCGCGAAGGGAAGCGCGAGCAGGGCGACGAGAACGCAGGCGATCGCGCGCACCGCGATGCTGCGACGCTTCCTGCTTTCCCCCTTGGGAAGAATCGACCGCATGGCGTTACTTCAGTGCGTCGGCGCGCAGTTCGACGCCGGCGGATTCGAACACGAGCGTGCGGTCGTACCACTGCTCTTTTCTAATACTCCACGCGGCGCAGGCGGTGTCCTCGTCGAGCGCTTCAACGGGCACATCGTAGGTGTACTTGCCTTCCGCGTTTTCCACATAGGGGATGAAGTCGGCCTCGCTCGCGGCGGCAGCCTCGTCGCCCGTGCCCATGAAGAGCTTGCCGTAGCCCGTGCCGGAAAGCGTCATCACGCAGTGCATGGAGCCGTTTTCCACGATGAGCTGGGCGTCCACAATCCTGAACATGTTCGAGCTGGAATCTACGGTGATCGGATAGGTGCCGTCGGCCACCTTGTCGGCGGTGATGGGGGCAGCGCTTGCGCCCTCGGGCGCATCGGCCGCCTGTTCGGTCTTTTCCTGGGAATCGGCATCGCTTGCCTTTGCGCTGTCGATTGAATTTCCGCCGCAGCCGGCGAGCGAGAACGCGAAAAGCGCCGCTGACAGGGCGAAGGCGAGGGTTTTCTTCAACATGGAGGGGGTTCCTTTCAATCGCTTCGACCGCCCGCGCCGTGCGGTGGGCGGGCGGGAGGCGAATGCAACGGGCATGCGCCGTCGGTCGGGGAAGGCGCATGCCCGTTGCACGGGGACGCGACCGGCGCCCCCCGTGCGCGGCGAGTTTACAGCTTGGCGATGGCGTCGTCCACGTGCGAGACGTAGATGTCGTCGACCGCGGCGTTCTGTCCCAGACCCTGGAGCAGGCACGTCACTTCGAAGCCAGCGGCCACGAACTTTGCAGCCCAGCTGTCGGGGTCGGTCTCGTCTGCCATGTCGTTGTTCGCGTGGTCGCCCGCGACCACCATGAACGGCGCGAGCACAGCCTTCTTGTACCCTGCGGCGCTCGCGGCGGCGATAACATCCTCGCAGGTCGGCTCAGCCTCGACGGTGCCGACGAAGAACTGCGTCAAGCCCTCGTTCTTGAACACTTCCTGCATCTTGGCATAGTCGGCGTTGGAATCGGCTTCGGTGCCGTGGCCCATGAGGCACAGCGCCGTCTTGCCGTCGTCGAAGGACGCCATGTTCTCCTTAATGGCTGCGGCCACCTTCTTGTAGTCGTCGTCGGAGGTGAGCAGCGGGTCGCCGAGCGAGATCTTGTCGAACTTGTCGGCGTACTTGTCGAGCTCGTCTTTCACGTCGGCGTATTCCAGGCCAGCCATGAGATGCGTCGGCTGCACGACAATTTCCTTCACGCCGTCTTCCACGCAGCGGTCGAGCGCCTCGGTCATGTTGTCGATCGTGATGCCGTCGCGCTTCTTCAGCTTGTCGATGATGATCTGCGCGGTGAAGGCGCGGCGGATGTCGTAGTCCTGCCAGTACTTCTCGCGGATAGCGTCTTCGATGGCGCCGATGGTGATGTGGCGCGAGTCGTTGTAGCTCGTGCCGAAGCTCGTGACGAGGATGACCGGCTTCACGGCCTTCTCCTTTTCGCTCGATTTCTCGGAACTCGCGGAGGTGCTGGAGCAGCCCGCGAGCGCGACTCCGGCGAGCGCGAAGGCTCCGGTTGCTGCGGCGCCCATGAAGCCGCGGCGTGACATCTGGTCGGACATGGTTTTTCCTTTCCTCGGTTTGCCGGTCCCCCGGCGACAGTTGCTTGTCGGCACAAGCGAAAGAAAAGCGCGCCCCTCGGGGTTCACAAGGAGCTAACGCCACGGCGATGCCGTGAGGAAAAGGCGAAGCAGTCTGGCTTGGGGCGCGAGGCGGTTCGCCTGCGCGTCCTACACAGTAATGTCCCTTGCCCAGGATTCCCACCTGGTTCCCTCCGCAAGCCAGCGCGGGCTGTGCGGGCGCCGCGCCGGTCATTTCCTTTTATCCGATTGTCATATGCTCGTTGCCGAAACTTTTACTATGATAGTGGGCACTTGTGAACGTGTCAAAGCCAGGGCGGGCGGCATTGCGCCTCCTGCCTGCGTATTTGCGCCGATTGCCGCTGCGGGCGCCGTGTTTTGCCCGCTGCGCAAATGGCGGCGTAAACGGTTGCGATGAGAAACGGGAAGGGAAGGCTCGGATGATTCATATCGTTGGCGCAGGCTCGGGCGCCGCCGACCTTATCACGCTGCGCGGGGCGCGCCTTCTGCGCGCGGCCGACGTGGTCGTTTGGGCGGGAAGCCTTGTGAACCCCGAGCTGCTCGCTGAGTGCAAGGAATCCTGCATCGTCTACGACAGCGCGCATATGACCTTGGAGGAAGTGCTCGATGTGATGTGCGCGGCAGATGCGCGGGGCGAGGAAGTGGTGCGCCTGCACACGGGCGACCCGTGCCTGTACGGCGCCATCCAAGAGCAGATGGACGCGCTCGACGCGCGCGGCGTGGACTACGAGGTGGTGCCCGGCGTGTCGAGCTTTTGCGGTGCCGCGGCGGCGCTTCGCCAGGAATACACGCTGCCGGGAATCAGCCAGTCGGTCGTGATCACGCGGCTTTCCGGACGTACCCCCATGCCCGCGGGCGAGGGCATGCGCACCATGGCGGAAAGCGGCTCGACTATGGTTATCTTCCTGAGCTCGGGTATGCTCGCCGAGCTTTCCGCCGAGCTTTTGGCCGCGGGCCGCAGCTCCGACGAGCCGGCGGCGCTCGTGTACAAGGCGACCTGGCCTGAGGAGCGCGTGGTGCGCTGCACAGTGGGCACGCTCGCCGATGCGGGCGCGCGAGAGGGCATCGACCGCACGGCGCTCGTGGTGGTGGGCCGCGTGCTCGGAGCTCGCGGCGGGCTTGCGCACGACGGCGTGCAAGCGGAGTCGTACGGGCGCAGCAAGCTTTACGACCCTTCGTTTGCCACGGGGTATCGGAAGGCGAGCAGCTAGCGTGGCCTTCGAGCACTATATATATACCGGGACGACCCGCCTGCGCTGCGGCTACACGACGGGGAGCTGCGCCGCGCTCGCGGCGAAGTCCGCCTGCGAGATGCTCTTGTCACGAAAGCCCGTCGGCCGCGTGTCGATCGTCACCCCCGGCGGGCTGCCCGTCGAGGCGAACGTGGTCGACGCATGTATCGGTGAGGGTTGCGCCCAGTGCGCCGTGCGAAAGGACGCAGGCGACGATGCCGATGTGACCGACGGCGTGCTCGTGTACGCGCGCGTGGAACATGCGGGGTCGGGCACGGGTGCTGCGGGCAGCAAGGACGTGCCCGCGCACGAATCGGAAGTTTCCGTCGATGGCGGCGTGGGCGTGGGGCGCGTGACGTTGCCCGGGCTCGAGCAGCCGGTGGGGGCGGCCGCCATCAACGCGACGCCGCGCGCGATGATCACTTCGGCGGTGCGCGAGGTGTGCGCCGCGCACGGCTTTTCTGGAAATATTGCTGTGACGATTTCGGTACCCGAGGGTGTTGCCCTTGCCGAAAAGACCTTCAACCCGCACCTGGGGATAGAGGATGGCATCTCCATCCTGGGCACGACGGGCATCGTCGAGCCGCGCAGCCTCGCTGCCTTGCGCGACAGCATCGAGCTCGAGATCCGGCAGCATGCGGCTATGGGGCGGCGCGGAGTCGTGCTCACGCCCGGCAACTACGGCGCGCAGTTCATCTCGGGGCATTTCCACCTAAACGGTGCGCCGGTGGTCTTCATCTCCAACTTTGTGGGCGATGCGATTGATTGCTGCATTCGCGAGGGATTTACCAATGTCCTTCTTGTGGGACACATCGGCAAGTTGGTGAAGGTCGCGGGCGGCATCATGGACACCCATTCGCGTACCGCCGACTGCCGCGCGGAGATTCTGGCCGCCCACGCGGCCATGGCCGGCGCGGGCGCGAAGACCGTGCGCGAGATCATGGCGTCCGTCACGACCACGGCGGCGCTCGAGGTAATCGAGGCCGCCGGCGTGGGGGACGCTGCGCGCGCCTCGCTCGCTGCGGCAATCGAGGACAGGTTGCGCCGCCGCGCGGCGGGCGCATGCGACATCGCCGCGGTCGTGTTCGACGCCGAGCGCCGCGAGCTTTTCCGCACGTCGGGCGCCGATGCAGTTATCGGGAAATTGGGGGCGACGTATGAGTAAAGGCGTTCTGTACGGGGTGCGCCGCGCAATCGGCTGGCCGGGGACGAAGGTGGTCATGAAGGCGCGCCGCTCGCTTGCGGACACGAAACGCATCCTTCGCGAGGAGGGCGCCTTTGACGGTGCCGAGCTCGTAGAGGACTGTGGGCTTCCGGGCGAGCGCGTGTACCGCTCGCTCGATGATGTGCCCGATCGGGGCAGCTACTTCTCGACGATGGTGGTGCGCTAGATGAGGGTTTCCTGCATAGCGTTCACTGAGAGGGGGTATGCGTTGGCGGAGCGCACCGCACGCGCGCTTTCCGATTGCGCGCAGACAGGTGAAGATGACCCTGGCTGGGACGTTTCCGTTTCGCGCGGGTTCGGCGAGGGGAAGGCCGACCTGCGCACATGGACGGCGCTCGCGTGGGAAGCGTCGGACGCGCTTCTGTTCGTGGGCGCGGCGGGCATCGCCGTGCGGGCGATCGCGCCGCATGTCGCCTCGAAGGCAACCGATTCCGCGGTTGTGGTGATTGACGAGGCGGGGCGCTTTGCCGTCCCGCTTTTGTCGGGGCATTTGGGCGGTGCGAACGAGCTTGCGCAAACTGTGGCACGCGCGGCAGGGGCCATCCCCGTCATCACCACGGCGACCGACGTCCGCGGCGTGTGGGCGGTGGATACGTGGGCGCGCTGTGCGGGGCTCGCCGTTTCGAATCCCGAGGCCATCAAGCGAGTGTCGGCGCGGCTGCTTTCGGGCGGGCGCGTGGCGCTCTATTCCGACATGCCGATTTTGGGACAGCCACCTGAGGGGGTTGACATTGCGTCCGACCGCGCTCGGGCCGATATCGTCGTGTCGCCGTTCGCTGGCGCGAATGCAGGTGCGTCCGTTCGCGCGTCGGAGACAACGGGCGAGGTCGTGTCCGCCGGTGAGACGTGGAAGCCGGCGGGCGTGCGGGCGCAGGCGCCTGCGCCCGAGCCGCTTCGCCTTGTCGTGCCCTGCATCGTTGCGGGCATAGGGTGCCGTCGCGGTGCGTGTGCCGAAGCCATCGGGGAGGCGTTTCTTCTCGCGTGCGGGCAGGCGGGCATCTCGCCTTCGGCCGTGCGCGAGGCGGCGACGATCGACGTGAAGGCGCACGAGGAGGGTCTGCTCGCCTTCTGCCGCGCGCGCAATATTCCGCTTGCGACGTATTCCGCAGAGGAGTTGTCGCAGGTCGAAGGCAGCGTTTCGCCATCTGATTTCGTGCGTGCGACGGTGGGGGTCGACAACGTGTGCGAGCGCGCGGCGCTCGCGGACGGGGGCAAACTTATCTTCCCGAAGCTCGCTCACGGCGGCGTGACCGTCGCGTTTTCCAAGGTAACTATCGAACTTTCGTTTAAGGAGCGGTGATGGGAAAGCTCTTCGTGGTGGGGATCGGCCCGGGCGACCCCGACGGCATGACGATTGCGGCCCGGCGCGCGCTCGAGGCGGCCGACATCGTTGTGGGGTACACGAAATACGTGGAGCTCGCGCTCGCCGCCGTGCCCGACGCGGCGCATCTCGCGACGCCGATGATGCACGAGGTCGAACGGTGCTGCCTGGCGCTTTCGCGCGCGCAGAGCGGAGAAGCCGTGGCGCTCGTGTGCAGCGGTGACGCGGGCGTGTACGGCATGGCGAGCCCCGTGCTGGAGCTTGCGGAGGACTACCCCGATGTAGACGTGGAAGTTATCACCGGGGCCACCGCGGCTCAGAGCGGGTCGGCGGTGCTCGGCGCCCCGCTTGCCCACGATTTCGCGGTCGTGTCGCTCTCCGACCTGCTCACGCCATGGGAGGTCATCGAGCGCAGGCTCGCCGCCGTGGCGAGCGCCGACTTCTGCATCTGTTTGTACAACCCGCGCAGCAGAAAGCGCGCCGACAGGCTCTCACGCGCGGCGAAGATTATGCTCGAATGGAAGGCCCCCGACACGCTCTGCGGCTGGGTACGCAATATCGGGCGCGAGGGGCAGCAGTCGGGCATGTGCAGGCTCTCTGAGCTGGGGGAGATCGACGCCGACATGTTCACCACCGTGTTCGTCGGCAACGCGAACACGAAGCTCGTGGGCGGCCGTATGGTCACGCCGCGCGGGTATCGGGAGATTCCATGCGAAAGGTAACGATCATCGGGGCGGGGCCCGGAAACCCCGACTTGCTCTCTCGCGCGGCACTCGACGCTATCGACTTCGCCGACTTGGTCATCGGCGCTCATCGCGCGCTTGCCGGCATCGACGTGCCGCCCGACGTGGTGAGATGCGAGCTCGTGAAGACGGCGGACATCGTCGCCGCGCTCACCGATGCGGCGTCGTGGCGGCGCGCCGTGGTCGTGATGACGGGCGATGTGGGGCTGTTCAGCGGCGCGCGCCGCCTGGTGGAGGCGCTCTCCGGCGATGCGCAGGTGGACGTGCGCGTCATTCCCGGCATAAGCTCAGCGTCTTATCTCGCCGCGCGTCTCGCGCGTCCATGGCAGGATTGGCGCTTCGCGAGCGCTCACGGCGTGGCGTGCGACATCGTGGCCGAGGCCGAGCGCTCAGGCGAGCTCTTCCTCGCCACGTCGGGCGGGGAAGACCCCTCGCGGCTTTCGGGCGAGCTTGTGCAGGCGGGCTTCGGGGACGCGCGCGTGACGGTGGCCGAGCGCCTGTCGTACCCCGACGAGCGCATCACCTGCGCGACCGCAAGTGAAATCGCAGGTCAGACGTTCGACGACTTGAACGTGATGCTTATCGAGCCCGCAGGCGGCGCCGGGTCGCCTGCGGGCTCTAGCGCAGCCTCCGAGGCGCCGGCCGGCGCGTCATCGCCCGCGGCGGCTTCTTCCGCGGCGGACCCTGCGGGCGCATCCCGCGCCGTGAGCTCCCGCTGGCCGTACGCTTCCTCGGGCATTCCCGACGAGCTCTTCATCCGCGGCGACGTTCCCATGACCAAGCAGGAGGTGCGCGCCGTCGCGCTCGCGAAGCTGCGCCTTACCGCGACCGACACCGTGTGGGACGTCGGCGCCGGCACGGGGAGCGTGTCGATCGAGGCGGCGCTCGTCGCGCGAGCGGGGTCGGTATGGGCGGTCGAGCGCAACGCGGCCGGCGTGCGGCTCATCCGAGAGAACGCGGATGCATTCGGGTGCGGCAACGTGCATGCGGTCCCCGGTGTCGCCCCCGAAGCGCTCGCGAATCTGCCCGTCCCCGACGCCGTGTTCGTCGGCGGGAGCGCGGGCGAGCTTCCCTCTATCGTGGAGGCGGCGCTCGAGAAGAACTCGCAGGTTCGCCTGTGCGTGCCATGCGTCACCGTTGAGACGCTCACCGAGGCGTGCGCGCTCCTCTCGGGTTCGCGCTTTAAGGGGTTCGAGGCGTGCCAGGTGTCGGCCGCCCGCGCCGAGGCTGTAGGCTCGCACCATCTTATGAAGGCGCAAAACCCCGTGTTCCTCGTCAGCGCGCGTGGTGCAGGTGGGGAAGGCGGCGTCCGATGAGCACGACCATCCCGCGCTTCATGGTCGCTGCGCCCTCGAGCGGGGGCGGCAAGACGGTCGTTACGTGCGCGCTCCTGCGCGCGCTCGCGCGCCGCGGCCTCGCATGCGCGGCCTTCAAATGCGGCCCCGACTACATTGATCCGCTCTTTCATCGCCGCGTCGTGGGTGCGCGCTCGGGCAACTTAGACGGCTTCTTCACTGACGCCCCGACGCTGCGCGCCCTGCTCGCACGCGGCGCCGCGGGCGCGGATGTCGCGGTGCTCGAGGGGGTCATGGGCTTCTACGACGGCATGGCGCCCGGCGTGTCCGATGCGAGCAGCTACCAGGTTGCGCGCGACACGGAAACGCCGGTCGTTTTAGTGGTGAACGGGCGCGGGGCGTCTTTATCGCTCGCCGCCGTAATCCGCGGCATCGCCGAGTTCCTGCCTTGTGCGAACGTGCGCGGCGTCGTGCTGAACAAGACGAGCGCCGCTGCCTGCGCCTACGCAGCGCCTGCGATCGAGAAGCACACGGGCGTCGCGGTTTTGGGGAATATCCCCGCCGACGAGGCGTTCTCGCTCGAAAGCCGGCATCTGGGGCTTGTGACCGCCGGCGAGGTCGAGCAGCTCTCCGCGCGCATCGACAAGATGGCCGAGCTGGTGGAAAAGAGCGTCGACGTCGACCGCTTGCTCGAAATAGCGGCGACGGCACCCGATATCCGCGAGGAACCTTACCGGTTGGAGCCGATCGCGGGAGCGCGGCCCATCGTCGCCGTCGCGCGTGACGAGGCGTTCTCGTTCTACTACGAGGAGAACCTGCGCGCGCTCGAGGACCTGGGTTGCGAGCTGGCCTTTTTCAGCCCCCTGTGTGATAGCGAGTTGCCCCGGGGGACAAGCGCCCTCTATCTGGGAGGCGGCTACCCGGAGCTCCATGCGCGGCAGCTCTCCGAGAACGCGCCGATGCGCGAGGCGGTGCGGCGCGCGGTGGAATCCGGCATGCCGACGGTCGCCGAATGCGGTGGGTTTCTGTACCTGCAGCGCGAAATCGCCGATAGCGAGGGGCGGCGCTGGCCTGTTGCGGGCGCCCTTGAGGGCGCAAGCGAGAACGGGGGAAGGCTGTCCCATTTCGGGTACGTGGTGCTCACTTCTCAACGCGACGGGCTCTACGGGCCGCGCGGCACACGCATCCGCGCGCACGAGTTCCACTACTGGCAGTCCACCTGCCCGGGCGGCGACTTCTGGGCGCAGAAGCCCCGGCGCGACAAGGGCTGGCCGTGCATGACGACCACCCCGTCCCTGGTTGCGGGCTTCCCGCATGTGTACTATCCTGCGAACCCCGACGTTGCGCGCGCGTTCGCGTCTGCCGCAGCGTCGTTCGCAGAGAGGAGACGGCATGGCTGAAGCAACCGAAACCGCGCTTGCCTGCATCCGCGAGGAAGTCGAGCGCGCTTTCTCGTCGGCGCCGGGCGCCGTGCTCGAAGCCGCGCTCTCCCGGATTGCGCCCGCAGACGAGTGCGCCCGCGCCGCCGCGTACGCCGCGTGGGACTCCATCGCGCACCCCTTGGGGGGATTGGGCGACTTTGAAGACGCCGTCGCATGTATCGCCGCAGCTCAGGGGAGCGCCGAGGTGGCCGAGTTTCCCCGTGCGCTCGCGGTATTCTTCTCCGACAACGGGGTCGTTGCCGAAGGCGTGGCGCAAAGCGGGCAAGACGTGACGCGAGCCGTCGCGCGCAACATGTGCGAGGGGGCCACGAGCGCCTGCCGCATGGCGGCGTTCGCGGGTGCCGAGGTCGTGCCCGTCGACGTGGGTATGGCCCGGGGCATAGAAGACGCGCGCATGGTGCGCGCGAACGTGCGGCGGGGGAGCGGCAACATCGCGCACGGCTCCGCCATGTCTCGCGATGGGGCCGTGCGCGCGATCGAGGTCGGAATCGCCGTCGCGTGCGGGCTTGCCCGCGCCGGCGTGCGCCTTCTTGCCGCGGGCGAGATGGGCATCGGCAACACGACCACTTCGGCGGCGGTAGCCGCAGTGCTCATCCGGGCGGACGCGCGGAGCCTCGTCGGGCGCGGCGCGGGGCTCTCGGACGCCTCACTCGCGCGCAAGCGCGACGTGGTCGAGCGCGCTATCGACGCGAACTCGCCCGATCCCGCCGACCCGATCGACGTGCTCTCGAAGGTGGGCGGCTTCGACATCGCGGCGATGTGCGGCTTCTACCTGGGGGCCGCGGCCTCGAAGGCGCCGGCGCTCCTCGACGGGGTCATATCCTGCACGGCGGCCCTGTGCGCGGCGCGCCTGTGCCCCAACGCCCTGGGCTACCTCGTGGGCACCCACGCATCAAGCGAACCCGCAAGCCAGGAGCTCCTTCGCGAGCTCGGCATAAAGGCACCCCTCGACGCAGGCATGCACTTGGGCGAGGGCGCGGGCGCCATGGCGTATCTGCCCCTTCTGGATTCGGCGCTGCGCGTGTACCGGGATGGGAAGACGTTCACGGCGACTGGTATGGATGCTTACGAGCATTTCGAGGCCGGAAAATGACGGTGACGCTTGTCATCGGCGCCGCCGCGAGCGGCAAGAGCGCCTACGCCGAGTCCCTGTGCCTCGGGCACGACGGCCCCCGCGTGTACCTGGCAACGATGGAGCCCTTCGGGGAAGAGGGCGCCCGCCGCATCGCGCGCCATCGGGCGCTGCGCGAGGGTAAGGGGTTTTCCACCCTCGAGCGCACGCGTGACGTGGGCGCCGCAGCGCCCGGGCTTCCGCGCGGCTGCACGCTTCTTTTGGAGGACGTGGGCAACCTGGTTGCGAACGAGCTCTTCGCGGAAGGCGGCTTGTCCCCACGTGACCCCGACGCTGCGGCGCGCGAGGTGCTCGGAGGCATCGAATGGCTCGCTCAGGCCGCTGCGTATACGGTGGTGGTCACCGTCGACGTGTTCGCCGATGGGATGCGCTACGATGAGGGGACCGAGGCATGGAGGCGCGCGCTCGCGCGCGTGAACGCGGGCGTGGCGGCGCTGGCCGACCGCGCAGTCGAAGTGGTATGCGGGATTCCCGTGTGGATGAAAGGCGAAGGACCTACAAGGTGAAGATAGCAGAGGCAATCGGCGCGGCGTTCGGAACGTTCTCGCGCATCCCCGTCCCGAAATCGGCCTGGACCGATTTCGGGTCAACCCACGCGCTTGCCGCGTTTCCCCTGGTGGGCCTTGCGGAAGGCTTCCTCATGACGGCGTGGGGGCACGTGGCGAACCTGCTCGGCGTGCCTGCGACCATCGTCGCGGCCGTGCTCGTGGCGCTGCCTGTGGCGGTGACGGGAGGCATCCACCTAGACGGGCTCTGCGACACCTCCGATGCGCTTGCAAGTTGGGCCCCGCGCGAGCGAAAGCTCGAGATCATGCACGACCCGCGGGCGGGCGCCTTCGGGGTCATTGGTGTTGTCATGTACCTTATTCTGCAGTTTTCCCTGTTCACCGCGCTGCCGCTTACGGCGGGGGCGTTCCTCGCGCTTTTATGCTCGCTCGTGTTCTCCCGCGCGCTTTCGGGGCTCGCCGTAGAATGCTGGCCTGCCGCGCGGGCGGACGGCATGGCCGCGGGTCTCTCGCCTGCGAAGAAGCGCGCGGCGATCGTCATGCCGCTTTGCGCTTTCGCTGCGGCTTCGGCTGCAGGGATGGTCGCGTGCGCTCAGGTCGTCGGCGCCCTTATGGCGGTGGCGGGGCTTTTGGCGCTCGCGTGGTACCGCCATGTTGCCCTGTCCCGCTTCGGCGGGGTGACGGGTGATTTGGCCGGATGGTTTCTGCAATGGGCCGAGCTCGCGATGCTTGCCATGCTGGTGGCGGGGGGCATGCTCCTATGATTCTCGTGGTAGGTGGCGCGCATTCGGGGAAGAGGACCTTCGTGCGCGAAAAGCTCGGGTTCGCGGCGGACGATTTCGTCGACGCGGCGCAGCTTGCGGAGGGCGGCGTGCCCGCGGCTTTTGCCGGCCGTGTCGCGTACCGTGCTGAGGAACTCGTACGCGCGCTCGACGCTGACCGGGCGCTCGAGCGGCTGATCGGCTTCGACGCAGTGATTCTGCCCTTGGTCGGCTCGGGGGTCGTCCCCATGCGTGCGGAAGACGCCCAATGGCGCGAGCGCGCGGGGCGCCTGGGATGCGCGCTCGCTGCGCGCGCCGACGTCGTCGTGCGCATGACGTGCGGGATTCCCCAGGTCATCAAAGGAAACCTTACCGATGCGCTTCGAGGGACGCAGGGCGCGGGCGCGCCTTTGGAAGTCGTCTTCGTGCGCCATGGTGCCACGGCGGGCACGGAAGACCATCGCTACAGCGGGGCGGGCACCGACGAGCCCCTGTCGAGCGCGGGCGAGCGCGCTTTGCGCGACCTCGCGTGCGATCGTGACGTGTTCCGTGTTATCACGAGCGGCATGGCCCGCACCGACCAGACGGCGCGCATTCTCTTCCCGAACGCGGAGCTTATGGCGTGCCCCGGTCTGCGCGAGATAGATTTCGGCGACTTCGAGGGGCGAAGCGCCGCCGAACTTAAAGAGGATGCGCGTTACCGCGCCTGGGTAGACTCCTGGTGTGAGACGCGCTGCCCGCATGGCGAGGGCAAGAGCGATTTCACCCGCCGCGTCGTCGCGGCGTTTCGGGAGGCGTGCGAATCGGAGCGCGCCCAGGGGAGTGGGCGCGCCGTCTTCGTCGTTCACGCGGGTACCGTGAAAGCGCTGCTCTCCGAGCTGGCTGTCCCGAAAATGGGATACTTCGACGTGCATACCGAGCCGGGCGGCGCATGGGCCGCCATCTGGGATGGGCGCTGCCTTCGCGACGTTCGCCCCGCTTCGGGGGGCGATGCCCGGTGATGACGATTCTTGCCGTCGCCGCCGGGTTCGCGGCCGACCTTGCCTTCGGCGACCCGCGCTGGCTTCCCCATCCCGTCGTCGCCATGGGGCGCGCGATCATGTGGGCCGAAGGCCGCCTGCGGGGCGCATTCCCGCAAACGTCCGCGGGCACGCGCGCCGCAGGGCTTGTGCTCGCCGTGGCGCTTCCGCTTGCGTGTGGACTTTTGACCTGGGGAATCCTGCATCTTTGCGGCATGGTTCACTCCGGCTTGCGCTTCGTGGCCGAGGCATGGGCGAGCTATCAGATTCTCGCGGCATGCGAGCTGCGCCGCCAGGGCCTGGCCGTGGCCCGCGCGTTCTCGAAGGGCGGCCTTGTCGCGGCGCGCGAAGCCGTCGGGCTCATCGTGGGACGCGACACGTCTGTTCTCGACGAGCAGGGCGTCGCGCGCGCCGCTGTGGAAACGGTGGCGGAGAACGCGAGCGACGGCGTCATCGCGCCGCTGTTCTACCTTATGATCGGGGGTGCGCCCTTGGGCATGGCGTACAAGGCGGTGAACACGCTCGACAGCATGGTGGGCTACAAAAACGAGCGCTACATCGACTTCGGCTGTGCCTCGGCGCGCCTCGACGATGCGGTGAACTGGATTCCCTCGCGCTTATCGGCCCTGTTCATGATCGCCGTGTGCCCGATCGTCGGGCTCGACGCGTGCGGGGCGGCGCGCATCTGGCGCCGCGACAGGCGTCGCCATGCGAGCCCGAACGCGGCGCAGACCGAGTCAGCGTGCGCGGGCGCGCTCGGGCTGCGTCTGGCAGGACCCGCGGTGTATTTCGGCAAGCTCGTTGAGAAACCGACGATAGGCGACGCGTCCCGCGAAATCGAGTGGGGCGACATCGCCCGGGCGATAAGGCTCATGCTCGCCGCGTCCGTATGCGCGCTCATCGTCTTCGGCGCCGCGCACGCGGCGGTCGTGCTCGCCGTGGGGGCGATGGTATGAGGGAAGACCACGTCGCGCCCCGGGCTGCCGGGGGAATCCTGCGCGCCCGTACGCATGGGGGCAGCTCGCAATCGCTCGGCATCGCTTGCGAAGGGGGCGCATCCGACCTCATTGACTTCTCGGTGAACGTGAATCCGGCAGGCCCATCGCCGCGCGCCGTCGCCGCAGCTTGCAAGGCGCTTTCTCGAATCGACGCCTACCCCGATAGGGAAAGCCTCGCCCTCGTTCGTGCCCTAGCGCGCACCCAGGGCATTCCCGAAGATACTATCGTTTGCGGCGCGGGCGCGTCCGACATCATCTGGCGGCTCGCCGCGGCGGTGCACCCGAAACGCATCGTCGTGTGTGCGCCGACGTTCTCTGAATATGCGGAGGCGGCATCGTACTACGGCGCATGCGTGCAGGAGTTCCCGCTCTCCGAAGCGGATGACTTCGACGTGCCCGCCTCCTTCGCCCGCGCGATCGAGGGGCCGGGAGACGTGGCGTACCTCTGCAATCCGAACAACCCGACGGGGCGCCTCGTCGACCCCCGCGTGATCGATGCCGCGGCTTGCCGCTGCGAGCAGGTGGGCGCGCTGCTCGTCGTGGACGAGTGCTTCCTCGGATTTGCGCCCGACGCCCGCGAAAGGAGCGTGGCCGCACGCGCCGCGTGTTCGCACCATGTGGCCGTGCTCTCCGCGTTCACCAAGCTCTACGGAATGGCAGGGTTGCGGTTGGGGTATCTGATCAGCGGAAACGCCCAACTCATCGAGGGGATTCGTCGGGCGGGGCAGGCGTGGCCCGTCTCCTCGGTCGCCGAGGCCGCGGGCATCGCCGCCCTGGAAGACGTCGAATACGTCTCGCGCACGCGCGATGTATTGGCGGGCGAGCGAGCGTGGCTTTCCCACGAGCTCTCCTCGCTCGGGCTTTCCGTCGTGCCGTCGGATGCGAACTTCCTTTTAGTCTGCACGCCGGCGAAAGACATCCCCGAGCGCCTGTATAAACAGGGGGTTTTGGTCCGCACGTGCGACTCGTTTTCGATACTGTCCCGTTTCTGGTGCCGAGTCGCCGTGCGCACGCACAAGGAGAATGCCCGGCTTGCGATGGCGTTCAGCCGCGCGCTTCGGGCGGAAGGTGCATCGGGCGAAGGCGAACCCGACGAACGGGGCGGCGCTTCTTGCAGCGGCGCTATGGCGGGCGCGGATGGCCGAGGCTCGGCGAAGGAGGTCGATACCCGTGGGTAGGGCGAAGCCCATCATGATCCAGGGCACCATGTCGAACGCGGGGAAGAGCCTGCTTGCGGCGGGGCTGTGCCGTGTGCTTTCGCAGGACGGCCTGCGCGTGGCTCCCTTCAAGAGCCAGAACATGGCGCTCAACAGCGGTGTCACGGCCGACGGGCTCGAGATGGGGCGCGCTCAGATCATGCAGGCCGAGGCGTGCGGCATCGCGCCCGACGTGCGCATGAACCCCATCCTGCTCAAGCCCGAAAGCGATCACCGAAGCCAGCTCATCGTGGCCGGCAAGGCGCAGGGAGCCTTCGCCGCGAGGGACTACTTCGCGCGAAAGAAGGCGCTCATGCCGCAGATTTTGGAGGCGTTCGATTCGCTCGCGGAGGAAAACGACGTCATCGTCATCGAGGGCGCCGGCAGCCCCGTCGAAATCAACCTTGCCGAAAACGACATCGTCAACATGGGGCTCGCGCGCGCCGTGTCCTCCCCCGTGCTGCTCGCGGGCGACATCGACCCAGGCGGGGTGTTTGCCCAGCTCTACGGCACGGTCGCGCTCCTTGCGCCCGAGGATCGCGCGCTTTTGCGGGGGCTTGTGGTAAACAAGTTCCGCGGCGATGTGGAAATCCTGCGCCCGGGTTTGGCTCCGCTCGAGAAGATGTGCGGGGTTCCCGTCGTGGGGGTCGTGCCGTATCTTACGCTCGACCTGGACGACGAGGACTCGCTCGCGCCGCGCCTAACTGCCCGCGAGGCGCGCGGCGTCATCGACGTCGCCGTCGTGCGCCTTCCGCATCTGTCGAACTTCACCGACTTCGACCCGCTTTCGCGCGTGCCCGGCGTGGGCGTGCGCTACGTTTCCTCGACGACCGATCTGGGCCGACCCGACCTGGTGGTGCTCCCCGGCTCGAAGACCACGCTCGACGACGCGCGCTGGCTTGCGGCTAGCGGCATCGGAGCCTGTGTACGCGCGCTTTCGGGCGCGGGCACGCCGGTGCTCGGCATATGCGGAGGCTACCAGCTTTTGGGAGACGAGCTTTCCGACCCGCATGGCAGGGAAGGCGCTGGCACCGCGCGCGGGCTTGGGCTCATCCCTGCAAGTACGGTGTTCAAGGAGGAAAAGCGCCTCGCCCAGTCGGAGCTGCGCATCACGGGCGCCCAAGGCGCGTTCTCGGTGTGGAACGGCATGACGGCGCGCGGGTACGAGATTCACGACGGCGTAACGACCGTCTTCTGCGCCCCTGCGGGCACGATTGGCGGCAAACCAGAAGGCGCGGCCTGCGGAAACGTGTTCGGAACCTATCTCCACGGCCTGTTCGACGAACCGGGGGTGGCGCTCGCCCTCGCACGCTCGCTTGCGCGCATGCGCGGCCTGCCCGAGAGCGTCGTGGGTGCTGAGGGCGCGGTGTCCGCGGCCGATCACCGTGCGCGCGAGTTCGACCGCCTGGCCGACTCCGTGCGCGGGGCGCTCGACATGGAGTATGTCTACCGCATTATCGAGGAGGGCGTATGATCCACGTGTATCATGGCGACGGCAAAGGCAAGACCACGGCGGCGATGGGCCTCGCCCTTCGCATGCTCGCCGCAGGCCGCCGCGTCGTCGTGCAGTTCTTAAAAGACGGCGAAAGCGGGGAAGCGCGCCTACTCGCCGAGCATTTCGGCGTGCCCGTGTTCGCGGGGAAGGCGTCGGACAAGTTTACCTGGTCCATGACGTCGGAAGAACTTGCCGCGACGCGCGAGCTGCACGATGGGAACCTCGCTTCCGCGCTCGCCGAGCTCGAGGGCGCGCAGCGTCGAAGTAGCGCTCACCGGGCGCGCGCCTTCCCGCAAGATCGTGGAGAAGGCCGACTACATAACCGAGATGCGGTGCGAGAAACACCCCTACGAGCAGGGGATATGTGCAAGGGAAGGAGTGGAGTACTAGATGGATTCCAAGGAGATGGCGCCCGGCGACATCGAGCGGCGCAGCTTTGAGATCATCACCGAAGAGCTCGGCGGCCGCACGTTCCCGCCGCTCGAAGAGCCCGTCGTGAAGCGCGTCATCCACACCACTGCTGACTTCTCGTACGCCGATTCCCTCGTGTTCACCCATGACGCCGCGCACTGTGCGCTCGACGCACTGCGCGCAGGGGCCACGGTGCTCACAGACACGAACATGGCGCTCGCAGGCATAAGCAAGCCCGCGCTCGCGAAGATCGGCTGCCAGGCCGTGTGCTACATGGCCGACCCGGATGTCGCCGCAACGGCGCGCGCCGCGGGCACGACTCGCGCCGTTGCGAGCATGGACAAAGCTTGCGGCATCGAGGGTCCGCTCATCGTGGCCGTCGGCAACGCTCCCACAGCACTTCTGCGCCTCGCCGAGCTCATGGACGCGGGGAAGATCTCGCCCGCGCTCGTCGTTGGGGTGCCGGTTGGGTTTGTGAACGTGGTCGAGGCGAAAGAGGAGCTACTCGCGCGACGCGTGCCGGCCATCGTCGCGAGGGGTCGCAAGGGCGGCTCGACCGTGGCGGCCGCCATTATGAACGCGCTGCTCTACGAGATCACGCGCCCAGGCGGCCCGAAGTGACGGCGCCCGCATCCGCGCCGGCGCTGCGCATCTTCGCCGGCACCACCGAGGGCCGCCTTCTGTGCGAATGGGCGAGCGGGGCGGGCATCCCCGCCCGTGCCTACGCGGCAACCGAGTACGGAGGCGAGCTTTTGGGTGAGCTTCCGGGCATCGAGGTGCATGCGGGCAGGCTCGACGAGGCCGACATGGAGCGCGAGCTTTCCGGCGCGCGCATCGTCGTCGACGCCACGCATCCCTTCGCTACGCTCGCAAGCGGCAACATCCGGGCCGCTTCGCTCGCCGTGGGTGCACGATGCCTGCGCCTTGCGCGCCCGGTCGAGGCGCTACCCAAAGGCGTCGTGTCGGTCGCGTCGATCGCCTGCGCGGCGCGCTTTCTCTCCGAGAACCCGGGTCGCGCGCTTCTCACGACGGGAAGCAAGGAGCTTGCTCCCTACACGCGCGTCACCGATTTCGCGGAGCGCTTCTTCGTGCGTGTGCTCCCGCTGCCCGGTGCTATAACGAAGTGCATCGACGCGGGGTTTTCGCCGTCGCACGTCATTGGCATGCAGGGGCCCTTCACCCGCGAGCTCAACGAGGCGATGCTTCGGCAGGTGGGCGCCCAGTGGCTTGTGACCAAGGACTCGGGAACCGTAGGCGGCACGGCCGAGAAGCTCGCCGCCGTGCGCGACGTGGGAGCGCGCTGCATCGTGGTCACCCGTCCCGCCGAGGGAGGCGGGGCCCTTTCGCTTCGGGAAGTGGAAGACGCGCTCTTACGGGAGTTCGCGCGCTAGGCGCTCGCCGCGCCTGCGCGCCCTCCCGCCCGCGTGGGGGGTGTTCCTGTAGTTCTGTCAAGAGGGATTCGCCCTTTCGATGGGCGTTTTTGGCAATGCTGACGCAGGCCCTGCCGGGCCTGCGATCTCCGCCGGCCGTTAGGCTGCGTATGGAACCTTGCCCCCCCATGATCGCGTAAATCACCTCGAGCCGCTTCCTCGCCACCGCTTTCAGCGCCTTGCCGTGCGGTATGCCCCTGTCGCGGCAGCGCGCGTAATATTCGCCCCATCGGTTGCGGCTGCGCGAAAGGCAGTTGCTAGAGAATACGAGCAGGTTCTTCAGCCTCTTGTTGCCCTGCCACGACGCGGACACCGACGGTATCGACGTGCCGGACCGCCTGTTGCGCGGCGCGAGCCCGCAGCGCGAGGCGAGCCTGTCGCGGCCCGCGAAGTCGGCTATGTCTATGGATATGACCAGCTCGGATGCCGTGCGCGGCGAGCCCGGGCAGGTACGCGCGCGGCATCCCGGCGAGCTTGGTGCGCGAAAGCGCGAGCGAGCTGATGGTGCGGACCTGGTCGACGACGACCAGCGCGCCCGGATACTGCGCGTAGAGCCCGTCGATGGCGTTCTCCCTGTTGGGAATGGGTGTGTGTAGTCAAATAAGCGTCGACACTTTCGGCAGCAGGTTTTCGACGCTAAACGCAAAGACATGCCGACCGCCTTCGAATGTGCCTAATCTGATAGATGCTTCGGTTTCTACTCAGAAAGGTAGGAAAGGCAATGATCAACATGTCCACCGTCAATTCTATACGCCAGCAGCGCCGCGACGGGTTCAGCATCTCGGATATCGTCAAGATGAACGGCGTATCGCGCGACACCGTCTACAAGTACCTCGCCCAAGACGACTTCTCCCCGAGGCCGCCCGCGAGGAGGAGCGCACCGAGCAAGCTCGACCCGTACAAGCCCGTCATCCGTCAATAGCTCGAGGACGACGCCCGGAACTGGCGCAAGCAGCGACACACCGCCAGGCGCATATGGCGCAGGCTGGTCGACGAGCACGGCGCCGACGTCAGCGAGTCCACCGTCGGCCGCTACGTCGCCGAGCTGAGGAGGCGGGACCGCTCCCAGGGCGAGCGGTTCCTCGACCTGGTGTGGGAGCCCGGCCGGGCCTAGGCCGACTTCGGCGAGGCCGATCTCTACGTTTCCGGCGTCCGCACCCGCCTGAGCTTCTTCGTACTGTCCTTCCCGTACTCCAACGTCGTCGAGCCTGACCTCGGCCACGCGGGCGCGCTCGGCGGGGTCGTCCGGAAGCCCCTCCAGGCCCCAGTCCCGCCATTCCGTCTGATCGGGTGCCGCGCCGCCGGCCCCTTCGCGCCCGGTCCTCTTCATTTTGCCCGCGCCCCCTTCGGCTCGACGCCTCCGTGGGGAGGCGAACGCGGGGCTGCCCTCGCCGTGCGAGCAGTGCATGCACTCCGCCCGGTCGGGCATCTCGCGGGCGGTCAGCTCGTCCGCCTCCTCCAGCTTGAGCCAAGCATACAGGTTGTCCTTGTTCGGGAAAAGCGGCAGGCTCCTGCAGGCGGCGGGGGCGGACAGGCCGCTCCGGTGGAACTCCCAGAGAATCCCCTCGCGCTCCTCTTTCGTATACATCGGACTCCCTCCTGGACCCAAATTGGGTCCGAGATTTTGTCCGAGGTCCCCAGTTTCCCGATGGGGCGGGTTTCGGAAAGCGTGTTCCGCTCTGAGGGCTCATTCCGGGATGGACTTTCCGAAGCAGCGCCCATTGGGAAGCTGCGGACCGTTTTGAGCATCGATTCTGGGACACGCTTTCCGCTAGGGCGGCGTTGCGGAAACTGCGTCCCGTTCTGAGGCTGCAATCTGGGATGCAGTTTCCGGAACGGCGCCCCTGGGGAAACTGCGTCCCATTCCGACACTGTAGCCCCCCCTCGTACGCCTTCCTCGGCAGGCTCTGCAAATAAAAAACCGGCTGGAATGGGAATTCCAGCCGGTTGCGAAGCGAGATTATGTTGGGCCGTCTACGAACGTGCGCCCTCGAGGAAGAAGCGACGGCTAAAGTAGTTGTACCAGGTGACCAGGAACGTGGCGATTGCCTTCATGGCTTGGTAGCCGATGCTCAAAAACGTGACGCCCACAAACATGTACAGGTCGTTGAGGCCCAATCCAATCACCGACAGAATGGTGAAGATCGTGAACTCGCGCTTACGGCTCATGCCCTCGCGGTGGTCGAACACGTACTTCATGCTGAGCCAGTAGTTGACCACGACGGACGTGATAAACGAGATCGTTGTGCTCATCAAAAAGTCGAGATGGAACAGCTCGACGAGCGCAATGAGCATGCCCCAGTCGATGCCAAAGGAGATAAGACCCACGACAGCGAACTTGAGGAACTGCTTAGTATGAGGTTGTGCCAGTGCCTTGCGCACGTAATCACATCCAATGCGTTGACGAATCGAGCAGAGGATACTTTAGAGCTTTTGCAAGGGAAACGTAAGGGCTTTGCCAAGAACCATACGAACTCGTCAAATTTGCAAGAGACAATCCGCAAACGTCGTAAATCCTTCCGTAAACGAGCGAGGCCCACGAACAACACGGTGCTCGACGCGCGTCATCCGTGGGCCCCGTGGTGCAACGAGGGGGCCGAGCTACTTGGTCTCCTCGCCCTCCAGGAAGATCTTTCGGGTCACAAAGTTGTAGACCATAACAAGCGCGGTGGCGCAAATTTTGGCGATATTGGCCTCGAGCCTCAGGCCGGCGTTGAGCGCCAGCACGATACCGTCGTTGAGAGCCAAACCGATCACGGACAGCACGACAAAGATGATGAACTCGCGGCGGCGACTCATGCCCTCCTTGTGCGCAAACACGTACTTCATGCTCGCGACGTAGTTAAAGATGAGCGAGACGATAAAGCCGCTGGTATTGGCGATCAGGATGTTAAGGCCCAGGCCGTAGTGGAGCAGATTCATGATGCCAAAGTCGATGACCGTGGCGACGACGCCGACGACGCCAAACTTCATGATCTGCGCAAGGAGCTTTTGCATGGTACCTGCCTTAGGGTGGCGCCGGAGCGCCGCGGGGATGACGAACTCAGCAAGTTTAGCCAATCCCCGCAGGCGGGGCTAGGCGCGCTCCTCGATAGCACCGTTTCTATATGCATCGAGCAGCTGGCGCAGGTCCTGGATTTGGCTGCGGATCTTGGCGCCCGTATCGGTGTCGCTTACCATGCGGCGGCGGTCGGCCTGGTCAAAACGGTTGGTCTCGCTCTCGATGTCCACGTTGCGGGTAAGTGCCTCGGCAACCGTGGTAAAGGCCCGGTGCGACTTGAGGCGGCAGCCGCGTGAGCTCGAGATAAGCGTGTAGCCGGCAATGCCCGTTTTGGGATGATAGGCGCGACAGAAACCGCCATCGATGACCAGCAGCTTGCCCTCGGCGCGGATGGGCTGCTCGCCCTTGGTGGTTTTAACGGGTGTGTGGCCGTTGATGATGTGGCCGGTCGGCGAACATGCCATGGGGGCAACGCCGAACTCGCGCATGATGTCGTCGCAGACCGAGGGCGACTTGGTAAGCGTAAAGTACGGGTCCATCGGCTCGACCCACGTGCTCTTGTCGGCGATGTAGGCGCGCTCGAACGTGCGCACCAGGCGTCCGCTGGCGGGTGAGTTAAAGCCGATCCACAGGTACCACATCCAGTCGAGAGCCTCGCGGTCGCCCTCGCGCCAGGCGCGGCGGGCAATGCGGTCGCAAAAATCGAGATAATCGCGGCCGGCGTGCCAGGTACCCAGGCAGTTCATGCTGCTAAAGGTACCATCTTCGTTGAGCGGCACGCAGCCATGGAACAGTAGGTTGCCGTTGGTGACCTTGTACATCGAGCCGTGGGTGTAGAGGAAATCGATATGGCGATGCAGGTGATCGGCGGTGACAAACTCGGACACGAGCTTGTCGATGATGTGTTGCTCCTGGGACGTGAGCGTGTAGGGGTCCGCCGGATCGACGGTGGGGAAGTCGTTGGTCGTGAGCGGCCACACGCTGCCGTCGGCAAGCGTGACTGTGCCGGCGCCGTGATCGATCTTGTCGAGCAGCAGGCGGTCGGCCATATCGAACTCGGGGTGGCGCTGGATAATCTGGCCCTCGAGCTTAAAGAGCAGGACGTTGACGGCTTTAATCAGCGGGGTGATGGGCTCGCCGGCGGTATAGGTGGCATCGGCAAAGGCGACGAGCTCGCGCAGCGAGATGCCGTAGTCGTTCTCGAGGATCTCGTAATTGTCGTAGCGCAGGTTGTTACGCAGCACCGTGGCGATGCAGGCGGGCTCGCCGGCAGCGGCGCCCATCCACAGTAGGTCGTGGTTGCCCCACTGAATGTCGAGCGAATGGTAGGTGAGCAGGCGGTCCATAATCTTGGCAGCGCCGCCGCCACGGTCGAAGATATCGCCCACCAGGTGCAGGTGGTCGACGGCCAGGCGCTTGATGAGCGAGGCGAGCGACTCGATAAAGTCGTCGGCGCTGGCGGTCTCCAAGATGGATTCGATAATGCGCTCGTGATAGCGCACACGATAGTTGTTCGCGTCCGGATGCGTGTGCAGCAACTCGTCGATGATGTAGGCGTAATCGCGCGGGATGGCCTTACGCACCTTGGAGCGGGTGTAGCGGCTCGAAAGGGAGCGGGCAACCATGATGAGCTGGTCGAGCATTGTCTTGTACCAGGTGGGGGAGTCCTCGTGCTGGCTGCGGGCCAGCTCGATCTTCTCGCGCGGGTAGTAGATGAGCGTGCACAGCTCGCCCTTTTCGTCGAAGGTGAGCGTGTCGCCAAAGATTTCGTCGACATGTTCGCGCACGACGCCCGAGCAGTTGTTGAGGATGTGCATAAAGGCTTCGTACTCGCCATGCACGTCGCTCATAAAATGCTCGGTGCCCTTGGGTAGGTTGAGGATGGCCGAGAGGTTGATAATTTCGGTAAATGCGGATTGTTCGGTGGGGAACTGTCTCGACAGCAGGCGCAGATACTTAAAGTCTTGCGGGTTGCGATCGAATACGACCATGAAACACCTTCCGATGGGGCTGGTAAAACTGATAAACAGCGTCAAACGTTTATCAGTATGCGCCGCTTTTGTTTCGATTTTGCGCCAGCGGCTGAATTGTCGGCTGAATGGTTTGGTAAATCGATTTAGTTGAGGTTGATGTGTCGGTTAAGTGGAGACGAAGGGGATGATTTTGCCCATGTTGGCCCATGGCTGGGATGGGGATGTTGATGATAAAGATATTCAATGCCAATGGTTCGAATTGGTAAATAGTGGACATTTGTATCGTATTTAGGCTTGCTGTGCGATAATTTGCGTAGCAATACTTAAGGAGCCTCATATGAGTGATTTTGTCCTGACCTGTGAATCCGCCGCCGACCGAACCCGTGAGTTCTTTGCGTCGCGCAATATCCCTGTCGTGTGTTTTCATTACGAGATCGACGATGTTGTCTATACGGACGATCTGTATCAGTCGATTACGCCGGACAAGTTTTTTGCCCAGATTGCCGCGGGCGCCATGCCCAAGACGTCTCAGGTGAGCGTGGGTGAGTACGAGGAGTTTTGGGAGCCGTTTGTTGCCGAGGGTAAAGACGTGCTGCACCTGACGTTGTCGTCGGGTATTTCGGGCACGTATGGATCGGCCTGCGTCGCGGCGCAGATGCTTGCGGATCGCTATCCCGAGGGCGGCAAGGTGCGCGTCATCGATTCGCTAGGGGGCGTCTTCGGGCTTTGGTCTGTTGCTGGAATATGCCGCCGACGTGCGCGATAGCGGGGCTTCACTCGACGAGACGGCTGCTTAGATCGAGGAGCACAAACTCAACCTGCACCACTGGTTCTTCTCGACCGATCTGTCGAGCTACCTACGAGGCGGTCGCATTTCGGCTGCGAGCGCGATCATCGGCACGGCGCTTAAGATTTGCCCGCTTATGACGGTCGATTGCGACGGCAAGCTGTCGCCACGTGAGAAGATTCGCACTAAGAAGCGCGCGATTTCCGAGATGGCTAAGACCATGATGGCACACGTGCAGGACGGTGCGGATTATTCGGGTAAGTGCATCATGTCGCACTCGGCGTGCCGCGAGGATGCCGAGGCAGTTGCGGCGCTGATTGAGGAACAGGTTCCGCAGCTTAAAGGCAAGATTGAGATCAATGACATCGGTACTCTGATTGGCTCGCACACCGGACCTGGTACGGTGGCGCTCTTCTTTATGGGCGACAAGCGCGTGGATTAACTTGGCCCATCACGTCGCTGCATGATTGCTCAAACGAAAACGGCCCGCCTCACGTTTGTGGGGCGGGCCTTGCTGTTGAGGTTAGCGTTTCTTGCCGCGGAAGAAAAAGCCGTGCAATGAAGGCTTGAGGCCGCGGTTGGCGCGACGCTCCTCGATATGATCGTGGATCGAAGCGACGCGCTCGATGACTTCGTCGGGAATCGGCACGTCTGGATTCATGTTCTCGATCTGGCTGACCTCGGCGGCGGCGACTTGGTCGATAATGGGCACATCGTCGCGCGAGATGACGGGCGTGGCGTCTTCTTTCATCTTGCGGTAGCGCTGCATCATGTCGGTCTGCAGCTGCTGGGCCGAAGGCGGTGTCCAGATGATGGCGTTGGCGCCGGCGGCGATGGTCTCGCGGATGCTCTCGGGTGTTTTGCCGCCCGGTGCGATGAGCGGCAGGTTGGGATAGTGCTCACGCAGTTCACGCAGGACCTGCGGCGTGTTCTTGCCGGCCGCGATGTTGAGGATCTTGGCTCCGGCGCGCACTTTGGCATGCGCATCATCGTCGCAGCGTACGACCGTGGCGATGACGGGGATGTCGGCGATGTTGGTGATGTGCTCGACCATCTCGGCAGTGGCGGGGGAGTTGACCACACAGCCCGCCGCGCCCTGCATCTCGGAGACGGCTGCCATCTGTACGGAGCGCTTACCGGTCGTGGTTCCGCCGCCCACGCCTACAAAGACCGGGCACTCGGCGACAGTCAACAGCGCCTGCGTAATGGCAGGCTGTGGCGTGAAGGGGTAAACGGCAAAGACGGCATCGGCGTTGGAGTTGCGGATGACCGCGACGTCGGTGGTGTAGATAAGCGACTTGATGCGACGGCCGAAGAGCGTAAAGCCGCTGGCCTCCTCGATCTCGTCGGGCATGCGGAGGGCCGCCTTGCGTAGGCGCCCGTCGATGGGCAGCGGCTCCATGGGGAGCAGTCCGTTGGGGGTCACGGCTACCTGGGGCTCGGTGAACTCGTCTGCTAGCTCGACCTCGGAAAAATCGACCGAGGCGACGATGTCCTCGTGAACCTCGGCGGGAACATCGATGGGGGCCTGGTCGTTCGTCGCGGCAGGCGCGTCGAAGGAACTGGTGCCGACAAAGGCGTCGACGCGCTCGTTCAAATCGTTGAGAGTATCCATGGGGGCTCGATTCTATACGATGGTGGCCGACAGGGTGCCGGCAGCGTTGTGCTTGCTAAATCGTTTGACGAGTTGATTTTTCCCCGCCGCGCCATCCGTTAGACCGAAGGGCCGACGAACGTGAAGGAGCTGTGGTGGCGGGTATTGAGGTGCTATCTTGAATGTTCCGTTTAAAAGAGAGGTGACGCGGTATGGAATTCACAGCAATGTTGGGCGCGATTGGCCTGTGTGTGGGCGCAATCGTTGCCGCCGCGGTCATCTACTTGGTGGTCACGGCCATTAAGGGAAAAAGGGCCGAGCGCAAGGAACGCGAGGCACTTAAACAGCACCGTGACCAGCAGGACAAGTGCGCACGGAGATAGTTTGTTGAGGTTTGAATCCGTGCGCTAGCTGCGTTTTCGGATCAGGGCGATGTAGAAGCCCTCAAAGTCGCGGCTGGGCGGAATGGTCAGCGTGCCGGGCATACCGTTGGCGACGGATGAGACGTGGCCGGCGGCGATGGCCTCGGTGAGGGCGTTGCGCTCGATATGCGGCTCCTCGCCGGCATCCTGAACGCGACGCGTTTCACTTTCGCTCGGCGTGCCGTCGAGGGGGATAAGCTCGCAGTCCGTGTGCTTGTCGAGGGCCTCTTGCAGAGCGTCCTCGTTTTCCTGCGGCAAGATCGAACAAGTCGAATAGACGAGCGTGCCGCCCGGTTTGAGGGCACCCATGGCGCGGTCCAGAAGCGCGCGCTGCGAGCGGGCACACTTGCTGAGCAACTGCCCGGTGAGGCCGCGCAGGCTCTTCTTGTTGCCGCTGATGACGGTGCCCGTGCCGGTGCAGGGAGCGTCGAGCAGGATGCGGTCAAAGCGGAAGAACTCGTCGAGCTCGCGTGCGTCGATGCGCATGACGGGCACATTTTTTGCGCCTTGGCGGTGGAGGTTGGCTTCGAGCTTCTCGGCGCGGGGAATGCTCATCTCGCAGGCGGTAAGGTGCGCTTGACCCTGGGTGAGGGCGGCGATCTGCGTCGTCTTGCCACCGGGGGCCGCGCACATGTCCAGGATGTCCTCGCCGGCCTGGGCGCCCAGGACCAACGGCGGCATCATGGACGACAGGCTCTGCAGATAGATTTTGCCGTCGCGGTAGATGTCGAGGTCCCACAAATCGGATACCTGGGCCTCGGGCAGGATGAAGGCGTCTGGGTACCAGGCAACGGTTTGGTGGGCGATGCCGGCCTCGTCGAGTGCAGCGGCGATGCCCTCGGCGGTCGCCTTGAGCGTGTTGGCGCGCAGCGTGACTTGGCGTGTGGCCGCGGCGCCAAAGCCTTCGATCATGAGCTCGGCATCGGCGGGGGCATAGGCGCCGGCGACCGTGTCGACCATAAAGCGCGGCAGGTCGGCGGCGCAGGGAAGGGCGGCAAGCTGGTCGGAAAGCTCGGTGGCGGCAAACTGCCTAAGCTTGAGCTCGGCCTTGACCTGCTTTTTCTGCTTACGACGACGCGGCTTGGACATCCGTCTTTCCTTCCCATTCCATTAAAAGTAGTCAATTTGGGACGGGGCTATTTTAGCTACCCGTCCGTTTCGGCAGGCGTTGCAGTTAAATTTGGGACGGGGTAGCTAAAATAGCCCCGTCCCAAATTGACTACTCTGCCTTGGCGTTGGCCTAGTACTGGCTCTCGTGCTTGCTGAAGAAGTCGAAGCGCGGGGGCAGCGGCTTCACGCGGTGCTCGCCGGGCTTCTCGCCCAGGCTCTCCACAAACTCGTCCGTGGAGGCAAAGATGTTGTCCCAGCTAAAGAAGGCGACCGGGTCAACGTCGAAGTACTCGCAGATGAGCTCGCAGCCGGCCGGGACGATACCGTGCATGAGCACGGTCGCCACGCGCAGCTCGGTAAAGGCGTCGACCAGGGCTTGCGTCATGGCGGCGTTTGCCGGCTCGTCCTCGAGCTTGTTGGCGGCCTTGGAGGCGTCGCTCCAGCGCTTGTTGGCGGCGCGCAGGTAGTCGTCGCACACGGCAAGCGCGCGATGCGTCTCGAACTTGTACATGGCCTGCTCAAAGGCAAGGGCGGCCTGCTCGGCAGCCTCGACCACGGCGGCAGAGGCGGCACCGGCGGGGATGCAGCCGTTGCGATAGGGGCTCTCGTCGCCCTCCTTGATGGCGACTCCGTAGAAGCAGCTGCGGGCCAGGCGGTTGAAGACGCCGGTCAAAAGGGCGCTCTCCTTAAGGGCCGGGTCGATAACGCGCTTGTCGTCGCAGGCACGCACCTCGTTGCCGTCCTTGTCCTTGCCGGTCACGCGCGTGTCGTATGCCTTGGGGCTAAAGCTTACCGGCTTCTCGGATAGGCCGAGCGACAGCCAATGCGCGCGCATCTGCTCGCAGGTGTAGTGGTTGAGCAGGTCGTCTGCCGGCGGGGGAGGCGTCTGCGAGGACGAGCTGGCCTTTTTGCCCATGTAGAGCAGGTGATAGCAGGCGCTGACGGTGCTCTGCGTAAGGTTCCAACCCAGGGCCTCCCACATGGCGGTCTGCGCGATGCAGTAGAAGTAGATGTTGTCCTGACCGATGAACTGGTAGATCTGAGCGTCGTCAGAGCACCACCAGTCGCGCCAGTCGAGCGAGCTGTGCTGGTAAGTGGGCGCGGGGACCTGCGTGGAATCGGCGGCGGGCTCGCCCATGAGGGCGGCATCCTGGGCGGCGACGCCATCGGTCACGCCGGCGGCCTTGGCATCGCGTGCGAGCACGGTGCGGGTGTAGCTGATGGGCGCCCACAGGCTCTCGGGCCAGCACCAGCAGGTGACGTCGTTCACGCCGTCGACCTCGGGCACCGGAACGCCCCAGTCGATGTTGCCGGTGATGCGGAAGGGCACGAGCGCCTTGCCGCTGCGGAAGCGCACGCCGCCGTTTGCAAGCACCGCGTGGGCGTCGTCGCGCTCCTTCCAGCTGGGGAAGGTGACGGTAAAGCTGCTCTTGTTGCCCTCGGGCTCCAGCACGGTGTGCTCGGGCAGCTGGTCCTCGACGGCGTCGAAGGCCTCGCGGAACTTGTTCTGGATGTAGAGTTGCGCCGGCAGCAGCCACTCCTCCATGGTCTTGGAGACCACGGAGCGAACCTGCGGATTCTGGGCGAGCTTGGCGGTATAGGTCTTCATAAAGTCGAGGTAGGCCGGCAGGTCGAAGTAGAGGTTGTCGACCGGGCGCAGCTCGGGCACCTCGCCAGTGAGCTGGCTCTTGGGCGCGATGAGCTCCTCGGGCTCAAACTGGTGACCCAGGTCGCACTCGTCGGCATAAGCCTTCTCGGACTTGCAACCTTGGATGGGGCAGCGGCCGATCACCTGGCGGCCGTTGAGGAACGTGCCGGCCTTGGCGTCGTAGAACTGCAGCGTGGAGCGCTTGGAGATGGTGCCCTGCTCGTGCAGGCGCTCGATAATCTCGGCGGTAACCTCGTTGTGAATCTGGGCCGCCGGCTCAAGGCCCGAGCCGGCGTAGATATCGCAGCTGATGTTGTAGTTGTTGAGGGTCGCTGCTTGGCGGGAGTGATTGGACTCGACATACTCGCCGATGGACTTGTCGTAGCCTTCGTTCTCCTTGAGCTTGCGGTAGCTCTCCATGATGGGCGAGCCGTAGCAGTCGGTACCCGAGGTGAAGATGACGTTCTCGCGGCCCAGACGGTCGCGCAGGAAGCGGGCGAAGAAGTCGGCCGGGACAAAGACGCCGCCGACGTGGCCAAAGTGCAGGCCCTTGTTGCCGTAGGGCTCGCCGGCGGTAACGATGGCGCGGCGCGGCCAGCTGGGACGGTCGTTCATGGAGTATTTGGATGCCATGGGACTCCTTCGCATATGGTGAGGGCGCGGCCGGGTGTGGGGCTCGGCGGCGCGGTGGTCAATTCGTGCATATCGTTCGACATTATCGCACATGCGGGCGGGTACGTGGCAGGGGCGCTATCCTAAGATGCTATGAATGAGATTTCCAACATACATGCGTTTGAAGACGAGGATTTCCTGCACGCCTGCTTTGTGTGGGGGATGGTCGTGCTTGGCGCATTTGCCGTGTGCCTGGTGCCGGTGTTTATGCTGCTGGGTGGGCCTGCGGACTTGGATGCGGCTGATGCGGGCGGTTGGACGGCCGTTTTGGGCTGGATAGTCGGCTTGGCTGCGGTTTCGGCGGCGTCATTTGCCGTGCACGAGCTGGTGCACGCGGTGTTCTTTAAGCTGTTCGCGCCCGCCGGTGCTCGGGTGACCTTTGGGGCAAATCTCGAAACCTGCATGATTTATGCCTGCGCCGAGGGCGTTGTGTATTCGCGCCGGCGGTACGTGGCGGTTTGCCTGGCGCCGACGGTTATTGTGACGGCGGCGTTTGCCCTGGGGTTTGCATGTTCGGGTTATCCGCTGCTGTGCTACCTGGCGGCTGGTCTGCACTTGTCGGGCTGTGTGGGCGATTGGTATTACGTGCGGACCATTCTGCGCGACCGTCGCATTGTCGCCTGCGAGGACACGTCCTTTGGCGTTCGCTTTTTTGGTCAGTAGTCTTTTTGGGACGGGGCTATTTTGACTACTTTTTGGAGATGGGTATTTTTGACTGCTTTACGTCAAAAGTAGTCAAAATAGCCCCGTCCCAAAAAGACTACTTATTGTGGGGGAGGAGATGTTGATGAAGCCGTTGCTGCTGCACGCTTGCTGTGCGCCGTGCTCGCTGGAGCCGGTCCGCCTGCTGCGCGAGGAGGGGTTTGAGCCCACGATTTGCTGGACCAACCCCAATATTCAGCCGCGCGATGAATGGCAGCGGCGCTTGGACGAGCTGCGCCGGTGGTGTGCCGATGGCGGCATCGAGCTCATCGAGGCGGGGGAGGACCGCGATCGATGGGAGACCGGCGTGGCACCGCTGGGTTCCGATCGGCCCCGTCGCTGTCGTGCGTGCTATGCCTTGCGCTTGGCTGAGGCGTGCCGTGTGGCCCAGGAGCGCGGGTTCGATTATGTGGGCACGACGCTCGCCGTCTCGCCGTATCAGCTGTTCGACACCTGCAATGACGTGCTGGAGCGTCTGGCTGCCGCCCGCGGTCTCACTCCGGTGATTCGCGATTTTCGCCCGTATTACCCCGAGGCGACTCGCCGTTCGCGCGAGCTTGGCATGTATCGGCAGAACTACTGTGGTTGCCGCTTCTCTGCTGTCGAGGCGGCCATGGACCGCGCCCGCATCCGCGACGAGCGCAAAGCGTCCAAAAAGTAGTTCTTTTGAGCTGGCAGCCTGCTAGGATGTAGAGCGGACTTTAGCTATATAAGGAGTATCCGACGTGTCTATGCGTACCGATGATTTTGACTACAACCTTCCTGAGGAACTGATCGCCCAGGCTCCTGCCGAGCCGCGTGACTCCTGCCGCCTGCTGGTGGTTGATCGCAAGGGCTCCCAGGCGGGAACGCCGCTGGAGCACGGCGGTACCGTCGAGCACCGCATCTTCCGCGACATCATTGACTATATCGAGCCGGGCGATGTGCTCGTCATCAACAAGACGCGCGTGATGCCGGCCCGCCTGATCGGTCGCAAAGCCGGCTCGGGTGGTGTGGTCGAGACGCTGCTGCTCAAGCGCCGCGAGGACGTGGATCCGCTGGGCCATGTTTGGGAGTGCCTGGTCAAGCCGGGCAAGCGTCTGAAGCCCGGTGCTCAGATTGAGTATCGCGCCGGTGGCGCCCATGCGCCCGAGGGCGCGCCCGTGGTGCTGACGGCCGAGGTCATCGACTTTGTCACCGATAGCCGCGGCGGCCGTCTGGTGCGCTTTGAGCCGGCCGGTTGCAATGCCGCCGGCGAGCCGCGCACGCTCGACGAGGCCATCCATGCTGCCGGCCACGTGCCGCTGCCGCCCTACATTACCGATTACGAGGGCGATCCCGAGAAGTACCAGACCGTCTACGCCATGAAGGAGGAGCACTCGGCTGCCGCTCCCACGGCGGGTCTGCACTTTACCCCCGAGCTTATGGCCGCTATCGAGGCCAAGGGCGCCAAGTTTGCTGCCGTCGAGCTCGAAGTGGGCATCGATACTTTCCGCCTGGTGGAGGAGGACGACCCTACGCAGCATGTGATGCACACCGAGCGCTACCACGTGTCGCAGGAGGTGGTCGACGCCGTGCATAAGGCTAAGGCCGAGGGGCATCGCGTGATCGCCGTCGGTACCACGGCGGTGCGCTCGCTCGAGAGCGCGTTTGACGCGGACGCGCCGGTGTCCGATCCGGCTGTGACGGCGCGCTATTTTGAGGGCCGTGAGGACGGCGCCGACACGCTCGGCCGCGGTGACATCGTGGTGCGCGAGAACGCGACGACGCAGCTCTACCTCATGCCTGGCTCGACCTATCACGTGGTCGACGCGCTGATCACGAACTTCCACGTGCCGCGCTCCACGCTCATGATGCTCGTAAGCGCGCTTGCCTCCCGCGACCAGATCATGGATGCCTACGCCGCCGCCATCGAAGAGCGCTACCGCTTCTTCAGCTTTGGCGACGCAATGCTCATTTGTTAGTTACGCGGTTCTACGAACCGCGTAACGGCTCGACGCTGCAAACGCCCCTAAGCGGCAATCTGACGTTCAATCGTCGGGCATGACCAGAAGGTCAATGCCCTCCTCTTTCACGTCACCTTGCTCGCTTAGGGGCGTTTTCGCTGTCCGCGCCAAAACATCGGCGTTGCCGTGGTTCACTCGGCACCTGGGGACGTTCCTTTTGTGCCGGCACTTGGGGACAGTCCTTGCGCCGATCTAAATAAGTTGCGGTGAGATAGTTCTTGAATTGGCCTTTTTCAGGGCTAGATAGGAACTATCTCACCGCAACTGCGTTGGGGCGTTTTTGGCAGCGGGTTTACTTGCTCGCGAACAGCCAGATCAGGATGATCACCAGAATCACGGCGATGATGCAGGCGATGGCTCCGGTGAATTTGACGCGTGAGTCGCGGGTTCGCTTGCGCACGTCGTCTTCGGTGGCCTCGAGTTGGGCAACTTCGCGCTCGGTCTCGGTATGCTCGGCCTTGTCGCGTGCCAAGGACCCGGCGAGCGATTCGGTGATCTCGGGATGGTCGTGCACCTCGGTCGCCTGCTCGATAATCGACTGCGCATGCGCTGCATCTGCCCGGGCGTTTGCGATGGCCTGCTCTTGCTCGCGGCGTGCCTTGTCCTGCGTGGCGATCTTTTCGCGCAGCTCGCGCTGGCGCGTCGCGGCGGCAGTTTTTGCGGACTGCAGCTCGTCGCGCGCGGCATCTGCCTCAGCCGTTACGGCCTGGTGCGCTCGTTTAGCGTCGGCGATGGGGGCCTGTGCCTGCTCGACGGCCTGCTCGGCGGCGGCAAGTGAATGCTCAAGATCGGCGGTCACACGCGGAATGTCTTCCTCGGCCTTGCGGAGGGCGTCGGCAGCGTCGGAGATTTGCATAGACAATTCGCTGGTGCGCACGGTGTAATTGGCGGGATTTGCCGAAGGGTTGCGCTGCAGCTCGGCATACTCGCGACGCAAGGTCTCGAGCTGTGCGCGCGTAGCATCGGCAGTTTGTCGTGCGGCGGCGATACCGGCATCGCGCTCGGCCTTCACTTTGTCGCGGATGCGCTTGGAATCCTCAAGGCGACGAACGAGCCGGTTGCCGGTCTCGCGCGAGCTTGCCTCGCGGGCTTCCACGGCGTCGAGTGCAGCCTTCAGGCGGAGCTCGGTCGCATCGTCCTCTGCCTTCATTTGCTCGAGCTGGCCCTTGAGCTCCGTCGCTTTGGCGGCATGGGCATCACGGTTAATTTCAGCTGCCGCAGCGGTCTTCTGTGCCGCGGCAATCGCCTGGCGTTGATCGGCGATGATCTGATCGTAGCGGCCTGCGATGTCCTGGCGCGTCTCGAGCTCCTCTGCCTGGTCGGCGATGCGCTGCTCAAGCTCGGCTAAATGGGCGCGGGCATCGGCGAGTGCCTTCTTGGCGGCATTCATCTCGCGCATGGCCGACGCGCCCTGGGCGATAAAAGTGCCCACGGCGTTAGCGGTGTTTGAGACGGCGCTCCCCAGGTCGCGGCACGTGGCGGGAGCATGCGAGGTGGTCGGGTGCGCGGCTTCGGCGGCATTCGTATCGGCAGTCTGCGGCGCGGCGATATTGCCGGTGCCGCCTTCGATCACGGAAAAGCCCGCTGCGTGCGGGTCGACCGCATCGGCGCCGATCGTGGGGTGCTCGAGTTGCAGGAACGAGGGCATGGTGCTGCCCTGGTCGGCAACCGGGGTCTCGCCGGGCACAAACGTCGAGGCAGCCTCGGCGGCTTCCTCCTCCTCGGCGTCGACATCGGCATCGGCGACAGCGTCCTTCATCGCTTTGACGGCATCCATCATGGAGTCCATGACGGCGTCGAGTTCTTCTTCCGATGACACCTCGATGGGGCCCGCTGCTTGCTGCGGGGCGGCGTCCTTTTTGGGGGCGTCGTCCTGAGCGGCCGAATCGTCGTTTTGCTCGTCGGCATCTGCGGCCGCAGGGATCTCCGCTGCAGCGTCGTTATCCAAAGTGGCGTCGTCGACGTCGGTATCATTGCAGGTCACAGCGTCAGCATCTGCGGCGACGTCTGCGGAATCATCAATATGCTGTTGAGTCTGGGGGTCCAGCTCGTCTGTCATAGGCATGTGCTCCTCATCGTTGTTTGTCACCCTATGATAAAGTCTCGCGCCGACATCCCGCGCCCCGCAGCAAAGTTTCAAAACGTGTTCGATGGCTCGCGCCGATAGCAAAAATTCGGCCTCTATATTCAGTTTGCGCTTGACATTCCCTTCGCCGAAAGACGTTATGCCGTTCGCCTGCCGAGGCCTTTTCTTTTCACTTGAACACGCTAAAGTTGCATCTCAGCTTTTGGCGCGTTTATTTTTGGATGCGCGCAGTCGGCGGGCGTGCCCGTCGCGATTTTGAAAGGACTTCGTATGGGACTTTTCACTGGTAAGACCGTGATCGTCACCGGCGGCGGCAAGGCCACGCTTAAGGACGGCTCTGCTGGCTCCATCGGCTACGGCATCGATATCGCTTTTGCCAAGGAGGGCGCGAACCTCGTTATCACCGGTCGCAACGTCGCCAAGCTCGAGGCTGCTAAGGAGTCTCTTGAGGCCGAGTACGGCGTCAAGGTTCTGCCTGTCCAGGCCGATGTCTCCGCCGGCCAGGACAACGAGGCCGTCGTGCAGAACGTTATCGACAAGGCGATTGAGGAGTTCGGTCGCATCGACGCCGTCGTCAACAACGCTCAGGCCAGCGCCTCGGGTGTGACCATCGCCGACCACACCATGGACCAGTTTAACCTGGCCATTTACTCTGGCCTCTATGCCACCTACCTGTACATGCAGAAGGCCTATCCGCACCTGAAGGAGACCAAGGGCTCCGTGGTCAACTTTGCTTCGGGCGCCGGCCTGTTTGGTAACTATGGCCAGTGCAGCTACGCCGCTGCCAAGGAGGGCATCCGCGGCCTGACCCGCGTCGCCGCCAACGAGTGGGGCAAGGACGGCATCAACGTCAACATCGTGTGCCCGCTTGCCTGGACTGCTGCGCTCGAGAACTTCCAGGACGCCTATCCCGAGGCGTTCAAGGCCAACGTTCACATGCCGCCGGCGGGCCATTACGGCGACGTCGAGAAGGAGATCGGCCGCGTGGTCGTTCAGCTTTGCGGCCCCGACTTTAAGTATATGAATGGCGAGACCGTCACCCTCGAGGGTGGTATGGGCCAGCGGCCCTAACAGTTACGCGGTTCTACGAACCGCGTAACCAGTTGACGCTGCTAACCCGCCAGAGCGGCAGTCTGCCTTTCAACTTCGGCGGCATGATCAAAAGATCAATGCCGCCTTGTTTCAAGGCACCTTGCTCGCTCTGGCGGGTTTTCGCTGTCGGTGCCATAACATCGGCGTTACCTTGGCTGTTGGATGTAGTCGTTTAAGAATGTCCCTAACGACTAGTTGTTTAATACGCCAGTTTCTGTCGAGTCGGTGCTTCTTGCGGGTTGCCCGTATAATGGTTTGCGTATGAACCGCAACCAAGGAGTTCCAGTTTATGGACCAGACCCTTTTTAAATTCGACCTGATCGCCGAGGATCCGACGACGCACGCGCGCGCCGGCGTGCTGCACACCCCGCACGGCGACATCGAGACGCCGATCTTTATGCCCGTGGGCACCAAGGCAAACGTCAAGGGCATCCCCACCGAGACCGTTAAGCAGCTCGGTGCGCAGATCGTGCTCGCCAACACCTACCACCTGTCCATGCGCCCCGGCGAGGACACCATCGCTGAACTGGGCGGACTGCACAAATTTATGAACTGGCACGGCCCCATCCTCACCGATTCGGGCGGTTTCCAGGTCTTCAGCCACAACGACGCCGTCAAGCTCACCGACGAGGGCGTACGCTTTATCGTCAACGACTACGACGGTCGCCACGTGTTCTGGACGCCCGAGGACAACATGGAAATCGCCATGAAGCTCGGCTCCGACATCTGCATGCAGCTGGACCAGTGCCCGGGCTATCCCGCCACGCGCGCCTACGTTGAGCGCGCCGTTGAGCTGTCGAGTATGTGGGCCGAGCGCTGCTACAAGGCTCACACCCGCGATGACCAGGCACTCTTTGGCATCGTCCAGGGCGGCATGCATCTGGACCTGCGCCTTCGATCGCTGCGCCACCTGGAGGAGTGCGGCGACTTCCCCGGCTACGGCATCGGCGGCTACTCGGTGGGCGAGGACCACGAGACCATGTTCGAGACGCTGGCGCCGTTGGTTTCCGAGTACATGCCTAAGCACAAGCCGCGCTACCTCATGGGCGTCGGCAACCCTACCACGCTCGTGCGCGGTGTGGGCGTGGGCATCGACATGTTCGACTGCGTGCTGCCGACGCGCACCGGTCGCATGGGCACGGCGTTCTCCAGCGAGGGTCGCCTCAACTTCCGCAACGCGCGCTTTGCGCACGACGATGGCCCCATCGATCCCACCTGCACCTGCCCGGTGTGCACGGGCGGCTACAGCCGCGCGCTCATCCGTCACATGGTCACGCAGAAGGAGATGCTCGGCGGTATTCTGCTGTCGATGCACAACATTTACTACCTGCTCAACCTTATGCAGCGTGCCCGCCAGGCCATTATCGAGGGCCGCTACGGCGCGTTTGTGAGCGACTGGATGAACAGCCCTGCGGCGGTGGACTACTAAGGACGGTGCGGACGCTTGCGGGGCGTGGGCAACGGCAAAGGTCAAGCGGTGATCGGTCGTCGCGTTCGCCAGCACGGTCTGCGTGACCGCTGACCGATGCCTTGCAAGCACTTGATGCATCGTGGGTACCATACCGAATAGTTGATGTTCGGGCGGGTGTTTGGCGCATGGCGTCGACCCCGCCCGTTTCTGTTTTCGATAGGAGTACCCATGATTAAGAATGAGAACGTCGAGGGCGAGCCCGCCTACGACGAGACGTACCGCCGTGGCCCCGTGGTCATGCGCGGCCCCATGATTCCTAAGGACAACACCTACGCCAACCTGCTGGCGCCCGAGGATTCGACCGACTGGTTGCACGCCGACCCCTGGCGCGTGCTGCGCATTCAGGCAGAGTTTGTCGATGGCTTTGGCGCGCTTGCCGAGCTTGGCCCCGCAGTGACCATCTTCGGCAGTGCCCGCACGCCTAAGACCGATCCGCTCTACAAGGCGGCGCGCACGGTCGGCCGCAAGATCGCCCAGCGCGGCGTGGCGGTTATCACCGGCGGCGGCCCTGGCATCATGGAAGCGGCCAACAGGGGAGCGGCGAGTGTCAACGGCAAGTCGGTCGGCTTGGGTATCGAGCTTCCGCACGAGCACGGGCTCAACAAATACGTGAACCTCGGCATGGACTTCCGTTACTTCTTTGTGCGCAAGACCATGTTCGTCAAATACAGTTCGGGCGCCATCGTGTTTCCCGGAGGTTTTGGCACGCTCGACGAGATGTTCGAGGTGCTCACGCTGGTGCAGACGCACAAGGTCAAGCGCATGCCGCTCGTGCTGGTAGGCAGCGAGTACTGGCAGGGCCTGTTCGACTGGCTCAACGGCC
>JAXIYS010000020.1:0-32218 GCA_036304385.1 Collinsella sp. | reverse complement strand
CTAAGAGCAAACCACCCTTTTTAAGGGTGGTTCTGATTGAGTATCTAATTGAGACAATGAGCGCAACCGTCGTGAGATCGCATTGGCGCTCTCCGGGTCACCGACAAGCTGACTTTCATCTATGTGACCAATTCGCTTTCGGCCTTTAGCCTGCTCGAGGCGCGCGAGGATTGCGAGCTGTGCCTGGTGGGCGGCATGTACCGCCGCCGCACCGCCGCCTTTGTGGGGCCCACGGCCGAGGATACCCTGCGCGCGCTGGGCATCGATGCGGCGTTTATCGGCGCCAACGGTATTCTGGACGGCGACGTGTCCACGTCCAACATGGACGAGGGCCGCATCCAGCAGCTCGCCTTTAGCAAGGTCGATACGCGCTATCTGATTGCCGACTCCAGCAGGATCGGCAGGCGATACATCTGCCCCCCTGCCGGCGCGGGGGTACCGCTTTACAATGACGCGCAAATAACTTTGAGCAACAAGGATGAGGCTATTCTGAGATATGACTAGACTCCGTATTTCGTCTTTATGTCCCTTGAGAATGAATCATAGTCTTCATAGAGCCCCTCTTTGCTTTCATCCTCGGCGTGGTTTATACGTTCAAGGAGCTTATCCTTTGGAGCCTCTTTTGTTATTGCGGCCTCGCTATCGGGTATTGTGGATTGCAAGAATAGTTCTAGAGCATGGACGTCTTTGAGTATGTAGCCTGTCGAACGACCCGCTCCTGTTTTTTCGATTGCGCTGCAACTAACAAGCTGACCGAGGGTTCGTTTAACGGTGACCTCGCTGATATCGGGGCAGTTGGATCGGATGTCGGATTTCTTAATGACGCCGGGTCTCTGTTGAAATAGAACGGCGATGCGCGCTTGCTTCGACATGGGACGAGTGCTTGATTCAATTAAGGTACGCTGCTCGAGCTGTCGGTAGGCGGCCAGGGTTGTTCCGAGCATGAAACGGATAAAGGGTACTTCGGTGTTTTGATTTTCATTCCATCCAGTGGAGCTTGCAGCGAGAGCGTTGTAGTAAAGCGCTTTGTTGTCTTCAATAAGTCGTTCGATGCTGATGTAACGCGCAACGTCGTATCCAGTCTTTTCGAGCAGCAGCGTTGTAAGGAGCCGGCTCATCCTGCCATTGCCATCGTTGAAGGGATGAATGCTAACAAAATCGAAGATAAAGCGGAGCGATATAAGGAGGGGATCGCAAACTTGGCGAGATAAAGCATCGTTGAGGGACTGGCAGGCTTCTTTAATAAGTCCCGGGGTTGCTAGGGCCGAAGGGGGCCTAAAGCGCACAAATCGATTTCCTTGATCGTCAATGGAGACGATTTCGTTATCGCTATCTTTCCAATGGCCTCCATACGAGATTGCCGTGTGCGCCATGAGGTCACGATGCAACTGCAGAATGACCGATGGCGTTACGGGAATGGAATCGTGTTGCTCGTGAATAAGCGACAGCACATCTCGGTATCCAGCAATTTCTTCCTCTGCGCGGGAGCTTGGTTTGGCGGAATACGCCATGATCGCTTTGAGTCTTTTTTGGGTGGTAACAATTCCTTCAAGTCCGTTGGAGGACCGGGTGCTTTGGATCTTAGCCTCCTCCATTAGGGACGATAGAAGCTCGGGTTTGACTTGACTCAGAGCAAGCTGACGGCCTTTATGCTCGCGTATCGAGAGGAGGAGGTTGGTGATTGGAGTTGCTTCGAGTTCCGCTGGGACTGTGGTGTAATCGAACTGGCGCATGCGGCTCCTTTCGGTATCACGAACATACTTTCGATATCATAGTATCATTAAATGATACCGAAAGTATGTTCGTGATACCGAAAACTAGAAACCATGCTTTATAACTGCCTGGAAAGTTCGGATTTGACTATCTTATTGTCTCGATCTGTAACAGTTAGACGGTTAAAAGTGGGCTACGTGTTACAGATTGAGATCTTTCAGCCCTGGTCGCCCGTTCGTCTAAATCTATAACAGTTAGGATTGAAAATCCCTGCTAGATGTTACAGATCGAGATAAACGGCCTGCTCGGGCTCACCAAAAACAAAAAAGGCCGCATGCGAACCCGTGGGGGATTCGCATGCGGCCGACAGGGGATACGCGGCTGAAGTTAGGCCATGAGCAGGCCGGTCTCCGCGACGTTCTTGTACCAGTACGCGCTCGCCTTGGGATAGCGCTTCTGGGTCTCAAAGTCGATGTAGAACAGGCCATAGCGCTTGTTATAGCCGTTGGTCCAGGAGAACTGGTCCTGCAGCGACCACACAAAGTAGCCGTCGACGTTCACGCCGCCGTCAATCGCCTTGAGGATCCATGCGAGATGCTGACGCATGTAGTCGATGCGAGGGGCGTCGTCGATAAAGCCATCCTCGAAGTCGTCCTTATAGCCCATGCCGTTCTCGGTGATGTAGATTTTCTTGTAGTTGGGGTAATCGTTCTTAATGCGGAGCAGCAGGTCGTAGAGGCCTTCGGGATAGATAATCCAGTCCCAATCGGTGGTGGGTACGCCTTCGCGCACGCATGACTCGCCCACGCCCTTGAGGAACCAGCGCGAGGAGCCCTTGTCACCGGTGCCATTGTGGTTGATGTCGTTTTCGCCCTCGGCGGCACGCAGGAACTGGCACTTGTAGGTGTTGACGCCCAGGCAATCGTTGTAGGGGAGCGCGGCGGTCAGCGCGGCGATGTCCTCGTCGCGGACGTCGAGCTCGCCGCCGGCGATATGGGCCAGCTTGGTCGCAGCCTCCATGGTGTCGGCTGCATAGTGGCCGCGGAAGGTGGCGTCGAGTACCCAGCGGTTGTTGATGACGTCGGCCATGCGAGCTGCCTCGCAGTCGGTGGCGTTGTTGGGGTCGAGGGGATACTTGGGCTCCAGGTTCTGGACAATGCCGATCTCGCCCTCAAAGCCGCCCTCGTGGAAGGCGACGACGGCCTTGGCATGGGCCACCATCATGTTGTGCATGAGCTGGAAGGCCTTATCCAGGCGATACTTCTCGCCGTGCGGCCAGTTGCCGACGATAAAGCTGCCCTCGGCGGTCGCGGGAATCTCGTTAAAGGTAAACCAGTGCTTGACCTCGGTGAACTCGGCAAAGCAGAACTTGGCGTACTCGACAAAGGCGTCGATCGTCGTGCGCGTCAGGAAGCCCTCGCCGCCGTTCTGGTAAAAGGCCTCGGGCGTATCAAAGTGATCGAGCGTGACATAGGGGATAACGCCGGCTTTATTGCAGGTGGCAAAGAGCTCGTGATAGAAGGCAACACCCTCGGGGTTAATCTCACCAGTGCCGCTGGGGAAGATACGGCTCCAAGCGATGGAGACACGAATGCCGTTGATGCCGAAGCGCTGGCACAGGTCGATATCGACCGGGTACTTGTTGTAGAAATCGCTTGCGGGGTCGGGGGAGAAACGGCCCTGAGCAGCCAGGAAATCGTCCCAGGGCACTTTGCCCTTGCCGTGTGTACGGGTCTCGCCCTCAACCTGGTAAGCAGCGGTGGCGCCGCCAAACACAAAGCCGTCGGGGAACTGCATGGGGTTGGTCATGAGTCATCCTTTCTGTGGGATACGAATAGGGAGAGGTGCCCGAACCGGGAATCCGGGCACCAACAGAGGGAGGAACTAGTCGAGGTTCTCGCGGAGCCACTTGATGGCGCCAGCGGGGTCGCGGGTAAGGTCGATATATTCCTTGCCGCGCGGGGCGAGCAGCTTAATGCCTAGGCGATCGGTGTCGGCCTTCATGTCGTTGTAGTAGCTACGAACCTGCGGGGCGAGCACGATGACGTCGTACTGATCCATGATGGCAGTGTGCTGACCATAGGCGCCTGCGGAGGAAGCGATGTTCTCTCCGGTCTGCGCAGCACCTTCCTTGATGGCGTTGGCAAGCATGGCAGAGGTGCCGGCGCCGGCGCACAGGACGAGGACCTTCAGACCGTCGACATCCTTCTTAGCGGATGCGTCGGAGGCGGGCTCGGGCTGATCGGCGACAGGCTTGCTGTCGGCGGCAGCGGCGGTCGGCTCGACGGCAGCGGCGGTCTGCTCGATGGCGGGCGCAGAGGTGCTGGCGGCGATGGAAGCGGCACCATCGGACTCGAGACCCAGCTCGGCGGCGCGCTCGGCCTCCTGGTCGCAGAGCAGCTTATCGTATGCCTTCAAGAACGGCAGGTAAATGATGGCGTCCAGCAAGATGATGATTGCGACAAACACCAGGGCGATAAGCTGGAAGTTCGTGGTGATGAAGATACCGATGGGGGCAGGGGTAGCCCAAGGCACCACGAAGGAGAAGCCGTTCATGCCCACATTGTCGATAAAGAACTTGGCAACACTCACGTTGACGCAGCCGGCGGCAACAAAGGGGATGAGCATGTAGGGGTTAAGAATCATCGGCGCGCCAAAGAGCAGCGGTTCGTTGACGGCGAAGGCAACAGGAACAATCGAGGCCTTACCGACGGCTTTGAGCTGCTTGGACTTCATAAAGAGAATCAGCAGAAGCGGTACGATGAACGTGGCGCCGGTGCCGCCGAACTCACCCACGAGCGACATGTTGAAGGTGAGGGAATGGGCGGGGTGACCACCGGCCAGCAGAACCTGCAGGTTCTCAGCCTGGTTGGCAAGACGGATGGGGTCGATGCCCGGCTGGACAATCGAAGGACCATGGACACCGATGAACCAGAAGAACGCAGTGGCTGCCTGGATAAGGATAAGGCCAGGATAGGTTTCTGCAGCGGTAAAGAGCGGGGAGAGCAGTTTGATAAGCAGCTCGGAGAACGGAACGCCCATGAGGTTGCGCACGACGACATCGATGATGCCGCAGATGATGACGGCGCCGCCAAAGGGGATGATGTCGCGGAAGTTCTGAGCGATGGCGCCCGGAACCTCCTTGGGCAGCTTAATGGTCAGATCGCGCGAGACGCAGAACTTATAAACCCACACGGTAATGAACGCGGCGATATAGGCCGAGAACAGACCGCGCGTACCCATGCTGGTGCAATCGAAGACCGAAAGCTCGGAGCCGTCGAACTTGGTGGTGAACTGCGTAACAGCGAGCAGCAGCATGCTGCACTGGGCGGCCACCATGGTGGAGCCGTCGTTGAGCACCTTGCCGGCGGGCATGCGACGGTTCATGGAAGCCGTGAAGTTCTTGGCGGTGGTGCCGGCAACCATGATGCCCATGACGCCCATGGTGAAGTTGTACAGCTTGTTGCACCAGTCGATGAGCGGCTGGGGCAGCGTGATGCCAACTACGCCGGGAAGGGTGGCGATCAGCAGAAAGATCGAAGAGGTAAGGACGATGGGCATGCACCCAAGGAATCCGTCTTTGATGGCTTGGAGGTAGATGTTTCTCGAGATCTTCTCGAAGAACGGTTGATGCTTTTCGAGCATCTTTACGATGGCGTCCATAGAGCTCCTTTGCTACTTGATGCGCGATGCATGTGGATGGAACTGGTCGTCAATGGATGGTCAGGACTGCCCGGAAACCTTCCTGCTTAAGGAAGGCATTGCGAAATGACAACGTTGTCATTTCGTTAATGACAACGTAAGACATTTTTGGAAGAGCAACAAGGATATACGGGTGAGCGGTCGATATTGTCCGGTAAACGGTTGATTTGTCAGTCGGGCAGGTAGTGTATGCTAGAACGCAAAAAGCAAGCGATAGAGAACCGAGTGGAGAAGCAGTGGCAACGATGGACAAGAAAAATGTCTCAATGAATGATGTGGCAGTTGCCGCGGGCGTTTCTCTCAAGACGGTGTCGCGCGTGATCAACGAGCCCGATAGCGTGCGAGAGTCGACACGCGATAGGGTCCATGCTGCCATGGAAGCGCTTGAGTTCCGGGCGAACTTTGCCGCGCGTTCACTCAAGTTGGGCCGTTACGGGTGCATCGGCGTGGTGCTGTTCCACTTGTCGGGCGGTGCCGTGGACATGATTGACGGTATCGCCGATGCCGCCGCAGAGCGAGGCTTTGCGCTCACGATGATCAAAAAGCGGGCGGGGGAGAAGATGACCCTTGCCGAAGCGGCACGTAGGATGTCGCAGCTTCCCGTCGACGGCATGATTTTCAACCTGCGCCAGATGGTCGATGACTTTGATACCTTTGAGGCGCCGAAAGACCTCAAGACGGTGATTATCACGTCGATGGAACATCCTACCTGCTCTACTGTCAGTGACGACCAAGAGGGCGGCGCGCGCATGGCATGCGAGTACTTCTTGAATCGCGGACACAAGAATGTGTACTTCGTCTCTGGTAAGAAAGAGTCGCTGTCGAGCCAGTGCCGTATGAAAGGTTGGCGTGCGGCACTCGAGACGCGTGGCATTGAGCCGCCCGAGCCTCTGCAAGGCGATTGGAATGCGGATAGTGGCTATGCTGCGGGCCTTGTGCTTGCCGATAAACCCGATTGCACGGCGGTCCTCGCGGCTAACGACTGCATGGCAAACGGCGTGATGATGGCTCTACGTGACAAAGGGCTCAGTGTGCCCGACGACGTGTCCGTGATCGGCTTCGACGATGAGCTCTACAAGACGATTCCCAACTCGATTCTGACGTCGGTGAAGTTTCGCCACCGCGAGCTGGGCATCCGTGCGCTCAACGAGGTCGTTGCGGGCCTAGAAGCCCCGAGCTCCAGAAGCCGTACGCTTGTCTCGGGTGTGCTGGTCGAGCGTTCCAGCGTAAAGGACCTGCGGGCGTAGACGTGCTCGGCCTGTTCGTCTAAATCTGTAACAGGTAGGGCCGAAAATCTCAGCTAGTTGTTACAGATTTAGACAATTCGGTCCGGTATATTCCGTTTGTCTCGATCTGTAACGTCTAAGCGGTCAAAAGTGGTCTACATGTTACAGATTGAGATTTTCGGCTTGGCCTGTGCGTTCATCTCGATCTGTAACAGCTAGGACCGAAAAACTCGGCTAGATGTTACAGATTGAGATGAACAGGAGGACGGGTGCGGTCTAAACAAAATGGCCCGCGCATCACACATCGATGCACGGGCCATTTATTGTCTGCAAGCGGCAGGTGGTGTCAGCGTCTTATGCCTCGAGGTTTTCCTCGATCCAGGCGACGGCGCCCTTGGGATCCTTAGTGAGGTCGATGTACTGTTTGCCCTTGGGCGACAGCAGCGTGATGCCCAGGCGGTCGGTGTCGGCCTTCATCTCGTTGTAATAGGTGCGAACCTGCGGAGCCAGGACGATGACGTTGTACTGGTCCATGATGGCGTAGTGGCTGCCGTAGGCACCGGCGTTGGCGGTAATGTCGATGCCCAGCTCGTCGGCACCTTCCTTAAGCGCGTTGGCGAGCAGTGCAGAGGTGCCGGCGCCAGCGCACAGAACCAGAACCCTCAGATCCTTGCCCTTAAGGGCGGACGGAGCTGCGGAGGCCTCAGTGGCAGAAGCGGTCTCGACAACAGGAGCCTCAACGGCGGGGGCGGCAGCGGTCTTGACGGCCTTGGTCTCCTCGGCCTCTTCTTCGGCCAGGGTCTCGGCCTCCTGCTTGCACAGGACGTTGTCGTAGGCCTTGCAGAACGGGTAGTAGATCAAGAAGTCAACGACCAGCAGGACGACAACCAGGACCAGAGAGATCGGCTGGAAGTTGGTATCGATGAAGGTGCCGATCGGTCCGGGGAGCGCCCACGGCATGGCATAGATAAAGCCGTTCATGCCCAAAAAGTCGATGAAGAACTTACCAATGAGGACGTTGGCCACGGGGGCAAACAGGAACGGGATCAGGAAGTACGGGTTGAGGATGATGGGCGCGGCGAACAGCAGCGGCTCGTTGACGGCGAACATCACGGGTACGACAGAGGCTTTGCCGACGGCCTTGAGCTGCTTGGAGCGCATAAAGAGCAGGAAGATGATCGGGACAATGAACGTGGCGCCGGTGCCGCCGAGTTCGCCGATGTAGTTACCGAAGTTCTCGGTCAGGGCGAGGGCGGGATGACCGCCGGCCTGCAGCGTGGCGAGGTTGGTGGTGATGTTGCCAAACAGCGCGGCGTTGAGGGCAGGCTTAACGACCGAGGGGCCGTGGATGCCCATGAACCAGAACAGCGGGATCATGAACCAGATGAGGGCGAGGCCGGCGTAGGAATCGGCAGCGGCGAACAGCGGGCTCACCAGCGTGGAGATGACGTTGGCAAACGGGACGGCCAAGCAGGTGCGGCAGATAACGTCGATGACGGCGACAAACAGGATGGAGAAGCTGAAGGCGAAGATGTCGCGGAAGTTCTGGGCGATGGCGCCGGGGACTTCTTTGGGCAGCTTGATGGTGATGTCTCGCTTAATGCAGAAGGCATAGATGTTGACCGTGGCAAATGCGGCGACAAAGGAGCTCAGCAGGCCCTTGGTGCCCATGTTGTCGGTAAAGAACACCGAGACATCGGCGCCGTCGATCTTGGCACTCGTCTGGGTAACGGCCAAGATGAGCATAGCGCACATGGCGGCGACCATGGTGCTCGTGGCGTTGATGGCCTTGCCGGCAGGCATGCGGCGGTTCTTGGAGCCGGTCAGCGCGCTTGCGGTGGTGCCGGCGACCATGATGCCCACGACGCCCATCGTGAAGTTGTAAACCTTGTTGCAGAAGTTCACGACGTCGACGTTCCACCAGTCGGGCAGCGTAAAGCCGCCGACCGTGGCGACAACGCCCGGCAGGGTCGAAATAAGCAGGAAGACAGAAGAAGACAGGATGATGGGCATTGCTGCCAAAAAGCCGTCTTTAATGGCCTGAAGGTAGATGTTCTTAGAGACCTTGTCGAAGTACGGCTGACCTTTCTCCAAGAACTTAACGATCGATTCCATAGTTCACGCTCCTCTTTGCATGAAATCTTAATGGCATGGACGTTGAAAACCTATATGGTCTCCCGCTTGCTAAAAGCCCGGGTGCAGGCGGGGTCGGTCCCAGGGGGAGAGAGGGGAGCGGCTGGGTTTGTATCGCATAGGGCCGCTCCCTTCTCGGGGGAAAGCGAGGCGATGCGCTACTGCGCGTCCGCCATAGTGTCGGCGAGCTCCTTGTACCAGAGTGCCGACTGCTTGATGTAGCGTTTTTGCGTGTCGAAGTCGATGTAGAACAGGCCGTAGCGCTTGTTATAGCCATTGGCCCACGAGAACTGGTCCTGCAGGCTCCAGATAAAGTAGCCCTGGACGTCGACGCCCTCGGCGCGCGCCTGGAGCACCTTCTCCATGTGCTGGTCGACAAAGTCGATGCGCTCGGGATCGGCGACGATGCCGTTTGCGTCGGGCTCGGGGTCCTTGTGGCCCAGGCCGTTTTCGGTGATATAGATGACGGGGAGGTTGGGATAGGTGGCGCTGATGTGCTTGAGCGTGTCGTAGAGGCCTTGCGGGTAGATGAGCCAATCCCAGTCGGTGGTGGGGATACCCGGCATATCGACCTGCTGCCCGACGCCCTTAAACTTAAAGCACGAGGTGCCCTTGTCTCCGGTGCCGTTAAAGCTGTTGGTGGACTCGCCATCGTAGGCGGCGATAAACGCCGACTGATAGTAGTTGAGGCCGAACATATCGTTGCGGGGCGCCGCCTTGGCGAGCTCCTCCATGTCGCTGTCCTCAACCGTAAGTGTGGCGTTGTTGGCACGCAGAATCTCGTTGATGAGTGAGAGAGTGCGCGCGGAGTAGTGACCCAGGAAGGCGCCGTCCATGATGAAGTCGGTGTAGAAGGCGTTGTACAGGTCGGCGGCGTGCTGGTCGGCGGGCGAGTCGGTGGCAGGATATGCCGGCGTCAGGACGTTGACCATGCCAATGCGTCCGCCCAGGTGCTCGGTCTCGTCAAGATCCTTATACAGGTTGACGGCGCGGGCGTGGGCAACGAGCTCGTTGTGCTGGCTCTGGATGCCGCTCGTCACATCAAAGTGATGGTTGGGCGGGAAGTTGCCTTGGATGTATTGGGAGTGCGAGAGGCTGATGAGCTCGTTGATGGTGAACCAATTCTTGACCTCGCGGAACTCGCGGAAGCAGAACTCGGCATAGCGCACATAGGCGTCGACGGTCTTGCGGTTGAGCCAGTCGCCCTGGTTGAACAGGGCGGCGGGGGAGTCAAAGTGATGCAGGGACACATAGGGCTCGACGCCATACTTTTTGCAGCAGGCGAACAGCTCGTGGTAGTGCTTAACGCCCTCGGCGAGGGGTTCGGCATCGTCGCCGTTGGGGAAGATGCGGGTCCAGGCGATGGACACACGAATGGCGTTGAGTCCATGCTCGGCAGAAAGGCGGATATCCTCCTCGTAGCGGTTGTAGAAATCACTGGCCGGGTCGGGCAAAAAGCGACCCTGGGCGACAAGGTAATCGTCCCACATGGTCTTACCCTTGCCTGCCACCTTCGTGGAACCTTCCGTTTGGTACGCGGCGGTTGCGGCGCCCCAAACAAAGCCCTTCGGCAGCTGCTGTACGCGGTTTAGCAAAGACATATGCATACACCCTCTCGTCTCGCTGTTCGATATTGTGCGTTTGTGCTCAGGAGGCTCCCTGGTTAGCGTTCAGCGGTGAAAAAGCCCGATAAACACTATCTTAAAATGATTAGAACCAAAATGAGCACGTGAACATTTGACAATGAGCACGTTAACATCCGGCTGGGATGTATAGAAACAAAACAACTTCAAACAGCCGCGAACGGTTGTATTTGTTCGGTAAGCGGTTTTGATTGACAGAAGTTTTCATGTTGTGGTATATGGCTCGGGTATCATGAGCACGTTATCAATGTATGTACGATGCGCCATGGGCGCGGGGAATAGTTGGGAAGCAGGTTAGCGTGGAAGGCATGGCTCAGCGGACAAGGAATGGTCGTTCGGCGAGCGCGGCAGAGGTTGCGGCGCTCGCTGGCGTGAGCCGCCAGACTGTGTCTCGCGTGGTCAACGGTATGCCCAACGTGACGGAAAAGACGCGCAAGCGTGTGCTGGCCGCCATGGAAGAGCTGGGCTTTCGTCCCAATTTTGCTGGAACGGCGTTGCGCGGCGGGTCGTATCGTTCTATTGGCCTGTGCATGTACAACATCACACGTGTCGGTAACCTGGCGACGCTCGAGGGTATCATGCAAGCGGCGCGCGAGCATGATTTTGCCGTCACTATGATCGAGATGGGCGGCGACAAGCCCTATACACTTGCCGATGCCTCGCGCCGCATGGTCGAGCGACCCGTCGACGGCATGATTCTCAACATGAACCGCATGGCTCCCGATTTTGAGGAGTTTGTTCCCCAGCCGGGAGTGCGAACGGTCATCCTGTCCATGTATGCGCATCCGCGCTGCACGACGATCGACTCCGACCAGTATGGTTCGTGCGAGCTGTTGACCAATTATCTGCTGGAACATGGTCACTCGAATATGCGGTTTGTGGCGGGTCCGGAAAACTCGATTTCCTCGCGTTTTCGTGAGGCCGGTTGGCGCGATACGCTGGGTCGTGCTCATGTCGATGCCGCTCCGATGCTGCGTGGCGATTGGAGTGCGGACAGTGGGTACGCCATGGGCGAGCGGATTGCGGCCGAGGTGCTTGCCGGCGGGTCGCAGGCGCCGACTGCCGTGCTTGCGGCAAATGACCAGATGGCGCTGGGCGTTATCGCCGCGCTCGAGAACGCGGGCCTGTCCGTGCCCGACGACGTGAGCGTGGTTGGTATCGACGACGCACTCGAGGGACTTGTTCCTCACAATCGGCTGACGACGTTGCGATTTGATTTGCGCGGTGTCGGTAAGCTTGCGTTTGAGGCGGCGATTGGAGAGAGCTCGTCTATCGAGGCGATTCATGTGCCGAGTACGTTGGTCGAACGCTCGACTGTTAGGGACATACGGGGTTAGGTCCTACTCCGTTTGTCTCGATTTGTAACAGGTAGACGGTCAAAAGCGGGCTACGTGTTACAGATTTAGATTCTTCGGAAAGAGCAATCCTGTTCGTCTCAATCTGTAACAGCTAGGACCCAAAAACTCGGCTAGATGTTACAGATTGAGACAAACGGACCCGCCCAAAAAGGCCGGGGGCGGCGCGCCGTGTGACGTGCCGCCCCCGGCTGAGAAATGGGGACAGGTTATGTGGGCGGTGCAATTCCGCCAACCGCTCGTCGCAAGCCGCTAGTCCAGACGACGGGTCTGCGCCACGTGCTTATACCAGTATGCGCTTGCCTTGGGCGTGCGCTTCTGGGTTTCAAAGTCAACGTAGAAGAAGCCGTAACGCTTGTTGTAGCCATTGGTCCAGGAGAACTGATCCTGCAGGCTCCACAGGAAGTAGCCGCCTACGTTGACGCCAACCTCCATGGCCTTGAGCAACCAGCGCAGGTGCTGCTCGATGTAGTCGATGCGCGGCTGGTCGTCCACAAAACCGTCCTTGTAGGGGTCCTTGTAGCCCATGCCGTTCTCGGTGATGAAGATCTGCTTGTAGTTGGGGTAGCGCTGCTTAATGTAGACGAGCAGATCGAACAGGCCCTCGGGATAGATGATCCAGTCCCAGTCGGTGGTGGGGATACCAGGCTTGTTCACATGCTCGCCAATACCCTTAACGCGCCAGCGGCCGGTGCCCTTCTCGCCCGTACCGTTGTGGTGCAGGTCGTTCTCGCCATCGTAAGCCTTCAAGAAGCGGCACTGGTAGTTGTTAACGCCCAGGTAGTCGTTGTAGAGCGCGGCCTCGCGCATAATCTCGAGGTCCTCGTCCAGGATCTCGATGGTGCCGCCCGAGACGGCAGCCAGGCGGTTGGCGCACTCGAGGGTGTCGGGGGCATAGTCGCCGCGGAAGGTGGCGTCGAGCAGAAACTGGTTTTGCAGCACGTGCTCGTTGTTGGCGGCTTTGATGTCGGCGGGGTCGTTCTCGTTGAGCGGATACTTAAACTCCAGCGACTGAATGACGCCGATCTTGCCCTTAAAGCCGCCGTTGTGGAAGGCCAGCACGGCCTTGGCGTGGGCGAGCATCATGTTGTGCTCGCACTGGAAGGCCTCGGCCAGATGCGCCTTGACGCCACCGGGGAAGGTGCCCTCGATGTAGGTGTTGGAGGCGTCGGCCCAGATCTCGTTAAAGGTGAACCAGTAGGTCACCTGGTCGGCGTATTCCTTAAAGCAGAAGGTGGCAAAGTCCACAAAGGCGTCGATGGTCTCGCGGTTGAGGAAGTCGCCCTTCTCAAAGAGGGGAAGCGGCGTATCGAAGTGATGCAGCGTGACAAACGGCTCAACGTGGTGCTTGTGGCATTCGGCGAAGAGATCGTGATAGAACTGGACACCCTCGGGGTTAATCTCACCGATACCGTTGGGGAAGATGCGGCTCCAGGCGATGGAGAGGCGAATGCCGTTGATGCCAAACTCCTCGCACAGCTCCAAATCGACGGGGTACTGGTTGTAGAAGTCCGAAGCGGGATCGGGGGAAAAGCGCCCCTGGGCCTCCAGGAAGTCGTCCCAGGCAACCTTGCCCTTACCGTGAGTGCGGGTCTCACCCTCTACCTGGTAGGCAGCGGTAGCACCGCCAAAGACAAAGTCCTCGGGAAACTGCGCAGGCGGGTTGGTGACGCTAGCAGGGTTAACGGACATGATGATCCAATCGTCTAAATCGAAGGGCCAGCCGGTCTTGGATGGTCGGCTGGCCCTAAGCGTTACTTACTTCGAAAGCTGTTCACTCACGAAGGCGAGAGACTTGTCGCCGTTCTGGGAGAGCTCGATGTACTGCTTACCGCGGCAGGCGACGCACTTGTTGCCCACGCGCTCGCAGTCTTTCTGCAGGTCGGCCAGGTAGCTGGCGGCCTGCGGGGCCAGGACGACCAGGTCAAAGTCGGGGAGCATGTCAACGTGGTTGCCATAGGCCTCGGCAGCGGTCTCAAGATTGATGCCGCGCTCCTTGGCGGCCTTGGCCAGCGCGTTGGCGAGCAGGCCCGAGGTACCGCCGCCCTGGCAGAGCACGAGCACGCGCTTGCCGTTGAGGTCGCTGGCGGTCGTTGCCTCGGCAGCGGGTGCTGCGGAGGCGGCGGGGGCGTCGGCCTTTACGGCCTCGGCGGCGGCGCCGGCGGCAACGCTCTTGGCATCGGCCTTGCCCTGGAAGGCATCGTTAAGCTTGGCGGCCTTCTCGGCGTTCTTGGCGGCAAGCTCCTCCTGGGAGATCTCGGCCTCCTCGGCGCACTTCTGGGCGTCATAGGCTCGGAAGAACGGGTAGTACAGAACGAAGTCGACGACCAGGATAAGGGCGAGCATCACAAAGGCGAGCGGCTGGAAGCCCAGGCCCATGATGGTGCCGATGGGGCCGGGGACGGTCCAGGGCAAGGTGTACATAAAGCCGTTCATGCCCAAGAAGTCGATAAAGATCTTGAGGATCCAGATGTTGGCGATCGGGGCAAAGACAAACGGGACAAAGAAGACGGGGTTGAGCACGATGGGCGCGGCGAACAGCAGCGGCTCGTTGACGGCAAAGCAGACGGGGACAATGGCGGCCTTGCCGACGGCGCGCATCTCCTGAGACTTGGCCAGGAAGCAGAACATAAAGACCAGGACGAGTGTGGCGCCGGTGCCGCCCATGCAGACGACGAAGTACTGGGCACCCTGGGTCAGGACAGCGGAAGCGTGCTGGCCAGCCTGGAATGCGGCCAGGTTGTCGGTCATATTGGCAACGAGAGCGGCAGCGATGGCGGGCTCGACGATCGAGGGGCCGTGGACGCCGACGAACCAGAACAGGCTCATGGCGCCGTAGATCACAGCGAGGCCGATGTAGCCGTCGGCAGCGGTGAACAGGGGCTGGAACACCTGGATAACGCCCTGGGCAAAGCAGAAGCCAAAGGCAGCGCGGAAGACGATGTCAAAGACCCAAAAGACGGTGATGCAGACGGAGAAGGGGATGATGTCCTTAAAAGTCTGCGAGATGTTGGGCGGAACCTGCTCGGGCATCTTGACGGTGATGTTGCGCTTAATGAAGAACTTGTAGATGATGCCGGTCACAAACGCAGCGATAAAGGCGGTCAGCAGGCCCTTGGAACCAAGGTAGGTCGTGTTGAAGCCGCTGGCGGCGTCCGTGGCGATGGTGTCGCTCGAAAGGAGCAAGAAGCCGATGATGGCCGCGCACATGCACGAGATGAAGTTGATCTGGTTGTTCTTGGGCAGATCGCGGTTCTGGGCGTCGGCGAAGTGCTTGGCCGTGGTGGCGGCGCAGGCGATGGCCAGGATGCCCATGGAGTAGTTGTAGCACTTCCACAGGGCGTTGTTGATGTCATCGGGCCAGTAGAAACCCCAGATGTTGGGGACCGAGGCTACCAGGCAAAAGATGGACGAGAAGATGATGATGGGGATGACGGAGATAAAGCCGTCGCGGATCGCCTTGAGGTACTTGTTGCGGGCGATCGCGTTGAAAAAGGGCTGGCCCTTTTCGATGATGGCGATGAGTTGCTCCATGCAATGCTCCTAAGAGTCGGTGGGTTAGCAACGATGGTAGTTTTTGGCGTTCGGTTGCCAAAATGTTGACGTTGCCATTTTGCGATACAAAAAAAGACGCGAACCGGTGGTTCCTGTGCCTGCGAACCGTCGATTCCTTACGCGTAAACGGTTGAGCCGCCCGGTGGCTCTGTGTTTGCGCAATGGCAACGTTAACATTTGGTCGACAAAAGCCGTTCGGGGAGGCAAAAATGTCGGTGAACGGTAGGTTTTGGGTGGTGAGCGTATGGTGGGGGAGGCGTTAGATATACTTGAAGACGTTTCATTTGACTGCGTAGGGTGTCACCAATGGCATCGTTGACATAGAAAGATCGACCTATGGCCGCTGTTAAAAAATCGGTATCCGTCAAAGACGTAGCGCGCCTCGCGGGCGTCTCGGAGCAGACGGTCTCGCGCACCGTGCACGATTCGCCCAGCGTGCGCCCCGAGACCAAGGAACGCGTGCGTGCCGCCATGCGCGAGCTGGGGTATCGCCCCAATTTTGCCGGTCGATCGCTGCGCCGCGGCAAGTTTAAGACCGTCGGCGTCGCCATGTTCAACATTACCGGTACCGGCAACCTCGACCGTATGGAGGGCTTTGCCGCCGCGGCCGACAAACATGGCTATGCCATCACCCTCACTAAAGTAGACGGACACCCCTATACCCTTGAGAGCGCATCGTCGCGTATGAGTGCACTGCCAGTGGACGGTATGGTTGTAATCATGAACCGCATGCCGGCGGACTTTGGAACCTTTGAACCGCTGCCCGGTATGCAGACAGTGCTCGTTACCATGCTGGAGCATCCGCTGTGCTCGACGGTCGATAACGATCAGTTCGATTGTTCACGCCAAGTGGTCGAGTACTTGCTGGGGCAGGGACACAAGACCGTGCACTTTATCTCGTGTCCCGAGCGCTCGCTTTCGGGCATGCGGCGCGAGGAAGGCTGGCGTGAGACATTGCGTGTGCATGGCATTGAGCCCCCGCAGCTCGTGCGCGGCGACTGGACGGCGCAGAGTGGATATGCTGCCGGCCAGGTGCTTGCGGATGATCCGACCTGCACGGCCATTTATGCCTCCAACGACGCCATGGCCTACGGCTGCATCCGTGGGCTCGAGTCGCGCGGGAAGTGCGTGCCCCAGGACGTGAGCGTGGTGGGTGTTGACGATAGCCTGGGCGATATCGTGCCCGACCGTCGCCTGACCACGGTGCGCTTTGACAACAAGCGCGTCGGCATGTGGGCGGTCGACAAGATTGCCGGCGCCGATGGGGGTGCGTCTGGCGTGGAGCACATGCTGATCCCCGGTGTGCTCGTAGAGGGCGATACGGTGCGCGATTTGCGTTAGGGTGCGGTCCTGTTTGGGTTGTCACTAACTGTGTTCGATATTGTTCAGATTGGTTTAAAAACCGTTCACGGGCGAAAAGTGACCGTTCATAGCTTGAAATTACGTTTTGCGCTGTTCTTTTTTGTTTGAATGTTAATGTTTCTGTCATACAGAACGCAACGCGTATGCCCGGACGCGATGCTCTCCATTGGTTCATATGTGAAAGGAACGCAACATGGCAACCAAAGAAGAAATCTCGATGGTTGGATTCGAGATTGTCGCATACGCAGGTGACGCCCAGACCGATCTGCTTGCAGCGCTCGATGCTGCTCGCGAGGGCGATTTTGAGAAGGCCGAACAGCTGCACAAGGATGCCAGCGATGCACTTATCGGCGCCCACGACACGCAGACCAAGCTGCTTTCGCAGGAGGCCGGCGGTGGCGAGATGGAGATGACCTTCATCATGGCTCACGCTCAGGATACCCTCATGACCACTATGATCCTGGAGAAGCAGGCCCGCTTTACCATCGATGCCTACAAGCGCATTGCCGAGCTCGAGGCCAAGCTCGCCTAACGAGTCCTCACAACCAAGTCCCCTTCCAAAAGCTCTGCCGCTACCCGCGGTAGGGCTTTTTCTGTCCTCCTCCCCGCAACTCATCCCGAGATAGTCATTGGGGACGTTCTTAAATGACTAGTCATTGGGGACAGTCTTGGTGCGCTCCGTTCGTCTTCCCGTTCGATTTTTGCTCGGTGGGTATACTTTCTTTCGCATTAAACGCCGGACTGAGGAGGTATCCAAATGCCGGATAACGGGTCAATACAAAAAAGAGATGCGCACGAGATGGCTCATGGGCGTCCTGTCCAGATAACCGAGCACACGGCGGTAACCGAGCTGCAGCCCAGTCTGTCCGATGTCGTGTGCGCAAACAAAAAGCTGCAGATTGGCTTTATCGTTGCGCTCGTGGTACTGGCGCTGCTGTCGGGCTTTGTAGCTCGTCCGCATTTCGCCGATACCAAAACTTGGGACTCCACCATCGAGGTCATCGATCAAAAGAAAGGCAACGTACTGGCGCTCACGACCTCGTGCGTGGCGCTGTCTGCGGGCATTACCGCGCTGCCGGGTGATACGGGAACGCCGGTTGCCGAGCAGCTCGCGCAGCTTTCAGGCAACCTTGGTATCGTGCTTGCCGTGCTCTACCTCGAGAAATACCTGCTAACCATTTTGTGGTCGGTTGGCTTGGGCATCTTAATCCCGTTTGCGTTGGTGCTCTTTGCGGTGTCGCTCGGCATTCACGGGCGCTGGAGCACGAGCACTGTCCTGCGCCGTGTGGCGACACGCGTACTGGTGGTTGCCGTGATCGGCATGGCGCTCGTGCCCGCGAGCGTATGGGTGTCGCAAAAGGTCGATGAAACGTATCGCGTAAGTATTGAGCAAGCTGAGCAAAAGGCTGCGGACGCTGCGGACGCGGCCGACACCACGGACAAGTCAGCCGAGACCAGCTCAAAATCGAACAAGAAAAAATCCGAGACCACGGCGTCCAAAAACGTGCTCGAGCAGTTGACTGATGGGGCATCGAGCCTTGTTACGTCGGTGACCAGCGGTGCCAAGCAGATGACCGACGAGATCGTGCAGCAGGTGACCGATTTGATTGAAGGCGTCATCGTGATGATCGTGACTTCGTGCGTTATCCCGCTGCTGGTGCTCGTGGCGTTCCTGTGGCTGGGACACGTACTGCTGGGGATCGATATTTCCGGCCCGGCGAACTATTTGACGGGCCGCTTTCTGAGTGCTCCGTCCAAGCACGCCAAAAAGGGTGGGCAGTCCGAGTAGCTAAAACAGCTGTATATACCGGGGAATACCGCCGAAGGGCGGCCGAGATACGTTCTTGGCCGCCCTTTTGTTTGTTGAACACATGATCGCTACGTCCGCGCCCGGCTCAAACGGTCAGCAATCATCCGTGAACGATATTTGTTCAAAAAAGAACAAAGATAAACAAATAGTTGTTGCAGTTACTGTTCGAATGTGTTCAAATAAACATGAACAGTGAAGAACCGCACATTCAGATGCCCGGACCTGAACGCGATTCAACACTTCCAAACAGAAACTACGCACCTGCGTATCTCTCAAGGAGGATGTCATGAGGGTTGTAATCGCTTCCGATGCCGACGGTATGTCGATGAAGGAGTCCATCAAGGAGATGCTCATCGCCGACGGTCACGAGGTCGTCGACTATTCCGAGACCCCTGCCGCGGACTTTGTCGATTCCGCGACCGCCGTTGCCAAGGACCTGCTGGAGCACAAGGATTCCCAGGGCTTCGCATTCGATAAGTACGGCGTCGGCTCCTATATGGCCGCCGTCAAGATTAAGGGTATGGTCGTCGCCAACATTTCCGACGAGCGTTCCGCCTACATGACCCGCGAGCACAACGGCTCGCGCATGGTCACCATGGGCCCGGGCGTTGTGGGCACCGAGGTCGCCAAGAAGATCGCCCGCGAGTTCCTGCGCGCCCAGTACGCCGGCGGCCGTCACCAGATCCGTGTCGACATGCTCAACAAGATGGCCTAACGAGAGCCACCGAGAACTCGAACTTCTACCTCAACTTGTGAATTCAGACGAAAGGACGTTCTGATGAAGAAGACCATCGCAATCGGTTGCGACCATATCGTTACGGACGAGAAGATCTATCTGGCCGACCGCCTGGAGCAGGCTGGCTACAAGGTGCTCGACTGCGGCACCTACAGCCACACCCGTACGCACTATCCCATCTACGGCAAGGCCGTGGGCGAGGCTGTTGCCAGCGGCAAGGCCGACTTTGGCGTGGCCCTGTGCGGCACCGGCATTGGCATCACCAACGCCGTCAACAAGGTTCCCGGCGCCCGCTGCGCCCTGGTCCGCGACATGACCTCTGCCCTGTACGCTCGTCGCGAGCTCAACGCCAACATCGTGGGCTTTGGCGGCAAGATCACCGGCGAGTTCCTGATGGCCGATATCATGCTTGCCTTCCTGGAGGAGCCCTACGAGAAGACCCCCGAGCACGATGCCCTGATCGCCAAGATCGATGCCTGCAATAAGGCCGACGCCGAGGCTCAGGCTGACCCGCACTTCTTTGACGAGTTCCTCGAGAAGTGGGACCGCGGCGAGTACCACGACTAAGGGGTTCCGGCGTTCTACCGAACGCCGGACCGGCCGACGCTGCGAAGCCATCTGGCGGGCAATCTGCCGTTCAGCTTCGGCGGCATGACCAGAAGGTCAATGCCGCCTCGCTTCACGGCACCTTGCCTCGCCAGATGGCTTCTCGCTGACGTTGGGGGTACCTGTGGGGTTACCGCTGTTGTTGCGAAGCTTTCTGGTTCAGTAAGCTGCTCCGATAACACGTTTGCTTGCTGAGCTTGTGGGCTTCGTTTTGGCGGTACCCGGCATTCTGCAGCTTTTCAATTGACGGCTCGCGTTTCTGTGAGGGGGCGCGGGCCGGTTTTCTATCAGCCCTATTGACTTGGCGGGCTGTCGTAAGAAAGGGAAGGCTCCTATGGAGTTTGTTCTTGATAACGGTTCTATCCGCGTAGCACTGAGCACGGCGGGCGGGTCGTTCACTTCTATTGCGGCCAACGGCCGTGAGTACCTGTGGCAGGGTGACCCGGCGGTGTGGTCGGGCCAGGCACCCATTTGTTTCCCGATCTGCGGCGGCCTTCGTGACGGTCGCGCAATGACCATGGGCGGCCGCGAGGTCAAGCTTGCCCGTCACGGCTTTGCTCGCAAACAGGAGTGGAAGCTCGAGGAGCAGGGCGACAACATGGTCGCGCTGAGCCTAAGCTCTGCCGACCATGCCGAGTTGCTCGAGCAGTACCCGTATCCGTTTAAGATCGTTGCTCGTTACACGATCGATTCGGAAAAGGTGGCCGTGTCGTACGAGGTGACCAATGAGGGCACCGAGGACATGCCGTTTTTTGTGGGCGGCCACCCCGGCTTTAAGTGCCCGCTCGACGAGGGCGAGTCCTATGACGATTATGAGCTTCGTTTTGAGCAGCGTGAGGCCACCGAGCTCTGTACTGCCGTTCCCTCGACGGGCCTGATTGATGTTGAGCATCGCAGCAAGAACCCCATGATCGGCCATGACCTGCCGCTTACCCACGAACTCTTCGACTTCGCGGAGACCATCTTTGACGTGCTCGAGAGCCGCGTGGTTACGTTGACCAAGAAAACCGAGGACAAGGGCGTGCGCCTGACGTTTCCCGATATGCCGTACCTGATTGTGTGGAGCAAGCCCGAGGGTGACTTTGTGGCCGTGGAACCGTGGGGCGGCCTGTCCACCTGCTCCGACGAGGACGATATTCTGGAGCACAAGCGCGGCTGCCTGGTGGCCAAGCCGGGGGAGACCGTTACCCGCGGCTTTGAGATCGAGATCCTTTAACGAGCTATCGTATGTTTGGGGCTGCGCGTGCCGTGCCCCGGAAACAGGAGTTCAATATGATTCTGACCGTTACCATGAACCCGTCGATTGATACGCGCTATCAGCTCGACAAGCTGATCATCGACGACGTGAACCGTGTGACGCCCGAAAAGACCGCTGGCGGCAAGGGCCTCAACGTGAGCCGTGTGCTGCTGCAGTTGGGCGACGATGTGCTCGCGACCGGTCTGCTCGGCGGACACATGGGTGCCTATATGGCCGAGCTTATGGATGCCGACGGCGTCAAGAACGACTTTGTGCCCATCGCCGGTGAGACGCGCATTTGCCTGAATATTCTGCACGAGGGTAATCAGACCGAGCTGCTGGAGAGCGGCCCGCAGATCGCCCCGGCCGAGCTCGAGGCCTTTACGGCCAAGTTTGCCGAGCTTGCAGCGAAGGCGGACGTCGTGACGCTTTCGGGCTCGCTGCCGCGTGGCGTCGATGCTGGTTACTATGCCGAGCTCGTCAAGATCGCCGAGGAGGCGGGCGCCAAGGTGCTGCTCGACACCTCGGGTGCATCGCTGGAGGCCGCGCTGGAGTCCGACGCTAAGCCTGAGCTCGTAAAGCCCAACCTGACCGAGATTAACGGCCTGCTGGGTACGTCCTTTACGACCGATGATGTCGATGCCCTGCGCGAGGCGCTTGCCGCCGATGACCGTTTTGCCGGTATTCCCTGGGTTGTCGTTTCGATGGGCGCTGCCGGTTCGGTGGGCTTCCATGAGGGCCGCGCGTTCCGCGCCAAGACGCCTGCGATTGCGGCTGTGAACGCGACGGGTTCCGGTGACTCGACCATCGCCGGTTTTGCGCATGCCATTGCTGCTGGTGCCGACGACGTCACCGTGCTCAAGACCGCCAATACCTGCGGCAAGCTCAACGCCATGGATCCCAAGACCGGCCACCTGGTCATGGACCGCTGGGATGAGATCTTCAACAACGTTGAAGTAACGGAGCTGTAGGGTTACGCGGTTTTACCAAACCGCGTAACCAGCCGACGCTGCAAGCCCGCCAGAGCGGCAATCTGCCTTTCAGCTTCGGCGGCATGACCAGAAGGTCAATGCCGCCTCGCTTCAAGGCACCTTGCTCGCTTTGGCGGGCTTTCGCTGTCGTGGCCAAAACATCGGCGTGGTCATTGGGGACGTTCTTAAATGACTGCGGCAGATAGGGACGTTCCTTTTTTGCCGGCAGTTTGGGACACTCCTTACGGGGCACCCCCTCCACAGCGCCTATGCTAGCTTGTCGATTTGCCCAATCTCCCAGAGCGGAATGTTGACGAGCGTGCCCTCGTCTCTATATGCCGCTAACGATGTTCTCACGCAGCGCTCGAGCTTGAACTTCTCGCAGGCAATCCTCAGGCTCTTTGCTTTGAGGTTCTCTGCCGCCTTGACCTCGAGCGGAAGCACGGTCCCCGCATGGTCGATGGCAAAGTCAGTCTCTGCATTGCCGGAGGAGGATGACCAATACGCGGGAGTTTTGCCTTGGAGCAAAAGCTCCTGTGCGACGTATTGCTCGGTCAGCGAGCCTTTGAACTCCGTAAAAACAGCGGGCCCGTTCAGAACAATGGCTGGCGAGAGGCCGGAGAGTGCTCCGAGGATGCCGGTGTCGATGCAGAACAGCTTGAAGCCCGAGAGATCCTCGTAGCTTGTGAGCGGTGCTCTTAGGGCGGAAACACGTGGCACCTTATGAACGATTCCATAGTCCATGAGCCACTGGAGGCTTTCCTCAAAATCGCGTGCGCGCGCCCCGGGACGGAGCGCACCGTAGACGAACTTCTTGTTTTCCTTTGCGAGCTGGCCGGTAAGGGATTTCCAAACCAGCCTCATGCGCTCGACGATGCGGGCTGGCGCATGCTTGCCAAAATCGGATTCGTAAGCTTCGATGATTTGCTGCTGAAGCCTGCGGGCCTCGATGAAATCGTGGGAGGCGGCGAAAGCGGAGACAACTTCTGGCATGCCACCGACAACGAGGTATTCCTTGAGCAGGCGCTCGAGCTTTTCGGAAACGTTTGCCAGCAGGTCCATGTCTGCGGCAAGGATGGCATCTGCCAGCGGATCGCCATCGACGGCACGAACGAACTCGACAAACCCCATGGGGCGCATGGTAAGCTGGTCAATCTTGCCGACGGGGAAAGACTCGTTTTCGCGTCGGAGCGCGAGCCCCATATAGGAGCCGGCTGCCACGATATGGTATTCCGGCGCCAGCTCGTTGAAGTATTTGAGCGAGGTGATGCCACGCGGTGCCTCTTGGATTTCGTCGAAGATGATGAGCGTGTCTGTCGGCGTTATGGTCTGGCCGCGCAGGAGCTCTATCTGGGAGATGATGCGTTTGGGGTCAAGGCTTCCGTCGAACAGCGAACGTGCGCCCGGTTCGAGCATAAAGTCAAAACGGATGACGTTTTGATACTGCTGGCCTGCGAATTCGTTGAGAAGCCAGGTTTTTCCCGTCTGGCGGGCCCCCTTAAGCAGGAGGGGCTTGCGGTTTGCCCTAGATTTCCAAGCGATGAGTTCGTCCATTAGCTGTCGCTGCATACTGCCTCCTAACGATCATGGTTAGTATAAGACCGTGTTGGTCTTTCCATCGAAAAATGTGGGAATGAACCACGTTTTTCCTTCGAATAATGTGGGAGGTAACCACGTTTTTCCATCGAATAATGTGTTGGTTTAGGTCGGCATCTGGGGACGTTCTTTTTCTGCCGGCAGTTTGGGACACTCCTTGTTTTGGTGCAAATTAGTTACCCTTGCATCAGAAAACGGCGCCCGCCGGCGATGTTGCCGGCGGGCGCCGCGGTCGTGTAGGCACTATTTGTTAAGTGCGTGCGTTCGAGCTCGCGTGCTACAGCGAGTCGATAAAGCGCTGCTGGGCGGCGCGTCCCGCCTCGTCCCACTTAAAGACGCCGGCGTTGTCGAGCACGTGGCCAAACACCACGCCGACCTCCTCGTGCAGGATATCGATGGCGTTGTCGGCCGTAAGCTCGTCGGCGCGGCGAGCAAAGACGTCCTCGGCCCACGCGGCATGGCTGCGACAAAGATCATCGACCTCGAGCGCACCGGCAAGATCGTAGCTGGCATCGACCTTGGCTGCCAGCAGATGCTCACGGACAGCGCCAAGCTCGGGAACCAGGCGCGGCGGAAGAATGGCCAGGCCCATGACCTCGATCAGGCCGATGTTCTCCTTCTTAATGTGGTGGTACTCGGCATGCGGGTGGAACACGCCCAGCGGATGCTCGTCGGTCGTGATGTTGCAGCGAAGCGCCAGGTAGGCCTCGTAGATTTCGCCGCCGGCATTTCCGCGAGAGTCGACGCGGCGGATGACAGGCGTTACGGTGTTGTGTGCCACGTCATCGGCTGTGTACGCGATAACGCCCACAGACTCATCGGTCCACTCGCGCCAGGCGAGGATAATCTTCTCGGCAGCGTCGAGCAGCTGAGCGCGGTCATGCGAGCGCAGGCGCAACACCGAGAGCGGCCACTGCAGCACGGTACCGCTGACCTGGTCAAAACCGGGCACGCTAAACTGCGAGACCTCGGCGGCATGCATCATGGGGAACTCGTGCGCGCCGCCCTGGAAGTGGTCGTGCGACAGAATCGAGCCGCCCACGATGGGCAGGTCGGCGTTGGAGCCAATAAAGTAGTGCGGGAACAGGTCGACAAAGTCGAGCAGGCAGGTCAGCCCCTTGCGGTCGACGTGCATCGGACGATGCTCGGAGCTCATGGCAATGCAGTGCTCGTTAAAGTACGCGTACGGGCTGTATTGGAAGCCCCAGCGCTCGCCGTCGAGCTTAATGGGGATAACGCGCAGATTCTGGCGGGCGGGATGGGCGCCGCCGTCGGCTGCAGCGGAGCGTCCGGGATAGCCCTCGTTTTCGATGCAGAGCTGGCAGGCGGGATACTTCTCGCCCGTGTTTTTGGCGGCGCCGGCCGCGGCAATATCGCGCGGGTCCTTTTCGGGCTTTGACAGGTTGATGGTAATCTCGAGGTCGCCCCAGTTGGTGGGGGTGCTCCATTTGATGTTGCGCGCGATGGCGGCACGGCGCACGTAGCCGGCGTCGCAGCACAGGCCGTAGAACCAGTCGGTCGCGGCGCGGGGCTCGTTGACGCCCATGCGTCCGTTGAACTCCTCGTTTACAACCGAAGGCCTTGGCATGAGCGCGCCCATGATGCGCATGGCGATGCGGTCGCGGCCCGATGCCGTGTCCTCGGCGGCGCCGTTGGCAACAGCCGCCTCGGCAAGCGCGGCAAGTGTGCCTTCAAGGTCAAAGTTGGGCAGGGTGTTGGGGTGCAAGAGCGAGAGTTTCTCGACCTGGAGCGCCCAGGCCATGTCGAGCGCCGGGCCCGTAGCACCGATGCACTCGAGAATGGTGTTATACGCCCAGATGCGATCGTCCTGGCCGATCATCGATCGGTGGATAGCGTACTCGATCAGGTTCTGCGCGGCCTCGCGCACGTCAGTCATTACAGCCATGCCGCGTAAGCCCCCTTGTCAGAAATTGCGTAGTGGCGGGCAGAGCCCTCGCCCAGCCAGCCGTTCATCTTGGTGATAAAGGTGTCGACCAGGTCGAGCGGCACGAAGGCCTGGATGGTGCCACCAAAGCCGCCACCGTGGATACGGACGGCGCCGCGGCCGTCGAGCACGTGCTCGGCCAGCGCCAGAGCATACATGGAAGGCTGCTCGGAACCCAGCTTGGCAACAACATTCTGCAGGTACATGGCAGAGCTGGCGCCGGACTCGCGCGTCAGGACCAGGAACTGGTCGATGTCGCCGGCGTTGAGCGCTGCCCAGCGCTTATCGACCAGGCCGTTCTCGTACCAGTAGTGAACGGCGCGCAGGCAGGCACGGTCGCCCAGCTTGGCACGCAGCTCGGGGAGTTTGGCGTCAAAGTCGGCAACGTTTACCTCGCACAGGCGTGTCTTGCCAAACTCGGCGGCGACGTCCTGCATCTCGCGCGGAACGGCAGCGTAGTCGTCGGTGGCGGCCACGTGGTCGGCACCGACCTTAACGAGCACGAGCGCGTAGCCGTGATCCTCAAAGTTGAGCTCGAGCTTCTGGGTTTTAGGCTGAGCCTGGTCCTCAAAGTCCATGTAGGCAAGGCCGCCCAGGCACACGGCGGCCTGGTCCATCAGACCGCAGGGCTTGCCGTAATAGTTGTTCTCGGTGCGCTGGCTCATCTGGGCGAGCGCAACGGGCTCGATGACGGGTACGTCCCAGAGCGTCTCCATGGCGCGGCCGTATGCGGCCTCGACGGCGGCAGAGCTGGAAAGACCGCCACCCGAGGGGACGGAGCAGGTGAAGGCGAAGTCGAAGCCCTGGGGCTCAACGCCCAGAGCAGCGATTTCGTGGGCCATGCCGCGGACGAGGCTCGCGGACGTGCCCTTCTCGGACTCTTGAATATCCAGCGTGTCGAGCATGATTTCAAACGTAGGATAGCCCTCGTCGGCGACGCGAATCTTGTTGGAGTCGGTTGCCACGGCGATGCCGTCAACGGCGACATCGAGCGAGCCGGCGATAACGTGGCCGCCCTCGTGGTCGGTGTGGTTGCCGCTGATCTCGGAACGGCCGGGCGCGTGCACGTAGAGCACCTGGCGGTCGCCGATGGGGCCAAACTCCTCCTCGAACAGCTTGGTGAGCGTGGCGAATGTCTTTTCGTCGGGGGTGGTCATGGGAGTCCTTTCCTTGGCGTGCCCGGGTGGGTTTTGCGTCGTTATGAGTACGTTAACAACTTGTAGCGGTATGAACCAAGTGTTCACGATACCGCACGTTACGGGCTATGTTAACGTACTCATAACACATCGCTTGTCACTTTTTGAGAATCTGGTAATCGGTAGAAATGCAGCCGTGAACGGTACTGCCGTATGGACTTATAAAGCAGAAGAGATGCAGATAGAAAAAGTAGAGTACGTTAACATGCGTCCGACGATAGCGGGCCTCGGCGCGGGATGTATTTCTGCCCGGGCCGGCATTCACGCTATTCAGATCTCGCAAGGGTGAAGGTGATCCTGTGGCAAGGCGCCCGTCCAACGATACAGGTACGCGTCCGGTTTCCATGGCCGACGTCGCCCGCGCTGCTGGCGTTTCGCAGCAGACGGTTTCGCGCGTCGCCAACGGCTTGCCCAACGTTAACGAACAGACGCGCCAGCGCGTGCAGGCTGCTATGCAAGAGCTCGGCTTTCGTCCGAGTTATGCCGGTCGCTCGCTGCGCGACGGCCGTTACCATTCGGTCGGCCTATGCATCAACGATGTCACCAAGTTTGGCAACCTCTCAATGATCGACGGCATCGCCAGCGCTGCTCGCGAGCATAATTGCGCCATCACGCTGGTCGAGATGTCCAAGACCGAGGAATTCTCGCTTGCCGAGGCCACGCGTCGTATGGCCGCATTGCCGGTGGACGGCATCATCATCGGCATGAGCCGCATGGCGCCCGATTTTGAGACGTTTGATCCACTGCCGGGCATTGGCACGGTCATCGTTACCATGTATGCGCACCCGCGGGTGACCACGGTCGATTCCGACCATTACGGCTGCTCGCTATTGCTTATGGATCACCTGTTTGAGCTGGGGCACGAGCAAATTCGCTATATTGGCGGCCCGTCGTTCTCGGTCGACGAGCAATTTCGTCGCGCCGGTTGGCAGGATGCACTCGAGCGTAAACACATCGAGCCGGCAGAGCCGCTCGAGGGCGACTGGTCTGCCAACAGCGGTTACGAGGCCGGTAGGTATCTGGCCGAACACGACCGCAGCACCATGACGGCGATTTACGCGGCAAACGATCAGATGGCAAATGGCGCAATTGCAGCGCTGCGCGATAGCGGCTTGCGCGTGCCCGAGGACGTAAGCGTGGTGGGCGTCGATGACTCGCTCGACGACTTTGTCGCGCATAACGAGCTCACGACCGTTCGATTCGATTTGCATCAGCGGGGACGCGAGGTGTTCGAGCATGCGGTTCCCGAGGCGGGTACGGCGGGCAAAACCGTTGCCATTCGCATTCCCGGCCAGCTCATTATTCGACATAGCACGGCGATACCATGCACATAGTTTATGCAGGTAAACGGTGGTATATTCCGCCTCAATAACAATCGATAAGGATGCTGACAGATAGCCGTGGCTATGAAGGCGAGTGCTATGATAGACGGGTTCTTTTGTCTATCTAGGAGGCTTTGCCTGATGGAGATCACCAAGGATATCCGCTACATTGGCGTCGACGATCACGACATTGACCTGTTCGAGGGCCAGTACGATGTGTCCGAGAACGGTATGGCATACAACAGCTACGTTATCTTGGGCGAAAAGATCACTGTCGCCGATTCAGTCGACGGCGGTTTTGTTGACGAGTGGCTCGGCAACCTCGAGGCCGTGCTCGATGGCCGTACGCCCGACTACCTGGTTGTCCATCACATGGAGCCCGATCACTCCGCCGGTATCGCCGCCTTTATGGAGCGCTATCCCCAGGCACAGATTGTGGCCAGCATGGGCGCCTTCCGCATGATGGTCAACTACTTTGGCACCGACTACCCCGAGCGCAAGATGGTCGTCAAAGAGGGCGACGTGCTCGACCTGGGTGGCCACAGCCTGACCTTTATCGGCGCCCCCAACGTGCACTGGCCCGAGGTACTGTTCTCTTACGAGGCAACCGACAAGGTGCTCTTTAGCGCCGACGGCTTTGGCAAGTTCGGCGCCAACGACATCGAGGACCCCGAGGGGTGGGCTTGCGAAGCTCGCCGCTACTACTTTGGCATCGTCGGTAAGTTCGGCAAGTTCGTGCAGGCCGTGCTCAAGAAGGCCGCCGACCTGGACATTCAGATCATCTGTCCGCTCCACGGCCCCGTGCTGACCGAGAACCTGGGCTACTACCTCGACACCTATAACACTTGGTCGAGCTATCAGCCCGAGGACGAGGGCATCACGATCGCCTATGCGAGCGTGTATGGCCATCTGAAGGCTGCCGTCGAGGAGCTCGCATCTGCGCTTGAGGCTCGCGGCCAGAAGGTCTCCGTCTTTGACCTGGCTCGCGACGACATGGCCGAGGCCGTTGAGGATGCGTTCCGCTATGACCGTCTGGTGCTCGCCTCCATCACCTATCAGGGCGAGATCTTCCCGTTCATGAGCACCTTTATCCACACGCTTGCCGAGCACGCCTATCAGAACCGTACGGTGGCGCTTGTCGAGTCCGGTTCCTGGGCGCCTGCAGCGGCCAAGATTATGACCAAGGAGCTCGAGGGTATGAAGGACATCACCCTGACGCAGAACAAGGTGACTGTGCTGGGCTCGCTCAACGAAGCCTCGCGCGCTCAGATCGAGGCCCTCGCCGACGAGCTGTCCAAGTAGCGACACGTTCACTTTTGACGCTCAACCATCACAACCACCACAAAGGGGACAGGCACCTTTGTGGTGGTTTTTGTTTAAGCGCCGGCGATGACGAGGGCTGGACGTGAGCTGTCAGTGGCCTCGGCGATCGAGGTGGCGACGGCATGGTCGGGGTCACGGTCCATCACGATGGAGTCGACATCGGCAAGCTCGGCAAAGCGGTACATGCCGCGTCCGTTAACCTTGCTGGCGTCCATGAGGGCGACGCTTTGATGGGCCGCGGTGATCATAGCCGTTTTGGTCTCGGCCATCTGGGGAAAGTCGGTCGTAAAGCCGCAGCTGGGGACAAAGGCGCCGGGGCACATGACGGCCAGATCGGCATGGACCATTTGGAGCGCCTGCATAGTGAGCGGTCCGTACAAATAACGATGGCCTTTGCGCAGCGCCCCGCCCAGCATGACGACATCGACTGAGGGCATGCTCTCGTCGATGTAATCGGCAATGGTAATGTCGGCCGTGATGACGGTGATACCGTCGCGCTGATCGAGGAGCCGGACGAACTCGAGCGCCGTGGTGCCCGAGTCGACGAGCAGCGTGTCGCCGTCATTGACGAGCTCGATGGCGCTTTGCGCGATGGCCTGCTTGGCGGCGACGTTGACATTGATGCGGCGATCCTGCGTGGAGACGGTCAGACGTTTGTGGAGTGATACGGCACCGCCGTGCGTGCGGCGCAGCTTGCCTGCTTCGGCGAGCGCGTCCAGGTCGGCGCGGGCGGTGACGGAGGACACGCCAAAGGTCTGGGCGATCTCTGCTACCTGCACCGAGGCATTATGATCGAGCATTTCCAAAATGGCGGTACGGCGTTCGTCGGCAAAGGCACGGTTGGTGGCTTGGGCCATTTTTGCTCCATTCTCGGCTAAATTTGCAGGAATTGTGTTGACTCTATTTTCGTTCATTTTCTTTTTGGGTAAGAAAACACCTTTCGATTACTTATCTTTTCTATAAAAGAAAGATGCTGAACGCCCAAAATTCAATATCGAACATGTCCACTCGGCTCAAATTCCTTCCGTTTACTTTTCAAAAACGACTGTATTGACCTGCATGGGCTCAATATCTCGCGCGTGTAAAGCCGCTGAATTTCATACAATGAGCGCAGCAAAACGCAAGGTAAAACGCCTTGTGAACAACTACGCCCGATGTCCAGATGCGGGCGAGGGAGAGGAGCAAACGCTCATGGCACTTGTTACCACCGAAAAGATGCTCAAGGACGCTCAGGCCGGTCATTACGCCGTTGGCGCGTTCAACGTCGAGAACCTCGAGTTCGTTATGGCCGTTCTGGCCGCTGCCGAGGAGACCAAGTCCCCCGTCATCATGCAGACCACCCCGGGCACCATCAAGACCGCTGGTCTGGACTACTTCTACGGCATGGTCAAGGCTGCCGCCGAGCGCGCTTCCGTGCCCGTCGCTCTGCACCTCGATCACGGCGATGGCTATGACCGCTGCATGCAGGCTTTCCGCACCGGCTATACCTCTGTCATGATCGACGGTTCGCACGAGTCCTTCGAGGACAACATCGCCCTGACCAAGTCCGTCGCCGATGCTGGCCGCGCCATGGGCGTGCCTGTCGAGGCTGAGCTTGGTAAGGTTGGCGGCAAGGAGGACGACGGTCCCGCAGTTGAGGGCGAGAGCCCCTACACCGATCCGGCCGAGGCCAAGGAGTTCGTCGAGCGCACCGGCTGCACCTCCCTCGCTATTGGCGTTGGCACCAGCCACGGTGTGTACACGAGCGATCCGCACATCGAGCAGTCCGTGGTCAAGGCCATCCGCGACGCCGTCGACGTGCCGCTGGTTCTGCACGGCACTTCCGGTGTGCCCGATGAGCAGGTTGCCGAGGCCGTGAAGAACGGCATCTGCAAGGTTAACTACGCCACCGAGCTGCGTCAGGCCTACACCAAGGGCTTCATGGCCTACATGGCCGAGAACCCCGCCTGCTTCGATCCCAAGAAGCCGGCCAAGGAGGGTATGCGCGAGATCACCGAGCTGGTTAAGATCCGCATGACCAACCTCAACTCTGTGGGCAAAGCAGAGTAACAGCAAGGGTACTCTGATCCCACCGGGCCGTCCGGAAACGGAAAAGGGCCTATCTCTCAGAACGTCCTCGGACATGTCGGAAGCCCCGCTGCGCGCTACGCGCTGCGGGGCTTCCTCCGTCCTGCGGAATGTTCTGAGAGATAGGCCCTTTTCCGTTTCCGGACGGCCCTGCTCGATCGCCCTTGTGGCGTTGGGGCGGAAATGGGTGGTGCGCGAGGGGCGCTTTGTTGATGAGGGGTTAGTATGCCCGGGCTTGGTTGGGGAATGACTTGTTTAGGGATGCTTGGAGCTTTTCGAAGGATGCTCGCAGGTTGAGTTCCTGGTCGGTTGAGCGTTTGGCTTTTGTGGTGGGGGAGTCGAGGAGGCCGTTTCTCTGTGTCGGGGGGAAGGAGAAAAGGTTTGCATGATTTAGGGATGGCTGCTGTGCTGCGTCGTTGGAAGAATGCATGCTTATGCGGCCTCCTCGATATCCACCAAAAGGTTGCGCACGGGGTGTGCTGCTAGGTCCCGTGCGTTGGCAGTATTATGCCGCGGCTTCTGCAAAGAAGCGCTAAAGAAAGGCTTAACCTAGTTTGGTGTTACGATGAAACTGCAGGTCAGAGGTATCGAATAACACTTTTGAAAGGTTTTGAGCTTAAGGGCTTTCTAAGGATTGTGGCGCGGACGTGCGGAGCGTGTGAATGTTTGCTGTTAGCGCTGCGGCTCTGCGGCGCGCACCTGCTCGATGACCTTTTCCAT
>JAXIYS010000019.1:0-23449 GCA_036304385.1 Collinsella sp. | reverse complement strand
GGAGTCGTAGGTCCAGCCGGCGAAGGTGTAGCCCTCGCGGGTCGGGGCCAGGGGCTGGCGGGCGACGCCGTCGCCGTCGGTCACGCCCTGGAGCGTCTCGTTGCCGTCGAAGAACGTGCCGCCGTTGGCGAAGTAGAGGACGTCCTTGACGTTCTCGTCAGCACCCTTATCCTTGGTCCACTGGGCGTAGAACGTCACGTGGTCGCCGCCGCCCTGGACGGGCTTGCTGAAGTCGACGGGGTCGTTGCCCTTGCTGTCGTAGGTCCAGCCGGCGAAGGTGTAGCCCTCGCGGGTCGGGGCCAGGGGCTGGCGGGCGACGCCGTCGCCGTCGGTCACGCCCTGGAGCGTCTCGTTGCCGTCGAAGAACGTGCCACCGTTGGCGACGTAGAGGACGTCGATGGAGTTGTCCTCGACGACCATGTTCCACTGGGCGAACAGGGTGGCGTGGTCGCCGCCGCCGACCAGCGGCTTGCTGAAGTCGACCGGGTCGTTACCGTCGCGGTCGTAGGTCCAGCCGGCGAAGGTGTAGCCCTCGCGGGTCGGGGCCAGGGGCTGGCGGGCGACGCCGTCGCCGTCGGTCACGCCCTGGAGGGCGTCACTGCCGTCGAAGAACGTGCCGCCGTTGGCGACGTAGAGGACGTCGATGGAGTTATCCTTCTCAACAGCATTCCACTGAGCATAAAGGGTAGCGTGGTCGCCGCCGCCGACCAGCGGCTTGCTGAAGTCGACAGGATCGGTGCCCTCGCGGTCGTAGGTCCAGCCGGCGAAGGTGTAGCCCTCGCGGGTCGGGGCCAGGGGCTGGCGGGCGACGCCGTCGCCGTCGGTCACACCCTGGAGAACTTCGTTGCCATCAGCGAAAACACCACCGTTGGCGACGTAAAGAACATCCTTCTCATTGTTAGCAAGCTCTGCCCACTGTGCGTAGAACGTAACGTGCTGACCGCCACCCTGGACGGGCTTGGTGAAGTCGACAGGCTCGGTGCCAGCAGCATCGTAAGTCCAACCGGTAAAGGTGTAGCCCTCGCGGGTCGGGGCCAGGGGCTGGCGGGCGACGCCGTTGCTGTCAGTGACACCCTCCATGGCCACATTGCCATCGGCAAAGGCGCCACCATTGGCGACATAGAGAACAGCCTTCTCGTTGTTCTGCTTCCACTGGGCATAAACGGTCGCGTGGCCGCTGCCCGCAACGATGGCCTGCGTGAAGTCGACGGGGTCATTTCCGTCGCGATCGTACGACCAACCAAGGAAGTCATAGCCCTCGCGGGTCGGCTGAAGCGGCAGACGCGCGATACCGTCGGTATCGGTTACGCCCTGGAGCGTCTCGTTGCCGTCGAAGAACGTGCCACCGTTGGCAACGTAAAGGATATCGATAGTCTTGTCCTGCTTCGCAGGCGTCCAAGCGGCGAAAAGGGTCACATGCTTGCTGCCACCGACGATCGGCTGGTTGAAGTCAACCTGGTCGGTACCGTCGCTGTGATAATACCAACCGGCAAACACATAGCCGTCGCGCGTAGGAGCAAGCGGCTGACGAGCAATGCCATTGCTGTCAGTCTTGCCCAGCATGACGTCGTTGCCGTCGGCGAACTGACCGCCATTGGCAGAGTAGGTCACATCAAGCACATTCGAGGGAGCCTCAGTCCACTTGGCGAACAGCATGAAGTGATCTGTACCGCCCTGAAGGGGCTGTGAAAAATCTACAGCCTGGGTAAACTTGCTGTCATAATACCAGCCGTCAAAGACGTATCCATCGCGCACTGGAGAAGCGTGCGGAGTAATCTCGCCGTTCTCATTCGTCTTATTATCCATTGAGATGGGGGTTCCGTCAGCAAAAGTGCCCCCGTTAGCAAAGAAGGTAACGTACTTTACGCCAGTGGAGGCTGCAGCGGTAGCCCCCTCGTTTGTACCCTGGGCAGTCTCCGCCGCGATAGCAGCAACCGGCGTGGAGCTGAGCACCATACTCAAGCTCAGACCGGCTGTGATAGCAGCGTTAAGCTTCCTATTCATGTGGTCGTCCTTTCCCGACTTGCTTCTTCGCGACCACTTCGCAGAAGAAGACATTTGAATTGCATCATCTATTCAAGCTGAGAAAAAACTAAAAAGGTTGCGCAACCAAACTATATCTAAGGTTTGAGACTTTTTTGCAAAAAAGTTTGCAAAAAGCTATTGCACCACCCGTACGCTGGGGCAAAGGTCTGCCAGCGGGCACTCGTCGCACTTGGGCTTGCGGGCATCGCAGATCTCGCGACCGAAGGTGATCCACTGGTGATTGACCGACTCCCAATACTCGTGCGGCAAGATCTTGAGCAGATCTTGCTCGGTCTTGAGCGGCTCCTTGGCATGCGTCTTGGGGCTCAGCATCAGGCGATGCGCGATGCGGTTGACGTGTGTATCAACCGCGATGCCCTCCACGATGCCAAACCCCACGTTGAGCACGATGTTCGCCGTCTTGCGCCCCACGCCCGGCAGCTTGACGAGCTCCTTCATGTCGGCCGGCACCTCGCCGCCGTAATCGGCGACAATCATCTGCGCAGCCTCCACGGCGTGCTTGGCTTTACTCTTATAAAAGCCGAGCGACTTAATGGTATCCGCAACATCGGCCACGCTCGCCCCTGCCATGGCCTCGGGCGTGGACCACTGGGCAAACAGCTGGGGTGTCACCTTGTTGACCTGCGCGTCGGTCGTTTGCGCCGAGAGCAACACTGCGATGAGCAGCCTAAAGGGATTCTCGTGGTCCAAAAAGCACTCGACCGGGCCATAGCGACGGTTGAGGCGCTCGCACACCTCGATGGCGCGCTCGCGTTTGGCGGCATTGGTCTCGCGTGGCATAACGACTCCTTGGCTCAACGGCACAACAAACCTATGGGCACGATTGTCCCACGTATGGGGTCGTTACGCCTCTAAAAATGCGCCGGTCTGGCGACTCCACAGGCTTGCATACTCGCCGCCCGCCTCGACCAGCTGCGCATGCGTGCCGTCCTCGACGATCTCGCCGTCAGCCAGCACCACGATACGGTCGAGCGCCGCCACGGTGGACAGGCGATGTGCCACCACGATGGAGGTGCGACCGCGCATCAGGTTCTCGAGCGCCTCCTGCACCAACGCCTCCGACTCGCTATCGAGGGCAGACGTCGCCTCGTCGAGCACCAGAATCGGCGCGTCGGTGAGGATGGCACGGGCAATGGCCACGCGCTGGCGCTGGCCGCCCGAAAGCTTGACGCCGCGCTCGCCAACCATAGTGTCAAAGCCATGGGGCAGGCGGTCGATAAACTCCAGGGCATTGGCCAGGCGCGCCGCCTCACGAATTTGCTCGTCGGTGGCGTCGGGGCGGCCGTAGGCGATATTCTCGCGAATGGAGCGGTGGAACAGCAGCGCCTCCTGCGGCACGTAGGCAACCTGACGGCGCAGGCTCTGCTGCGTACAGCGCGAGACGTCCTGGCCGTCCACGAGCACGCGGCCGCCCTGTACGTCGTCCAGGCGCAGCAGCAGTTTGGTGAGCGTCGTCTTGCCCGAGCCCGATTTGCCCACCAGGCCCACGCGCTGGCCCGCCGCCACATGGAGCGTCAGGTCGTCGAACACGCTCTCGTCCGCCGCGGCGTCACGGTATGCAAAGCTCGGGTGCTCAAAATCAATCGCGCCCTCACCAACCTTGAGCTCGGGAGTGTTCTCGTCGTCTGCCACCAGACGCGGCTCGTCCAGCACGCGTGTCATCTCGGCTGCGTCGCCCAGCGCGCGGTTGATGCGCTGCATCATGGAGCTCACGTAGTTCAGACGCATGGTGAGGTTGTACGTATAGGTAAAGATCATGACGAGCGCGCCGGCCGAGATGCCAAACCACGCGTTGCCGCCCGCGACGAACACGCTCACCACGGCCATGGTGATGACGATAAGGCCCGAGGTCGTAAAGTTGCGCTGCATCATGGCGTGCATCGAAACCGTCTCGGCGTCGCGTGCAGCGCGGTCGGCGGCATCGAACAGGTCGCGCTCAAAGTCCTCGCGCCCACAGGTCTTGACGGCCAGGATATTCGTGACCGCGTCGGACAGCACGCCCGACAATTTGTTCTGCGCGGCAGACGTCGCGGCCGAAAGCGGCATGATGCGCTTGTACATAAGCCAGACAAACGCGATGTAGACGACCATAATGCCCACCAGGATCACGGTAAACGTCGGCACCACCGGAGCGAGCGCCGCTACCGTGCAGACAACCGAGGTGATGGCGGGAATGAGCGAATACACCGTTACGTCCACCAGACCCGTGTAGCCGCTCATAAAACGACTCGTCTGGCTCACAAGCGATCCGCCAAAACGGCTGGTGTGGAATGTCATGGATTGATTGGAGAGCGTGTCGAAGCACAGGCGCGCCAAGTGATAATTACCCGCAATCTCGAGCTTGTAGACGGTGTAGTCCTGCAGCTTGGAGAGGATCTGGCCCACTAGGTTAACGAGCACGAGCGCCAGAATGTAGGGACCAAAGACCTCGAATACTTGATTGCCCGCCACGGAACCCGCTTGGACGCGGTCGACGATAAGGGCCATCACGTAGGTGTTGGCAAACGTGAGCAAAAAGATGTAGCCCGCCGACGAGAACACCGAGAGAAAGACGATCAGCGGTTGTGTGCGCGTGACGCCCCAAAAACGCCGCAGCGTGCGGCGCACGGTGGAACGTTTGAGCGGACTGGTGCTTCTCTGAGACATGGTCTTCCTTTCGCGTCTGATAGGGCGAGACGCCATTGTTGCACACTAAAGCGCACTTCAGGCAAGCACGGCGCGAAAAGCGCCCGCGCCGTGCTTGCGCAGGCGCCCCACCGTCAGATGCAGCTAGTCCTCGTCTTTTTGGTCTGCGAGCAGGCTCGCAGACGTGAGCCCCAAGATCTCGTCGGCCTCCCGCGTGTCTTCCAGCGCGTCGATATCCTTGAGTTTGCGCTCCATAACGTTGGTGCGTGTGGTGATGATGCCCTCGACCGTTTTACCCGCGGTCTCGATCTGCTGCTGGGCGCGGCGCAGCGCCGCCTGATAGCGCGGCAGCTCGGCCTTGACGGCAGAGAGCACACGCAGCACGTCGTCGGTGCGTTTTTGCAACTTAAACGTCTGGTAGCTCATCTGCAGGCTGTTGAGGATGGCCGCCATGGTGCTGGGGCCGGCAACGTTGACGTGATAGTCGCGGCCCAAGGTCTCGATAAGCCCGGGGCGACTGACGACCTCGGCGTACAGACCCTCAAAAGGCACGAACATAATGCCAAAGTTGGTGGTCGCGGGCACGCTCAGGTACTTTTCGCAGATGTCCTTTGCCTCGCGCTTTACCATCGCATCGAGCGTCTTGCGCGCGGTGGCCACCGCCTCGGCATCACCCGACTCTTGCACGTCGAGCAAGTGCTCATACGCATCGCCCGGGAATTTGGAGTCAATCGGCAGCAGCACGGGATCGCCCTCGTCTACCGGCAGCTTGACGGCAAACTCAACGCGCTCCGAGGCGCCAGGCTTGGTGGCGACGTTTTCCAGATACTGGTCGGGCGTAAGGATGTCCGCCAGGATTGCACCCAACTGCACCTCGCCCAAAATGCCACGCGCCTTGACGTTGCCCAGCACGCGCTTAAGGTCGCCCACGCCGGTGGCAATGGACTGCATATCGCCCAGGCCCTTGTACACGGCCTCGAGCTGGTCGCTCACCTGCTTAAACGATGCAGACAGGCGATCGTTGAGCGTACGGGAGAGTTTCTCGTCCACCGTCGCGCGCATCTGATCGAGCTGCACGTTGTTGTCCTTGCGGATGGCGCCCAGCTGGGCATCGACCGTCTCGCGCACCTTGTCTAGGCGGTGCTCGATGCCCTCGCGGTTGGCACCGAGCTGTTGGGCCGTCTCGCGGCGCAGGTCATCCATACGGTCGCCAGCCTGCGAGAACTCACGCGCGATGGTCAGGTAGCGCTGCTGCTCTACGGCCGCATCGGTCGTCTGCTGTTGCGCGATGGCATTTGCCGTGCGGCGGGTTTCTGCCAACGCGACGTTCAGGGTGTCGAGCGCGTTGTTGGCCTGCTCGAGCGCAGCCAGCATCTCTGCCCCGCTATCGCCACGCTCCCGCAGCTCGGTGCGAAGGCCCTTGAACTGCAGGGCACAAGCCACAGCAACCCCCACCGCCACCAAGGCGATCACAACAAGCACGATATCAATAGCAGACATAGTCTCCGCCCAACAAACCCAATCGATCATCAATCAAAACCGCGATCAATCTTACCCCGCCACGCGCACCTGGCGCTTCACGGCAATCGGGCAAATGGATTTGTGCCACAGACATCAAAACGCTAACTCTCCCAGCCGGAGCGGATGGTTGTTATGACATCACCTAGGCGCTGACCGAGAGCTGCCAAGTGCTGAAGCACCTCATTGGGTGAGGCGCCGTTGAGAATGCACGTGAAGGCATATGAGGCCAAGAAGATTGCTGCGAGTCCCAACGGGATCAGCACAATCATCGCTAACGTGCGCAGGCGCTGGCCCACGCGGCGGTGACGCGTGCGGCGCTTGTCGAACGCAAGCTCCTGCGCATATGAATCTTGTTGTACGGAATAGTTCTCTGGCGCCGATCTGCCCGCAGGCGAAACCGCAGGCGTGGCATTTTGCGCAGGGGGCTGAGCGGCTACCCCTTGCATTTGCATCTCCATAAGCCGTTGCTGTTGGCGCAACATGCGCTCGGCTTGTTGCTGCGGAGTCTCAAGAAACAGGTCCATGCTGGCCTCCAAAATCGGAGCATTCGACGCTTACGCCCAGCATCCCGCACCGCCAAGGCCACGGCAACGCAATCCGTAGCAATAGCCGCAAAGTTTCTTGTTGACAAAAGCTGTCGAAAACCTCAACAACTCCCCTACCAGCACTTTCTCTGAGCTTTTTTGTCGAATAATCTTTTGCCCTTCCACCAACCCGCCAACTAACCAAAACCTGACCAAAAGCTTGACGGAAATTGTGAAGACCGGGACCCCACACAAAAAGTGCCGCCCCAAAGGGGCGGCACGCAAACTTATTATCAGCTTTTCTGTAACGAGCATGCGACGACCCGAAGCCGGAGCGCAGCAGCCAGCGCCACGCGCTAGTAGTTCACCACCTGCTCCTCAAAGTACGCCTTCGGGTGGTTGCACACCGGGCACACCTCGGGCGCCTCGGCACCAACATGCAAGTGCCCGCAGTTCAGGCACTTCCACACCTTTACGCCCTCGCGCTCAAACACCTCGCCCGACTCAATGCGCTCGACGAGCTTGTTGTAGCGCTCCTCGTGAGCCTTCTCGACAGCGGCGACACCACGGAACTTCTCGGCGATCTCGGCAAAGCCCTCCTCCTCGGCGGTCTTGGCAAACTCGTCATACATCGTGGTCCACTCGTAGTTCTCACCCGCGGCGGCGTCGCGCAGGTTGTCCAGAGTGCCCGGAACGGCGCCGTCGTGCAGATACTTAAACCACAGCTTGGCGTGCTCGGACTCGTTGCCCGCCGTCTCGGCAAAGATGTTCGAGATCTGAACGTAGCCGTCCTTTTTGGCCTTGGATGCATAGTAGCGATACTTGGTGTGTGCCTGGGACTCACCGGCAAAAGCAGTCTCGAGGTTCTTCTTGGTCTGAGAGTTCTCATAATCCATAGGTGTACTTCCCTTCAACACATGCCGCCCATAGGCTTTGAGCGGTCTTGTTTCTAGGATGCCCTCATGCCGAGAATCTAAACCTTACAATCCTGTTCTTCAGATTTGAGCGAGCTATACACTCAGCCAACGATCGCCCTCGGAGCGGCAAAAGCCCTCGCGCTCCAGATCGGCAAGAATGTTTGCGACCAGCTCGCGCTCGGCCGGCTCTCGGCCGGCCGCCGTCTCCATCTCGTTAACGCCTGCAACGGCTTCATCGAGCGTAATACCTGCCGGCTGCCCATCGCGCGCTGCCAGCAGCATGCGCACGATGTGGGCGCGCTTTTGGCGGCGCGAGCCCTCAAACTTGGACTGACGGCTATAGCCCGCCGATCGCCTGGACGGATTGGGCAACGTCTTTTTAAGATACGCGCCGTAATCCAGCAACGCGTAATACCACGCGCGCGGCGTATCGGCATCGTCTTGAGGCACGGCAAAGGGCGCAATCTCGTCCGCCGCCGCACCGGGGGCTGCCGGACAGGCGGCTTGAATCAGCGGCACCAGCTCGCGATCGGGAACGGCCGGCACATCGGGAAAGAAATGATGCAAAAAGACCGTGCGCACATTGGTCTCCAAATACACGCCCGGAAGATCGAATGCAAACGAACGGATGCCCTGCGCCGTTGCCGGGCCAATGCCGGGCAGCGCGACCAGATCGTGCGTCTCGCGCGGAAACTCCCCGCCCCAGTCCTTCACAACGCACTGTGCAGCCCTGTGAAGCGCCAGGGCGCGGCGATTGTAGCCCATCCCCTGCCACGCATCCAAGACATCGGAAGGGGCGGCCTGAGCAAGCGCCTGGACAGTCGGAAAGCGATCGAGCCATGCCGGCATGCGCGTCTCAACGCGCGGCACCTGCGTCTGCTGCAGCATGACCTCGGAGAGCCAGATGATATACGGGTCGCGCGTGCGGCGCCACGGAAGGTCGCGATAACGCAGGACCCCTTCCGAACGAATCATCGAACGAAAGGGGTCCTGAATCATGGCAATGCTCCTTATGCGGCGCTACTCCTCCCGGCAAGCGTACGCGCAGGCGGCGTACTCGGGAAACGCATCGCGATCGGCGAACTTGGAATCGACAGCCGGGAACTGGCGATGGGCGACGATATCGCCGAGCGAAACGGAATCGAGATAGTCACGCATCAGCGCCTGGGCTCCGGCCCACAGGGAATGATAGCAGCACGTGCCCATGCGCGCACAGTCGCCATCGGGCGCGGTGCAGTCGTTCATAACCATGGGGCCCTGAACGGCCTCTACAACCTGACGAATCGTAACATCGTCAGGGCTCACCTTAAGGCGCATGCCGCCGTGAACACCGCGCAGACTCTCCACAATGCCGGCCTGGACCAAACCGTGTTGGATCGAACGGGCAAACGAATACGGAACATTGACCTCTTCGGCAGCAGTGCGAACAGAAAGCAGCCGCTCCGGCTCCTCGGCAAGCATCGCAAGCATGCGAAGGGCATAATCAGTCTTCCTCGATATGTCCATGTTTCCCCTTTCAAGGAATACGAACAGCTCGAACGAGCTCCGGAGCCGAGCTTGTGTCGAGACGCCAAATGACCGCCTGGGCAACCAAATTATAAATTGGGTGTCCACTGAATGCCGCACTTGAAGACTGGCTGAATCAGGTACGGCCTACAGTGCAATTTAGTATAACCGAACCCCCTGCTTCATTGAACAGATGTTGCGCAACAAACCCCCTGCTTGAGCACATATATCGGTAGAGGCTGACTCGCTCGTTGCAAATGCGGTGATTTGGATAAAGAGGCATATAAGATCGATGGCCTATTAAACGCAAAAAGCCACGTCCGAAGACGTGGCTTTAATTGCGTTGGCGGGAAGTACGGGGCTCGAACCCGCGACCTCCGACGTGACAGGCCGGCGCTCTAACCAAACTGAGCTAACTCCCCAGGCAGTCGTTCGCGTTTGTTTCCGCTCGCGTGCGCTGCGGGGATTAGTATACACAGAAGTCTGTCCGGTGCGCAACAACTTTTTTGAAAATATTTTTTGGGCCCTCCGGGAGGGTCTCCGGGGCCGGCTGGCGCGGGTTAAGTTTGCTGCTCTACAGTCCTGCGCAAGACGGAAAGCACATTAAGTGCTTTCCTTTGCGTGCGGAACTCGCGACAAACTTAACCCGCGCCAGCCGGCCCCGGAGACCCTCCCTGCCGTCACATTGTTCGAGCCGTTGTTGTTCCTCGCCGCTTCCGCGGCTCGGCGGCCCCGTTCTCCTCGGCGAGGTTGGTCTGATTATTCTTGTTGAACTTCGGCCTTTTGCTGAAAGAAAAACGGGAGATGCGATCTGCATCCCCCGTTTTTGTTGCGGTTAGTCTAAGTCAATAAATTTGGTGCTCAGGATCTTGCCGTCCTTGACGAGCATTCTGGCCATGGTGGGGCCTCGGGTGCCTCTGGGGTAGCTGGCGCTGCCCGGGTTGAGGACTAAACAACGGCCCACTTGGGCTTCTTTGGTTACGTGGGTGTGACCGTTGATGGCTACGCCTACGGATCCCACGGGCAGATCTTCACGGTAGTGGGCTACGGCGAATTTGAGTCCTTCGTAGGTGAAGAGGGCCAATCGGTCCACGTCGGGCCCGTAATCGCGATAGTAGTCGTTGTTGCCCAGCACGGCTCGCACGGGAGCGATGGTGCGCAGGTGCTCATAGTCCATCTCTGACGTTAGGTCGCCCGCGTGGATAATCAGATCTGCGCCCTCTAGCTCGTCCAAAAGCGCGGGAGAAAGATAGCCGTGGGTGTCCGAGATGATGTCGATGCGCTTGGCGTCTGCACTATTCATGGGATCCCTTTCGCAAAACCGGTTCGATATCCAACATCTACATACAAAAAGGCCCCACGGCTCCGCAGACGTTTTTGGTCTACAGGGCTGCGGGGCCAATGTTCTACAGGCTCAGGACCTTCTTGAGCGGCACGACGCGGCGGCGCGAAACCGGCACGCGCTCGTCAACGCCGGTAATGCCCAGCTGGATGGCGCCCGAAGGCACCGTCTCCACATCCGTGACGCACGCCAAGTTCACGATATAGCGGCGATGAACGCGAAAGAAGCCAAAGTCGCAAAGCTTGGCCTCGAACTGCGCCAGCGAAGTCGTCGATAGAAAACGATCATCGACGGTATAGATACAGGAGTAATCGTCCTTGGCCATGATGAAGCGAATGTCATCCACGGGGATGAGGACCTTACGGCCGCCCTTTTCCACCGGAATGCGCTCGATGGTGGCTTTGCTGTCCGCGACGGGCTTGGCGTGCTGCATGACCTTCTCGATCGCGCGATCCAGGCGTGCCTCCTCGACCGGCTTCATGAGGTAATCGACGGCATCTACGTCGAACGCCTCGACGGCATGATCGCTATACGCGGTCACAAACACAATCGCCGGCGGATTCTTAAGCTTATGCAGTGCCTCGGCAAGCTGCAGACCAGAAGCGCCGGGCATCGAGATATCGAGAAAGACGACATCGACGCGGCTTTCCATTAACATCTCAATGGCGGAGCGGACGCTCGACGCCTCAGTGATCGTGCCGATCTTGCCCGTCTGCTCGAGCAAGAAGCGAAGTTCCGAACGGGCCGGGGCCTCATCATCCACAATCATCGCACGCAGCATAGGGATTAAACCTTTCGTCAACAAACTACGCTGGGCATCCGCCGCTTGGCGTTGAGCCCATAGCCTTTTATTTTACTCTTGAATATCAAAGATGCTCTCTGACAAATCAAGATGCAGGAGCACTTTGGTGCCCTTGCCCGGCGCCGATTCGACGCGCGTATAAGAGTGCGGTCCATAAAAGCGATGGATGCGCTCAGAAATATTGTGCATGGCCACGCCGGCGCCGCCGCCTTGCGGGGAACTGGCATCGGGGCGGGCGGAGCGCTCATCAAACAGCCTGGCGGCGGTACCCTCGTCCATGCCCACGCCGTTGTCGGCCACGGCAATCAGGATTGCGTCGTCGCCGTCTTGATGGACGGTCACATCGATCTGCAGGGCATCGCCATCGCCCATGCCATGCCGCACGGCGTTCTCGACGATGGGCTGGATTACAAAGGCCGGGACCAACGTGTCCTCGACATCCTCGGAGACATCGAAGGTCGCCAGTACGCGGTCCTCGCCAAAGCGCGCCTTCTCAAACGTCAGGTAGCGCTTGGTCTGGGCAACCTCGCGCGAGACCGGGATAAGCGACCCCGAGTTGTCGAGCGTGGCGCGATAGAACGAGGAGAACTCGCGCAGCAGCTCGCGGGCGCGCAGCGGGTCGGTACGCGTAAACGACGCGATGGTGTTGAGCGTGTTAAACAGAAAGTGCGGATTGATCTGCGCTTGCAGGGCACGAACCTCGGCACGGGCCGTGAGCTCCTTTTGCACCTCGAGCTCGTGGATGGCGAGCTGCGTGGACAGGATCTCGGCAAAGCCCGAGGCGAGCGCATACTGGGTACGGTCGACGGCGCGCGGGGTCTTGTAGTAGAACTTGAGCGTGCCGACGGTACGGTCGCCCACCTTGATGGGCACGATGATACCGGCGGGAACCTGGTTGTGCGAGCCATCCGAACCCACCACGTCCACCACGCGGTTGAACGACTGCACGATGCCGTGCTCAATGACGTAGCGCGTGGCGAGCGTGTGGATGGGCGAATCGGGCAGCAGCTTTTCCTCGAACTCGCCCGCGCAGGCCAGCACGTTGCTCTCATCGGTGATGGCAACGGTCATGGCACGTGTCTCGGGCAGGATACGCCGGCACACCAAAAGCGCTGATTCCTGCGTCAGGCCGCCCTTAATGTCCTCGAGCATGGCCGAGGCAACCGAGAGCGTCTCCTCGGTGTACTGGGAGCGCACCGAATCGGGATTGAGCGTCAAATAGATAAAGATGCACAGGAAGATGCACAGCAACGCACAGGCGACCACCGTGGCAATCGGCTCAATGCCAGTCGCCAGGGCAAAGATAAAGTACGCCAACACGCAAACGGCGCAGACAACGGCGATGATGCGAAAGATTGAAATTGAATTATCGCGCTGGGCGCGGCGGTCGATCATTCAGCCCCCTCCAGGATGCTAATCAGTTGTGCGTCGCGCCAAAGTTCGTCCATGATCTTGGGCCAGAAACTCTGAAAGCACAGGTAGCTTGCGGCGTTTTGGCGGGCATAGGCCTTAGCCTCATCAATACCATGACGCCAGATGCGCAGATACCCCTCGTGCTCGCGGGTAAACATGCTGCGGACCATGGCAGTCTTGCGCACGCGGTCGTCGAGCTCGCGCGAGATCCACGGACCCGGATAGGGCATGAGTGATGCGGCCGTAACCGGAATGAGCTCCTTTTGGTGCGCAGCAAACGTCAGCTTGGCCCGCTCGTAGTACCAACGGTACACGTCCTGCATAAAACGCGGCGAGCGCTTCTCGGACTCGGGCGGCAGGTGGCGCACGGTCCACTCGTTGTCGAACCACACGTCGTAGCCAAACATGCGCATGTTAAAGAGATAGTCCAGATCCTCGCCGCGGGTGATAAACGGGTCGAATGCCACGCGCGTAAAGGCGCGGGCGTGGAGGGCCATCAGGCCGCCGCACACGTAATTGGAGCGCGAGATGCGGGTGCCCGAGAGCGCCTTTTTCATCCAGCGATTGAACTCGATACGCTTGGTCCACCAGCGATGGCAAATGCCCGCTTTGTCCGTGGGAGCCAGCGGCGACCCGTCGCGATCGTAAAAGTATCCGCTCTTGACTAAAATCGGCAAGCCCTGACGCGTCTGTTGGCCCAGTGCATAGGTCGCACGCTTCATAAAGTCGGCATCGATGACGGTCTCGTCGTCATCCAAAAACACAACCGCGTCGTGCCCCAGCACCGCCGCGCAGGCAAGACCCATGTTGCGGATGGCGCCGTAGCCGCGCAGGCTCACGCACTCGCCCGAGCCTTTGGGCGCAATCTGCGCCACGCGGTCGGCAACACGCGAAGCCTGAGTATTGGTAACGATGGTGACCTTAAGCGTGGGATGCGCATTGACGATTTCGTGCACGCGGCGGGATACGTCGGCCGTGGCAGAAACCGGACAGACCACCAAGAGAATGATGCGCGGAATGTCGCGTACCTGCTCGAGCGAAGTCAGGCAGCGATCGAGTTCCGGGTTGGCGGCATTGAGCGACGTCGAGTGATCGTAGGTGCCGGGAGCGTTTGCTTGGGTATCATCGCCTGCCCAATATGTTGGGATCACAACCGTGGCGTTCATACCTTTACCCTCCTTGCAACACAAAAACGGGGCGCCGCCAAACACAGGCGACGCCCCGCGACCTAGCTGATTCCATCATACCCACTTGGGCTAAACATTGTTCGGAAGTCAGAATGATTTATGCGGCTACTTCCAAAAGAGTGCTGCGGATAGGCACAATTGCCGTACTGAGCCCAGTTGTCTTACGCCGCCGTCTGAGCCATGCGGGACAGACGGACCAGCAGCACAAAGCCAAGTACCAGCAGCACGCCGATGGAAAGGACGCCCAGCGACGGGTTGCCGGTCAGCGAGGTGACGACCGACACCAGGAAGGTGCCCATCACGCTTGCGTAGCGGCCAAAGATATCAAAGAAGCCGTAGTACTCGTTGGACTTTTCCTTGGGGATGATGCGGCCAAAATAGCTGCGGCTGAGCGCCTGCACGCCACCTTGGAACAAGCCGACCAAAATGGCGAGCACCCAAAACTCAAAGGCAGTCTTTAAGAAAAACGCGGCAAAGAGCACGATGCCCATGTAGGCGGCGACGGCCACCATGATCATGTTGAGCGTGCCCACGCGACCGGCGAGCTTGCCGTAGATGATGGCGGACGGGAAAGCGACGAACTGCGTAACGAGCAGTGCCAGTACCAGCTGGGTCGAGTCGATGCCCAGAGCCGATCCGTAGCTGGTTGCCATGGAGATGACCGTATGGACACCATCGATGTAGAAGAAGAACGCGATCATGTAGACCAGCACGGGCTTGTTGTGAGCGATCTCGCGCATGGTGTGTCCGACCTCGGAGAACACGCCGCCCACGATGTGGCCGATGGTATCCTGGGGACCGCGCTCGCGACCGTACTTTTGCTTATAGGTGCGAATGAGCGGCAGGGTAAAGATGAGCCACCAGGCACCGGTGATGACAAACGACAGACGCGTTGCCAGCATGGTGGGGACGCCAAGAGCGGGGCCACCCATGATAAGCGCCAGGCAGATGATGAACGGCACGGTGGAACCGATGTAGCCCCAGGCATAGCCCGAGCTGGACACGGCGTCCATGCGCTCGTCGGTGGTAATGTCGGGCAGCATGGCGTCGTAGAACGTCATAGAAGAGTTAAGGCCGATAGTGCACAGCACGTAAACGGTCAAAAATGCCATGGCGGACATGGGGATAGCCTGCGCCAGGCAAAGAACCAGGCCCGTGAGGAAAAAGCCCAAGAAGAACTTGATCTTGTTGCCGGCGTAATCGGCAAGCGCGCCCAGAATGGGCATGAGCATGGCAATGACCAACGAGGCGATCGTCTGCGCGTTGCCCCAAGCGACCACCAGGTCTGCCGAGGAAGCACCGGTATTGATGGCGTTAAAGTAAATGGGCACCACCGAGGTATTGAGCAGCACGAGGGCCGAGTTGCCCACATCGTACATAACCCAGTTACGCTCGAGCTTGGTGTATTTCATGGACAGGGCCCCTTCGTATTCGCCCGATATGCAGTTAGTTCATCGTACCCCAATTGTCCAGAGGCGCCGGTAAGGATTCGGCAAAGGGACAGGAGCGGTCATACGGACACGCAGGGCGAAACGCCATCCCATCAACGCAGTTGCGGTGAAATAGTTCCCGCTTAGCCCTCCGGGGGCTTCATTCAGGAACTATTCCACCGCAACTTATTGGAGAGTATGGGCGAGGCAGCTTGCTACTCCTCGCGGTCGAACTCTTCGTCGGCGCCGAGCGCGCGACCGCTGTAATTGACGTGGTTGGTCACGGCTTCCATATCGCCGGTCTCGATAAAGCGGGCGACGGTGAGCTCGTAATCGAGCAGTGCGCGATCAAAGACCTCGGGGAAACTCTCGTTCGAGACCTCGTCGGTAAAGGGATTCTTCCATGTCAGATGGCCCAGGTTACCGGTGCGCTCGGGCAGCTCCGTCGTCACGCGATGGGCAAGGCCGTCGAGCAGCGAGTAGTCGTGCACCAAGCCCTCAACCAGCGAGATCGCGCGCGTCTTTGCGGAGCCGGCCGGCTCAATCGCGCGGTAAAGTCGCTGCATATTGGCAACGGCAGCACCGTACTCCCCTGCCGGAATGTCAATGCCGTACACGCGTCCGGCAACATAGCTCATCAGCACGCCGGCCACGCGATTGATGCGATCGGTGGTGACGATCTCGCCCGCCGGCGGATAATCGTCGACCGTAGCGCCGGCGCGTTTAAGCTGCAGCATCAGCACATCCAGGTCGCTCTCGATCACGGCATGGACCTGACTGCTCGAGTTCTCAAGCTCTGAATCGGACTCCACGATGCCAAACTGCTGCTCATAGACAAAGGGGTGGGCGTTGCGGTCGAGCACGTAATGAGACAGCAGGCCCAGCGCAAAGGCACGACCTAAGCTGGCGTCGCGCGGCAGCAGATGCGACACGCCGTCGCGCAGGCACGCAAACTGACGAGACATGCGCGACCGATGCATGACCTGCGCCAGCAGCGTACAGTCGGAAACACGCGGTGTCAGAATGTGAAAGAAAAACGGGTCGGGGCCTTGGTTGCCCAAGATAAAGGCAATGCGCTCTTCATCGGACGTGATGACGCCCTGCGGAAGACGGTCGATGCTTTCCTCGCCAAACAGATGATGGGTGATAAGCGCGGGCATAATGATCCTTTCGATTTCATTCGATGCCACCCATTATGCCCACCGCGCGCCCATGCCAAACCTGCGATGGTAAACGACGGCACGCAAGCCTCTTACGCAAGCCCCAGGTGCGACTTGACCTCGGCGGCACGACGACGGGACACCGGTACCGTCGAGCTCACGCGGTCGAGCCTGAGCTCCATCAACCCCGTGGAGCCAATCTCAACATTGTGCACGTCTTCCAAATTGACCAGATAGCTGCGATGAACGCGAATAAAGCCCTCGGAGCCCAAGCGCCGCTCGAGCGAGGAAATCGACTCATTGATCAGGTACGTTCCCTCGGCGCAGATGGCGTTGCAAAAATCGGCGCGCGCCTCAAAGTAGCAGACGTCTGCGGCGGGAATGAACACCTTTTTGCCCCCGCGGTCCACCGTCAGACGCAAAGGCTGGCGCGGAGCATGGGTAACACGACGGGCACCCAAGGCTGCCTCGATCTTGTCGAGTGCCTTTGACAGGCGTGCGTCCTCGACCGGCTTGACGACATAGTCGACCGCATCAAGGTTATACGCATCGGCGGCAAATTCGGCAAACGCCGTCACAAACACAACCACCGGCGGCGTCTTTAGGTTCTGCAGCGTCTCGGCAAGCTCAATTCCCGAGCGGCCGGGCATGGTAATGTCTAAAAACAACACGTCGGGCTTGTTCGACAGAATCGACTCCACGGCTTCGGTGACATTGCCCGCCTCGGCAATCTGACCCACACGCGTATCCTTTTCCAACAGATAGCGTAGCTCAGCCCTAATGGGAGGCTCGTCATCAACCACCAAGATGTTCCAGCCTTCGGACATATGTGCTTCCCCTCTTTTTCTCTCAATCCAACCGCGTGCTACGCCGTCAACGGCGCCGGCTCATGCGGCTCGCCGTTCAGCTCGACGATGACCTGCGTTCCCACGCCCTCCTGGGACTTCACGCGCATGCCGGAATCTTCTCCGTAAAAGAAATGGATGCGCTGAAGCACGTTGAAGAGCGCCAGGCCGCAACCTCGCTTGACGGAGCCGTCGGCGGTAATGCTCTCGGGCTCCTCCAAGCGATGCTGCTCAAACAGATGCGCGCAGACCTCTTCGCTCATACCGATACCATCGTCCTCGACGATGATCTCCAAACCGTCATCGGTCTCGAAAGCCCTAACATGAATAGAAAGCGGCTCGGTCTCGCGCTGCGCGTGCTTGATGCAGTTTTCGAGCAACGGCTGCAAGATAAACGGCGGCACCATGCAATCGCGCACCTCAAAGTCGATATCGACCGAGACGCGCAGACGGCCGTCGCCATAACGAGCCTGCATAAGATTGATATAGCGAGTGCCCTGTTCCACCTCGTGCTCGAGCGTTGTGAGGGTATCGGAATCAGAAAGCGTCTGACGGTAGTAATTGGAAAAGTCGATCAGCAGCGACCTGGCCTTATCCGGCTCGGTACGCACGAGCGACACGATGGTGCTGATGGTATTGAATAGAAAATGAGGATCGACCTGCGATTGCAAGGCACGCAGCTCCACGCGGGCCGTAAGCTCGTCCTGGCGCTCGAGCTCAAAGCTTGCAAGCTGCGTGGAAATGAGGTCGGCAAAGCCCGAGGCAAGCGCCGTCTGGCGCATATCGATGCTGCTCAGACGGGGATAATACAGCTCGAGCGTGCCCACGCAATGCCCGCGCACAGTAAGCGGTGCGACAATACCGGCGCGCAGGCGCGGAAAGTAGCCACCTGTCTCGGTCGAGGCATCGCGCGAGAACACGCTTTGCTCACCGCTGTTGATCACGTTGAGCGTAGTCCGCAGTACTACCGGGGTGCCCGCGGGGCATTTTGCCGAGTCCTCGCCCCAGCTTGCCAACACCTGCTTGCCGTCGGTAAAGCAGATGGCAGAGGCGATAGTTTCGGACAGGATGATCTTAGAGGCGCCCAGGGCAGCTTCGGGCGTAAGGCCGCGCGACGTGTAGGCGAATATTTTTGATGCGATGGCGAGCGTACGGTCGGTTGCGCTCGATGTGAGGTCGTCGGGGACCACAAAGACATACGAGAAAAAGAAGCACAGCATGACCATGCCGGCAATAACGACAACGCCCGGAACGGGATTGGGGTTATCGGTTAAATCCCAGATAAGCAGCAGGATAAGCGCCGGAACGACAACACCGAGCAGGATGGCCTGGACCACATGCTGGGCCGTACGAAAGACCTTGGTAGAGTTGTAGCTCTTGCCCAGAATCAGCCTGTTTAAATCCACCGTCATCCCCTTTTATCTATCGCACCCATAGCAATAAAGAGGGCCGCAAGCGACCCTCTCCATTGCATTATGCAATCAAATACTGTGTTTTACATCCAGTCGTCGATGAACGGTAGTTTAGGCGCTGTATTTGTTGGCCTCGCCAAAGGTGCCAGCCTCGACGATCCAGCCGTCCTTCATGATGACGTCCATGTTGTCGGTGTTGAGCACGTGGATGTCGGCGGCGACGTCACCGTTGACGACCAGCAGGTCGGCGCACTTGCCGGCCTCGATGGAACCGGTCTCGTCCTCGATGTGGCACATCTTGGCACCGTTGAGGGTGGCGCAGGTGATGGTCTCGACCGGGGTGAAGCCGATCTTGTCAACGAACTCGTACATCTCCTCGATGGAGCAGGTGCCGTACGGGGTGACGAAGGAGAAGGAGTCGGAGCCGATCGTCATGACGACGCCGCGCTTCTTGGCCTCGCGCAGGCAGTCGTAGTTGCGCTGCAGCTCCTTCTCGACCAGGGTGCCCTCGTACTTGTCGTGCAGCTCGGGGACGTAGACGGGCGGATAGGTGGCGTACCAGGTGGGCAGGAAGGCGATCGTCGGGGTGAAGAAGGTGCCCTGCTCGGCCATGAGGTCCATGGTGCGCTCATCGATATCGAAACCGTGAATCAGCTGCTCGCAGCCAAAGCGAACGGAATCGTAGGCAGCGGCGTGGTTGTTGTAGCAGTGGCTCCACACGGGGATGCCGACCATCTTGGCCTCTTCGACCACGGCCTGAATCTCCTCGGAGCAGTAGTGCTGGTCGCGGCCGGAGTCCCAGCGCCAGATGCCGCCACCGGTAGCCCAGATCTTGATGGCATCGGGGTTCTCGCGCAGGCGACGACGGACGGCCTTGCGCAGATCCCAAGGACCGTCGACCTGATCGCCCCAGGGGTGCGATTCCTTGTTGAGCTCCTGGCTGCAGTGGTGGGAGTCACCGTGGCCGGCAACGCGGCAGAAGCCGAGGCCGGTGGCCAGAACGCGCGGGCCCTTGAAGACGCCCTTGTCGATGCAGTCACGGATCTGGATACCAAAGCGGCCGATTTCGCAGACGGTGGTGAGGCCGTGGGTGAGGCAGTCGTAGGCCTGCTTGACGGCGACGGCCTGCTTCTCGAGGAGCGGCTGCATGACCCAATCGGTGTCATCGTCGGTCAGGTTGCCCGAGAAGTGCAGGTGGGTGTCGATCAGGCCGGGAAGGACGGTCTTGCCGGCGGCGTCGATGACCTCAACGCCCTCGGGAAGGTCCTGCATAGCGCCGGCGTACTCGATCTTGCCGTTGTCGTCGACGAGAACGAGGGAGTTCTCGACCGGCTCGGCACCGGTACCGTCGATGAGCTTGCCGCCAACGATTGCATACTTAGTGGACATGGTTCCTCCTTATGGATCCATATAGTGGGTGAGGCCGTGTTGGGTTAAGGCCTCACAAAGCTACCCAAGTGGCGCCGGGTTCGGCGCGCGGGAGAGAGGGCCCCGCGCACCCGATCCGCCCCGGCTAGGCGTTACTTTTTGCGGGAATTGGTGAAAGCCATGAGGGCCAGACCAATAGCCAACCAGCCGATCACGATGCTCCACTCCACCATGTTGAGGGAGGCGGGAGAGAACGGAATCACGAGAAGGCCGATGATGATGGCGCAGGCAGCGATAGCGAGGCCGATGCCAAACTTGCCGCCGGGCACCTCGTAGGGACGAGGCAGGTCGGGCTCGGTGAAGCGCATGCGCAGGCAGGCGAGGGCGACCATACCGCAGGAGAAGATGAAGGCGAGAGCCGACACGTTGGTCAGAGGGATGAGCATGTTCTTGCCCAGGAACGGACCGATGACGGTGATAACGCCCAGAACGACGCAGGCGAGCTTGGGAGCGCCGGACTTGGGGTCGACCTCGGCGAACTTCTCGGGCAGTTGGCCCTTGCGGCCCATGGCGAGCATGATGCGGCTCGTGGCGCCGTAGAAGGAGTTCATCGGGCCCATGGGTCCAAGCGTGGCGATGACGAGCATGGCCAGGTACAGAAGCATGTTGATGCCCTTGAGGCAGGCAAGCGCGGGAACCGGGCTCTTAACAAACTCATGCCAGTCGAGGATGGTGCCGAACGAGTAGATGCAGACCATGTAGAAGCCGCCGGCGGCCAGCAGGGCCAGGGAGATGATCTTGCCGAACTTGTTCCAGTTGAGGCCCTCGGCTGCTTCCTCAGCCTGCTGAGGAATGGTGTCGAAACCGGCGTAGAAGAACGGGGTCAGAACCAGGACCGACACGATGCCGGCGAACAGGCTGGCGCCCTCGGTAGCGGCCTTGCCGCCGCCAGCGCCGGTGACCTGGGAGAACACGGGCATGGCGTTGTCCGGCGAGCCAGTGAACAGCGAGACGCCCATGGCGAGCAGCATGCCGCAGAGCAGGGCCTTGGTCAGGAAGGCCTGGAGCTTGGCGGCCGAGCTGGCACCGCGGAAGTTGAGGAAGATGACGTAGGCTGCAAAGCCGAGCGCGATCAGCGTCGGGAACAGGTAAACGTCGGCGCCCAGGATGGTGTAGAGCTTGACGGCGCGCAGCCACTCAAGACCGTGCAGGCTGCCGAACATCTCGGACACGAGGGTCGAAATAGCGATGGCCTCCCACGGGCACAGGATACCGTTGCCCAGAGCCAAAAGCCATCCGGTGATGTAGCTCGGCGTACGGCCAAAGCTACGATCGACATACTCGACGATTCCGCCCGAGATGGGGATAGCAGCCGTGAGCTCACCGAAAACAGCTCCGACGGGCACGAGGAAGATTGCACCCAAGAGGAATGCGATCATAGCGGGAACGGGACCGCCGCCCACGACCATCCAGTCGCCGACCTGCAGAACCCAACCGGTGCCGATGATGGCACCGAAACCGATGGTGAAGAAGTTCCAGAGCGAAAGCGTTTTCTTCATGCCGCCGTTATCCTCGACTGCAACTTCTGCGTTCTTGTCCGCCATTGTTCCCCTCCTTTCCTTTTTGACGCCCCTTGACGTCACCCCTTGCGCGGTCTGTTTTGCCGCGCGCTTTTATTTCGTGGCCTTACAATACGGCCTTGGCGCAGCAGCGCCGCTTGTAGCTCGACCGAAGGCAGAACTGCAAAACGAGCGGCGCCGTTTTTAGGACGAACGGCACGGTTTGCCGCTCATTGTTGCCGCCTGACCGACGGGCGCACGCTCATCGGGCGCATATAGAGATGTTTTTGAGGCCGTGCGTTTTGCGCCTTTCGTACCGTTTACCGAGCTTTTGACGCGCAGGCCCATTTGTTGCACATCTTTTTTGTAGGATAGACAGGTTATACATGAGACAAGGCGGTGCGAATGGCATACGGATACAACGACGGTGATCAACGGCGACAAAGCGTTCGCCTTGCTGGCCGCACCACGCCGACGCCCAGAAGTGCCACGAGTAGCAATCCGCAACGTCCTCAAGAGCAACCCAGGCCTTCGTCTCGGCAGCAGGCAAGCAAAACGCGGCAAAGTGGCCGTCCGCGCACGGGCACAAGCGCGCAGCAAGACAGCCGCTTAGGCGCGCGCACTCGACAGCATCAAGCCGAGGTTCCGCAACTGCGCCGCAACGGCGCACGTCAGCCCGGCATCCATATCAACCGCTTCTTTTCGCATCCCCAAGGTGGACGCGACGGCAAGCCCTACCGCTCGACATCGCACGTGAATGCCCCCGCCCTGCCAGCTCGTCGACTTCGCCTCGCACTGTGCTCTATCCTCACCTGTCTGGTCTTTGTGTTTATGAGCTCCTGTATGTCCCACGGATCAGCCGGTCTCGAGCCCACCGCCGAGGACAAGCTGCTCAAGGCCCCCGTCGCGCCCGGTTATTCTTTCGCCTTTTCGACCCCGCGCTCGCAATGGCAAGCCGGCACGATGCCCCATATCTATCAGATCGACCCTGCATGGTCGGAGCTGCCTTACGCCGGCGGTACCATCCGCCAAAATGCTTGCGGGCCTACGTGCCTCACCATGGTCTATATCTTTAAGACGGGACGCACCGATATGACTCCCGTCGATATGTGCGCGCTTTCCGAGGCAGGCAATTACGCCCCCACCGGTGCAACCGAATGGTCGTTTATGACGAGCGGTGCGTGGCAGTTGGGACTTAACGGAACGGAGCTTCATAACGATCGCGACTCGATGACTCAGGCGCTGCGTTCGGGAGCGCCCGTCATCGCCGCCGTTCGGCCGGGCACCTTTACCAACGTGGGCCACTACATTGTACTTTACGGTATTGACGACGCCGACCAGATTGAAGTCTTCGATCCCAACTCGGCCAGCCGCAGCGCCCGACGCTGGGGCGTCGTAGAGGTCCTCAACGAAGTCGAAGCCATGTGGGCCTACTACTAGTCATTGGGCACTCATTGGGGACAGACTTAAATGAGTGGTCGTCGGGGACAGTCTTACGGACGCCGGCCGAGAGCAAACGAAAAGGGCCATCCCGAACTGCTTGGAACTGCCAGCACGGAAAGCGCATCCTGCTTTGGGGCCCAATAGCGGGATGCGCTTTCCGTTAGCGGCCCGTTTGGGAAACTAGGGACCGCTTTTCGACAAAAATCCGGGATGCATTTTCCGATTGAGGGTACCGTCAAGATTCTTTCGCAAATTGATTTAGCCGTCTCCGGCCCCGTCCTCTTCTAGCCCTCCGCCTTTCCCCTCAGCTCGTCCATCTCCTCCAGCTTCGACATGTCCAAGTACCTCC
>JAXIYS010000018.1:0-8919 GCA_036304385.1 Collinsella sp. | reverse complement strand
GCGGGCGTGGTATTCGGCAGCCTGAGCCTGACAGGCGTTGATGTCGAGCTGGGCCGTATCGATTTGCTTCATCGTTGTCTCCTTGGTTACGGTGTACCCGCCTATGGTACCCGTGACGGTGCATGTAATCATCGAGAGCTCCATCTATGCCTCATTTTTATCTATCGAGCAAATGCCCAAGGCTTGAGATAAAACCCTTGATTAATTAGTCCCATAACCTACCTTTTGGATGGGTTGAGAGGGGTGCAGGGTAGCGGTATCGTGAACCGAATAAAACGTAACCCAGGCAAGGGAGCAAGATATGAGCGAGCAGACTATCGGTACCACATGTGTTCAGGGCGGCTATCACCCGGGAGATGCCGAGCCGCGCCAGGTGCCCATCTACCAGTCAACCACGTGGAAGTACGACACGTCCGAGCACATGGGCAAGCTGTTTGACCTGGAGGAGTCGGGCTATTTCTACAGCCGTCTGCAGAACCCCACGTGCGATTTGGTTGCCGCCAAGATCTGCGAGATGGAGGGCGGCACCGCTGCGATGCTCACGAGCTCGGGCATGGCGGCGAATTTCCTCGCGATCTTTAACGTAGCCGGTGCCGGCGATCACGTGGTCGCGAGCTCTGCCATCTACGGCGGTACCTACAACCTGCTCGCCCATACTATGGAGCGCATGGGTCTGACCTGCACGTTCGTTGCCCCCGACTGCTCCGATGAGGAGCTGGAGGCCGCTTTCCAGCCCAACACCAAGCTCGTCTTTGGCGAGACCATCGCCAACCCCGCGCTTGCCGTGCTCGATATTGAGCGCTTTGCCAAGGCCGCGCACGACCACGGCGTGCCACTGATGGTCGACAACACCTTCCCGACGCCCGTGATGTGCCGTCCCTTTGAGTGGGGCGCCGACATCGTCACGCATTCCACCACCAAGTACATGGATGGTCACGCGGCCTACCTGGGCGGCGTCATCGTCGATCACGGTCAGTTTGACTGGATGGCCCATGCGGACAAGTTCCCGGGTCTCACCACGCCCGACGAGAGCTACCACGGCGTGACGTATGCCGAGAAGTTCGGCCGCGAGGGCGCCTTTATTACCAAGGCTACCGCGCAGCTCATGCGCGACCTCGGCCCCATGCAGAACCCGCAGGCGGCGTTCTTCCTGAACAGCTCGCTCGAGAGCCTGCACGTGCGTATGCCGCGCCATTGCGAGAACGGTCTGGCGGTCGCCAAGTTCCTTCAGGGCCACCCCAAAGTGCGCTTCGTGAGCTATCCGGGCCTGGAGGGCGACAAGTACTACGACATGGCTCAGAAGTACATGCCCAACGGTACCTGCGGCGTCGTGAGCTTTGGCTTTACCGGTGGTCGTGCGGCGGCCGAGACCTTTATGAAGAGTCTTAAGCTCGCCCAGATTGCCACGCACGTGGCCGATGCCCGCACCTGCTGCCTGCACCCGGCAAACGCCACCCATCGCCAGATGAACGACGAGGAGCTCATCGCCTGCGGCATCTCCGCCGACATGGTGCGCCTGTCGTGCGGCCTTGAGGACACGGCCGATCTGATTGCCGACCTTGAGCAGGCGCTCGAGCAGTGCTAGGCTAGCGTGCGTGCGGGGCGTGGGACGGCTTTTCGGCTGACGACGTCCTCATAGTTCCGATTCCGTAGGCGGGACCCCGATCGTGTCCGTTTGTAGGCGATTGGGGTCCCGTTTTTGCGTTGCACGATAGAAAGGATATACATGGAGAAAACTGCCGAGCAGCTGCGCCGCGAACACATTGCCCTAGAGGGCGACACCCACGGTAAGAATAAATGGGCGATTCTGTTCACCGTGCTCGTCATGACCTTTATGGCGTGTCTGGATGCGAGCATCGTGACGGTGGCGCTCCCAGTGATGCAAAAGGAGCTGGGGGTGGGTCTCGACCGCATTCAGCTCGTGAGCTCGGTGTATCTGCTCGCGACGTGCGTCGCCATGCTGCCGTTTGGCCGCTTGGGCGATGTGCGCGGCAAGGTGAATGTGTTCCAGCTTGGTGTAATCGTCTTTACGGGTGGCTCGTTGCTTTGCGGGCTTTCGGCTTCGCTCGAGGTGCTTATCTTGGCGCGTTTCGTGCAGGGCATTGGCTGTGCCGCCGCGATGGCCAACAATATGGGCATCATCACCGAGTCGTTTCCGGCGCGTGAGCGCGGCCGTGCCATGGGCATTCTGGCGACCTTTGTGGCTCTTGGCATGATGTGCGGCCCCGTGCTCGGCGGCGTGCTGGTGGCGAGCTTTCCCTGGGAGAGCATCTTCCTTATCAATCTGCCCATTGGCGTAATCTCGTTTATCGTGGGACTCTATACGCTGCCGCATGTGAAGCCGGAGGCTGGCGAACGCCCTATGCCGTTGACAGAGGCGGCGCGTCGCTGCTTTGCGAGCTCGGCTTTCACGATTAACCTGGCTTGCATGCTTATCGTGTTCGTGGGTATCGGTGCCTCCGAGTTTGTGCTGCCGTTCTACTTTCAGGATGCCCACGGCTTTAGCTCCGATATCTCCGGCCTGTTGTTTTTGGCGATGCCGGTCGTGAATGCCTTTGTGGGCCCGCTTTCGGGCTCGGTGTCCGACCGTGTTGGTTGTGAAGCGCCCACGGCCGTTGGCCTGGGCGTGTACGTGTGCGGTCTCTTTGCGGTGAGCACGCTTGACGAGCACTCTTCCATCTTGATGATTGTGTGCTGCGTCGCGTTTATGTCGTGCGGCACGTCGATCTTCCAGAGTCCCAATAATTCGCTGTATATGGGTTCGGCTCCGCGTGAGGCGCTTGGCTTTGCGGGCAGCTTGAGCAGCTTGGCGCGCTATGCGGGCATAGCGCTGGGTATTACGGCGGCGTCGCGCATCCTGTATGGACAGACGAGCGCGGCGATGGGCAAGACGGTCACGAGCTATGTGGCGGGTCGTCCGGACGTGTTCCTCTTTGGCTTCCGTTTGGTATTCTACGTGCTGATGGCCGTTGCTACCGTGGGCTTTGCGCTCACATTGGTACGTTTGGTGAGGACGCGCACCCGGCATTAGCGTGTTGGGAGGCTGTCTGCCACGAATCGGGCCTATCTACTGGTCTTGCAGCTTTATGGTGCGATGCGGCTTGTGGGGCGGGCGGGGGTCGGTCCGTGGTAGACTATCGAACAACGTTTATTAATCGCGCGGTATCGTTGCCGCGAGAAGGGGTTGCGCCATGCAGGAGCTTGAGGATCGTATTCGCCATGACGGCATCGTAAAGGCCGGTAACGTCCTTAAGGTTGATGCCTTCCTCAACCACCAGTGCGACGTTGAGCTGTTCGACCACATGGGTGCCGAGTGGGCCCGTCTGTTCGAGGGTGTCGAGATCAACAAGATCCTGACGATCGAGGCTTCGGGCATTGGTATGGCCTGCATCGCAGCTCAGCATTTTGGCGGCGTGCCGGTGGTCTTTGCCAAGAAGGCCCAGTCCATCAACCTTGACGGCGAGCAGTATGCCACGACCATCTACTCCTTTACCAAGCAGAAGGAGTACCCGGTCATCGTTGGCAAGCGCTTCCTGTCCGAGGGCGATAAGGTCCTGATTATCGACGACTTCTTGGCCAACGGCTGCGCGCTCGAGGGCCTTATTAAGATCTGCGAGGCCGCGGGTGCCGAGGTTGCCGGCATCGGCATCGCCGTTGAGAAGGGCTTCCAGGGCGGTGGCGATAAGCTCCGCGAGCGCGGCTTCCGCGTTGAGAGCCTGGCCCGTATCGCCGAAATGGACTGCGATAACGGTGAGATCACCTTCGCCTAGGCGCGCAACACAAGCGATTGGTATGCGATGTGACAAAGGGACTGTCCCTTTGTCACATTTTTTGTATGAGGGGAGGTATTGATATGGATGAGAACAAGATGGGATGGCGCGAGTATGCACGCTATGCCGAGATGTCGGTCGAGGAGCTGGCACGCGATTGCGAGGTGCAGGTGTTTCGCGCGACGGGTCCGGGTGGACAGGGCGTGAACACGACGGACTCGGCGGTGCGCATGAAGCATGGGCCCACGGGGATTGTCGTGACGGCGCGCGAGAGCCGCAGTCAGTTTCAGAATCGCAGCTGCTGTCTGCGTAAGCTGAGGGCAGAGCTTGAGCGTCGCGGGCGTCCACCGCGCCGACGCGTAAAGACCAAGGTGCCTCAGCGATCGCGCCAGCGCAGGCTCAACGACAAGCACTTCAACGCGATTAAAAAGGCCAACCGTCGCAAGCCAGGCGGGGAGGAATGATCTTCTCAATAAGTTGCGGTGAAATGGGGACTGTTTTGCGGCTTTAGCTGCATAAACAGTCCCCATTTCACCGCAACTTAGGTGGGGTTAGCGGGTGGGGCGCCAGACGTGGAGGGCTCCACCGAGGACGTCGACCTCGATGCGCGAGGCGACAACGGGCTCGCCGTCGGCTTGGATGGGGTAGTCGGGCTCCTCGAACGTGAGCTCGGCATGACGGCAACGACGCATGCGAACCGGCGGCAGCTTGGTATGGTGGCCGTCCTTGGCCGAAAGAAACATGGGCAGGGCAACCGCACGAGGGACGGGACCGCAGGCGTAGCAGACGTCGAGTATGCCGTCGCACGGGTCGGCGTCGGGGCAGATGCGATAGCCCGAACCATAGGTGGGGCCCAGCTGAATCGCCATGATAATCGCCCTTACGCGCTCGGCGGGCGCGCCGTCAAAGCTGACGGTCATGGGGTAGTTGCGATAGCGCAGGCCAAACTGCTCAAGTCCCGAAAGAGTGTAGAGCGGAGCGCCGGCGAGGCCCGTCTTTTTGCGCAGCTCGGTGGTGCCAAGGCCGATGGCGGCATCGATGCCGACCGAAAGCGTCTGGTCGTAGTACTCAGCGGCAGCCTCGCCGCTGCCGCTTGCAGGGCTCCACGAGCGAATGCGCCCGATGTCCTGATGCTGCAGCTCGCAGGTGAGCAGCGCGCCAAAATCCTTGCCGGAGAAATCGTCGATGCCGAGTGTTTGGGCAAAATCATTGCCGGAGCCTACGGGCAGGACGGCAAGCGCCGGTCGAACCGCCTCTTCTTGCGCCATCAAGCCATTGACGACCTCGTGGATCACGCCGTCGCCGCCGAGTGCGATAACCGTGCGGTAGCCCTGAGCCTGTGCGGCAAGCTCCTTGGCATGCCCCGCGCGTTCGGTCAGCACCAAGTCAAACTGGGATGCGCGCGCGGTCATGTCCAAAAAGCGCTGCAGGCGCTCAGCGACCTCGCGCGCCGCACCCGACTGGGCGGCGGGGTTGGCGATGATGAGCGTGCGACCAAAATCAGTTACGTGCATGGGGCGACTCCCGGCGTATGACGTGACGGTGCGGTCGCGCTCAGGTCGAATTGCCCCCGATTGTGGCTGCACGGCGAATACTTACGTCTACTCTATCAGGTCGTTGTGGCGCTCGATAGCATCCGCTACCGTACCGCCCTCATCCACAATAAGCGAACGGCGCTTGGGTGAGATAATGCGCTGGGCGGGGTACACGCCGCGGTGGCCGCCGACGAGATAGCTGATAAAGGCCACGATGACAAAGAACCCGGCGGCCGTGCCGTGGAACAGATCGATGGCCATCATGCAGGTGGTGATGGGCACGTTGAGGCCGGCGCAGAACACGCCGAGCATACCCAGCGCTGCCAGAAAGCTGGGGTCGATTCCGACGAGGCAACCGATCCAGCCGCCGAGCGCCGCACCGATACCAAACAGGGGCGTGACCTCGCCTCCTTGGAAGCCGGCGCCCAGGGTGAGCGCCGTCACCACGAGCTTGATGGCTGCGTCGGCAAGGGTCGTGTTACCGGCGAACCCGGCACCCGAGAGCCAGGTGGCAAGGCCGGCATACTTCCAGGCGTCGAGCATCGCGTAGGCCGCGAGCACTACGAGCGCGCCCACGAGTGCGCGAGCAATATAGTTGGTGATAAAACGACCGTACAGGCTCTTGACGGTTCGAACCGACCAGGCAAAGAGGCGTGCCGTCAGACCGAAGATGATGGCGCTGATAACAACGATGACGACCGTTGTGGGCGTCATAGCGGGAACGCTGGCGATGACATTCGCTTCGTACTCGGTACCCAGGGCAAGTGATGTAAAGTAGCCGGTAAACGAGGCGACCAGGCAGTAGATGCCCGCGGTGTAGTCGATCTTGCCGATAAAGCACATCTCCATGCCAAAGAAGGCTCCGGCGAGGGGTGAACCGAATACGGCGCCAAAGGCCGACGAGATGCCGGCGAGCATGAGGTCGTGGTGGTCATGCTTTTTGAGGTGGGCGAGGCTCGAGATGTTGCTGGCGATGGTGCCGCCAATCTGCACCGCGGCGCCCTCGCGGCCGGCCGATCCGCCTGTTAGGTGCGTGAGTGTGGAGCAGACGAAGGTGAGGACGGCCATGCGCATATGGATAAGGCGTGTGCCCAGGGCGGAGTCGATGACCAGGTTGTTACCTCGTTTGGCGGCAAGGCCGTGGTTTTTGTACACCCATGCGGTGGCAACGCCCACAACGGGAAGCAACGCGTAAATCCACACGTGGTGCTCGCGATAATCGGTCGCGATATTCAGCGAGGCCAAAAATGCCCAAGCGGCAACACCCATGGCGAGCGAGACGATGACGACGAGCGCGAGCAGTTTGGCGCTTGCAAACAGGTTGCGGGCGTTGCGGCGTGTGTCGGCGGCCAAGAGCTGCTCGGAGCGGGTGAGTTGACGCCTGCCGGCCATGATGACGTCGCTAAGGGAGAAAAAGCCGCCATCGTCGAGCGGCTGGGAATGATCCTGCGCTTCGTTTGCGCTTTCGGGTTTGTTGTTATGAGCCATATATTCCTCTTTTAGGTTGCAACGCAAGCATTATAAAACGTGGCAAGCGCGACGAGCCGGTGGGTTGCTTTCCATTCTGTTTCGCGGCTTGCGGCCGACAGGTGTATTTGCGGGTACAGGCCAAATCGCGGTCGCGCGTCGGGGGATTATACTGAGACAAGCATAAAGAATCGGCGTCCCTGTTGTGCGCCGTGGCATTAAAGAGGTGCATATGGCAGAGAAACTCATTCCGCTGGAGGACGCGCAGTCGATCGTTCTGTCGCACGTTGCTCCGACCGATCTCGTCGAGATTCCCGTGTGGCAGGCCGCCGGTCTTCCCTTGGCCGAGGACGCGGTGGCCGATATCGACATCTCGCCGTTTGCCAACAGCGCTATGGACGGATATGCCGTGCGCTCGGCGGACTTGGCGCAGGCGTCTGGTGAGACGCCGGTGACGCTCGACGTTATCGGACACGAGGCAGCGGGCCATGTCTTTGAGGGCGTGGTCGGCACGGGCGAGACCGTCCGCATCATGACGGGCGCGCCGGTGCCCGAGGGTGCTGACGCCGTAGTGAAATACGAGATCGTCGACGTGCTTGACGGCGATGGCAACGAGGGCTCGCACGTTCGCTTCTCGGCGCCGGCCAAGGTAGGGGAGAACGTTCGCTCTGCCGCCGAGGAGGCCCATGCCGGCGATGCTGTGATGCGCGCCGGCGAGGTCGTGGCTCCGGCGGGCGCGGGTCTGCTGGCAAGCGCCGGATACGCGAGCGTGAAGGTGCACGCTGCCCCGCGTGTGGGCATCATCTCGCTGGGCACGGAACTGGTCGCACCGAGTAACGTGCCGGCGCGCGGGCAGATTCGCGACTCCAACTCCTCGGCGTTGATGGCCGAGGCGCTCGATGCAGGAGCCGAGCCCGTGTTCTACGGCATTGCGCCCGACGATGAGCAGGCGATTGCCGAACTGGTGCATCGCGCCGTGCAGGAGTGCGATTTTGTCATTACGAGCGGTGGCGCCTCGGCGGGCGATTACGACTACGTGACGGCGCTCGTCCGGCGCGAGGGCGAGGTGCTGTTTGACCGCATTTCGATGCGTCCGGGCAAGGCCATCACGTTTGGCTTGCTCGGGGGTAAGCCCTACCTGGGGCTTTCAGGCAATCCGGCCGCGGCGTATGTGGGCTTTGAGATGCTCGCGCGCCCGGCGATTCGCAAGATGCGTGGTTTTGCCGAGGGGGCGCGCCCCGTGCAGCGAGCGGTTCTTACCCACGGTGTGAAAAAGCGCCAGGACCGACGCTTCTTCGATCGCGCCACGGTTTTGCGCGACCCCGAGACCGATGAGCTGCTGGTGACCGAGGCCAAGACGCAGAATTCGGCGCTGCTCGGCACGATGCAGCGTGCCAACTGTCTGCTGCGTATTGACGAAGGGCCGTGTGAGCTCAAGGCAGGCGACGTCGTGGATGTCGTGCGTGTCGACCTGCCCGAGGGAACGGTGTTGTAGGAGGAATGCTATGGAGCTGAAGATTTCGATTGTGACGTGCTCGGATACGCGCGATCTTGCCCAGGACGAGGCTGGAGCTGCACTCGAGGAACTTATCGAGGCGCAGGGCTGGACGGTCGCCTCACATGTGGTCGTGCGCGATGACGTCAGCGAGATTGGTGATGCCATTGTGGAAGCCGCCGATGAGTGCCACGCCAATGTCGTGCTCACCTGCGGCGGCACGGGGCTTTCGATGCGCGATGTGACGCCCGAGGCGACGCGTGCCGTCTGCGACCGCGATGTGCCGGGTATTGCAGAGGCAATTCGTGCGTACTCGATGACCAAGACGCGCCGCGCTATGCTCTCGCGTGCTATTTGCATGCAACGAGGTCATACACTTGTCGTAAACTTTCCCGGTTCCACGAAGGCCGCCCGCGAAAGCTGGGAGGCCATAGCGGACCAGCTGGAGCACGCGGCTCAGATGACAGCGGGCGGCGGACATACCAACTAAGCTATTTACCTGCGGTGGGGCGACCTTATCGGTCGCTCCGCTTTTGTTCAAGACTTTAGTCTGCTGGCCGCGCAGCGGCCAGCCTTAAACCACCCGCTACGCGGGTGGAGACAAACGGCTTTACAAAGCCACCCCTCCGACCGATATTGACGATTGTTCAGG